>NZ_BJVJ01000004.1 GCF_007989085.1 Pseudonocardia sulfidoxydans NBRC 16205
GACCCCGCCCCGACCCCGACCCCGGCCCGGCCCCGGGCCCGGCTCGCCTCGGCCCCGGCCGCCCGGCCCGGGGAGGGCTCAGCGGCGGCGGAGCTCGCGGGGGAGGCGGCCGTCCACCAGCAGAACGCCTTCCGCGCGCAGCCGCGCCGCCTGCTCGACGGCGATGTGCGGGGCGGCGGAGCCGTCGGCGCGCAGGACGCGGTGCCAGGGGATGTCGTGCCCGTCGTCGGACAGGATCTTGCCGACGATCCGCGGCGAGCTCAGCCCGAGCTGTCGGGCGATCTCGCCGTAGGTCGACGTCTCACCCGGCGGGATGGCGCGGACGGCGTCGCGCACGGCCTCGACCGTCTCCTCGTCCATCCGTCGCCTCCGGCACGCTCAGTCGGTCACATCAGTCGACGCCGAGCACGAACTCGCGGATGTGCGCGGCCACCTCGTCGGTACGTTCGAGGAACAGCATGTGCCCCGCCTCGACGGGCCGGACGGTCAGGTCGGCGCCCAGGGTGGCGGCGCAGCGGTCGAGCCAGGACTGTTCGACGAAGTCGCCGCGCGTGGCGGGCAGGACGAGCGTCGGCATCCCGGCTGGTGGGACGACGGCGGGGCGGGCCATCTCGTTCCAGGCGACGAGTGCGGCCGACCGCAGGTAGCGCCATTCCCAGTGGTCCTCGAAGTGGGCGAGGTGGGCGGCGACCTCGGCGTCGACCACCGCGCTGTCGACGCCCTTCCACCGGTCGGCCCGGTCGGCGCGGGCGCTGTCGAGGTCGGGGTAGGTCTCGTCGGGGCGGGTGTCCTCGGCGGTTTCGAGCATGTCGTCGGGGTCGAGGCCCAGGGCGGGGTCGAGCAGGACGAGCCGTTCGATGCGGTCGGGGACGGCACGGGCGAGGTGCACGGCGATCGCGCCCCCGAACGAGTGGCCGACGACGGCGACGTCCTCCACCTCGAGCCGGTCGAGGACGGCGATCGCGTCGGCGACGTGCTGCTCGATGTTCCACGGCGGGGACCAGGGGGAACGGCCGTGCCCGCGCAGGTCGACGCCGATCCAGCGCAGCTCGGGGACCGCTTCGGCGAGCGGGGCCCAGCGCGCGCCGTGGCCCGTCACCCCGTGGAGTGCGAGCAGCGGCACACCGACGGGGTTGCCGAAGGTGTGCACGTGCAGGCGCCGGGCGTTCTCGGACACTCCCGTCATGCTGCCATCACGGTCGGTGGCGAACGGAGGGTGGGGGCGGCCCCGCGGAGATCGTCGGTGGGGCGTGGTCGAATCCTCGGGTGCCACGCTCCTCGTCCCCCCGCACGGCCGCCGCGCCCCGCCGCGGCCGGGTGCCGCTGCTCGTGCGCGGTGGCCTCGCGCCCGTGGGGGCGCCGACGTGGGACGACGCGGCCCGGCGGGTCCTGGCGCACCGTGAGGGCCCGCTGCGGGTGGTCGGCGGGCCGGGCACGGGCAAGACGACGGTGCTGCTCGCTGCGTTGGCCGAGCGCATCCGGGAGGGCGTTGCGCCCGAGAACATGCTGGTGCTCGTCGGGAGCCGGCGCGCGGCCGTCGACATGCGGGAGAGGTTGACGCCGCTGCTGCATCCCGACGGCGGGAACCCCGAGTCGACGACGCGTGAGCTGCTGGTGCGCACGGTGCACTCGTACGCGTTCGGGGTGTTGCGGCTGCACGCGGCCCGCCACGGTGATCCGCCGCCGCGGCTGTTGGCGGGCGCGGAGCAGGACGTCGTGGTCCGTGAGCTGCTGGCCGGGGAGGTCGAGGGCGACGCGCCCGGTTCGGGGTGGCCGGAGCGGCTTCGCCCTGCGCTGGGGCTGCCGGGGTTCGCGGCGGAGCTGCGGGAGCTGCTGCTGCGGGCGGCGGAGCGCGGGCTCGGGCCGGAGGAGCTGCACCGGATCGGGGAGCGGTTCGACGTCGACGAGTGGCGTGCCGCGGGCCGGTTCTTCCGGGTGTACGAGCAGGTCGTGCTGTTGCGCGGCGCCGCCGGGCGGGGCGCGCCGCAGGCCACGGCCCCGGCGCTCGACTCGGCGGAGCTGGTCGCCGCCGCGCTCGACACGCTGGCCGCCGATCCCGATCTGCGCGCGGCGGAGCAGCAGCGGGTGCGGCACCTGTTCGTCGACGACGCGCAGGACCTGGATCCGCAGCAGATGGAGCTGGTCGGTGCCCTGGGGTCGACGGCGACGACGACGTTGCTGGCCGGTGACGCCGACCAGGCGGTGCTGATGTTCCGCGGCGCCGATCCGCAGGGGCTACGGGCCGTCGAGGCGGAGACGGTGGTGCTCGACGTCGACCATCGCAGCGCACCTGTGGTCCGCGCGGCGGGGGAGCGGCTGGCGGCCAGGTTGCCGGGCAGCGGGGAGGGCCGGTCCCGGCGCGGCCCCGACGGTGAGGACCCGGACGGCGGGGAGGTCCTGGTCCGGGTGTTCGCGTCGGTCGCCGCGGAGGCGTCGTGGATCGCCGACCGGCTGCGCCGCGCCCATCTGGTCGACGGTGTGCCGTGGTCGGAGATGGCGGTGCTGTCGCGGTCGACGCGGCGGTCGTTGCCCGCGCTGCGCCGCGCGCTGGTGGCGTCGGGTGTGCCGATCGCGGCGCCGCCCGACGAGCTGCCGCTGGGGCGCCAGCCCGCGGTCGTGCCGTTGCTGATGGTGCTGCGTGCGGCGACGCGGCCGGAGTCGCTCGACGCCGACGCCGCCGCGGCCCTGCTGACGTCGCCGCTCGGTTCGGGCGATCCGATGCGGATGCGCCGGTTGCGGCGGGGGTTGCTGCGGCTGCACGCGGCGGCGGGGGATGAGATCATCAGTAGCGATCCGCTGCTGGTCGCAGCGTTGCGGGCGGCGGTGGAGGGCGACGTCGACCCGTTGGCGACGTTGCCGCCGTCGGAGACCGCGCCGCTGCGCCGCGTAGGCGCCCTGCTCGCCACGGCAGCGGCGGCGGCGCGGGAGGGGCACAGCGTCGAGGAGGTGCTCTGGCGGGTCTGGCAGCAGTCCGGACTGGGCGACCGGTGGGCCGAGTCGAGCGGGCGCGGCGGGCCCGTCGGCGCCGCGGCCGACCGGGATCTCGACGCCGTGCTCGCCCTGTTCGACGCGGCCGCCCGCTACAGCGACCGGCTCCCGGGCGCCGACGTCGCCGGGTTCGCCGACTACCTCGCCGACCAGCAGCTCCCGGGCGACTCGATGGCCGCCCGGGCCCCGACGGGCGACGCGGTCTCGCTGCTCACCGCGCACGGCGCCCGCGGCCGGCAGTGGCAGGTCGTCGCCGTGCCGGGGGTGCAGGAGGGGGCCTGGCCGGATCTGCGGTTGCGCGGCAGCCTGCTCGGCACCGAACGCCTCGTCGACCTGCTCGCCGGGATCGCCGAGCCCGACGCCCGCATCTCGCGGGTCGCGCCGCTGCTGGCCGAGGAGCGCAGGCTGTTCTATGTCGCGTGCACCCGTGCGGCGCACACGTTGCTGGTCAGCGCGGTGCAGGGGGAGGACGAGCAGCCGTCCCGGTTCCTCGACGAGCTCGATCCGCTGCCCGCCGGTGCCGCCGAGGCCCGCACGGTGCAGCGGCCGAGCCGCTCGTTGGTGCTCGCCGAGCTGGTGGGCGAGCTGCGCCGCGCGGTGTCGACGCCAGGGGATCCCGAGCGTCGCGAACGGGCCGCGGTCCAGCTGGCCCGGCTCGCCGCCGAGAACGTCCCCGGCGTGCATCCCGACGACTGGTACGGTCTCGCGCCCGTCTCCACCGACGCGCCGCTGCGGGTGCCCGGCGAGGTCGTGCCGGTGTCGCCGTCCGACGTCGAACGGATCATGGCCTGCCCGCTGCGGTGGGTGCTCGAACGCCACGGCGGGGGCGACGTCGGCGCGCTCGCCGCGGTCACCGGCTCGCTGGTGCACGCGCTGGTGCAGTCGGCGTCGGCCGGTGCGGAACCGGCCGAGCTGGAGCACGCGCTGCGGTCGGCCTGGGCCCGTCTCGACGTCGGCGCCCCCTGGTACGGGCGCCGCGAGCTCGACCGTGTCCGGGCGATGCTCGCGGCGTTCGACGAATGGGTCCGCACCAGCCGCGCCGACGGGCTGCGGCTCGTGGCCGTCGAGGAGGCGGTGCGGCTCGACCTGCCGGTCGAGGGGGACGTCCCCGGTCAGCAGCCGGAGGTCGGCCGTGCGCAGGGGCCGTGGTTGCAGCTGCGCGGCCGGGTCGACCGCCTGGAGGTCGACGCCGAGGGCCGCCCGGTGGTCGTCGACGTCAAGACGGGCAAGACCGCGGTCAGCGCGCGCGTCGCGGCCGAGCACCCCCAGCTCGCCGTCTACCAGCTCGCGGCCGCGCTCGGCGCGTTCGGCCGGCTGCTGGAGAAGGGCGTCACCCCGGGCGGGGCGCGGCTGGTCTACCTGGCCGACCGCAAGGCGAGTGGCCAGGCCAAGGAGCCCTCGCAGCCACCGCTCGACGCCGCCGAACTGGCCCGGTGGCGTGGCGTCGTCGCCACCTGCGCGCAGGACACGTCCGGCTCGGCGTTCGTGGCCCGGGTCAGCGCCGACTGCGACCGCTGCCCCGTCCGCACCAGCTGCCCCGCACGAGAGGCCGGACGGCCGGTGACCGCGCCGTGACCCTCACCCCCGCGTCGCTGGCGGTGGCGCTCGGCCTGCACCCGCCCACCGACGAGCAGGCCGCCGTCATCGCAGCGCCGGCCCGGCCCGCGCTCGTCGTCGCCGGGGCCGGGGCGGGCAAGACCGAGACGATGGCCGCGCGCGTCGTGTGGCTGGTCGCGACCGGGCAGGTGCTGCCCGAACAGGTCCTCGGTCTCACCTTCACCCGCAAGGCCGCGCAGCAGTTGGGCCAGCGTGTCCGGGCCCGGTTGCGGCGGCTCGCCGGGTCGCCGCTGCTCGACGAGCTCGACCCCTCCGGTGTCCGCCGCACCGCGGTCCTCGCCGGGGAGCCGACGGTCTCGACCTACCACGCCTACGCGGGCCGGCTCGTCGCCGAACACGCGCTGCGGCTGCCCGCCGAGCCCGCCGCGCGGCTGCTCACCGAGACGGCGTCGTGGCAGCTCGCGCACCGCGTCGTCTCCACCTGGGCGGACGACCTGGAGATCGACCGCGTCCCCGCCACCGTCACCGGCTACCTGCTCGCGCTGGCCGGGGAGATCGGTGAGCACCTGGCCGATCCCGCCGACGTGCGCCGCCTCGCCGGGGAGATGGCCGACGCGTTGGAGAACGCGCCGCGGGCCAAGGGGCAGCGTGCCGAGCCGTCGCAGACCTACAAGCGCTGGATCGCGGCCCAACGGATGCGCGTGGAGCTGTTGCCGCTGGTCGAGGCGTTCGCCGCCCGCAAACGGGCCGAGCGCACCATCGACTTTGCCGACCAGATGGCCATCGCCGCTCGCGTCGCGGATGAGCACCCCGAGGTCGGTGCCACCGAACGCGCCACCTACAAGGCCGTGCTGCTCGACGAGTACCAGGACACCGGTCACGCCCAGCGCGTCCTGCTCCGCGCCCTGTTCGGGCGCATCCCCGGCGCCCCCGCGCGCGACGACGACCTGTCGGTCACCGCCGTCGGCGACCCCTGCCAGTCGATCTACGGCTGGCGCGGCGCCAGCGCCGGAAACCTCGCCCGGTTCCGCACCGACTTCCCCGCGGGCGAGGAGCCCGCCGACGAGTACGGCCTGCTCACCAGCTTCCGCAACCCACCCGAGGTCCTTGCGCTGGCCAACGCCGTCTCCGAACCGCTGCGCACCGGGCCCGGCGCCGTCGAGGTCGGGGAGCTGCGGGCCGGCCCGACCGCCGCCGCGGGCGACGTCCGCGCCGCGCTGCTGCCCGACGTCGACACCGAGGTCGCGTGGATGGCCGACGCCGTCGCCGCCCAGTGGCGGGCCGCTCTCGATGCGGATCGGCCCGCGCCGACGTCGGCCGTTCTCGTCCGCCGGCGCGCCGACATGGATCCGATCGCCGCCGCGTTGCGCGCCCGGGGGCTGCCGGTCGAGGTCGTCGGCCTCGGTGGGCTCCTCGACACCCCCGAGGTGCGCGACCTCGTCAGCGCCCTGCGGCTCGTCGCCGACCCGCTGGCCGGGCCGGCCGCGATGCGGCTGCTCACCGGCGCCCGGTTCCGCCTCGGCGTCGCCGACCTCGCCGCGCTGTGGGCCCGCGCCCGCGAGCTGGCCCCACCCACGTCGGGCAACGGTCCCGGCCCGCTCAGCCCCGCCGAGCTCGCCCTCGGCGCGCTGCCGGGGGAGCAGGCCGAACAGGCCGGCATCGTCGACGCCCTCGACGACCCCGGCCCGCCCGAGCAGTACTCGCCGGCCGGGTTCGACCGCATCCGCCGGCTCGGGCGCGACCTGCTGTGGCTGCGCTCCCGGCTGTCCGCGCCGCTCACCGACCTCGTCGCCGACGCCGAACGCCTCCTCCTGCTCGACACCGAGGCGGCGTCGCGGCCCGGTCCCGTCGGGCGCGCCCACCTCGACGCGTTCGCCGACGTCGTCGCCGAGTTCTCCGCCGGTGCCGAGGTCTCCTCCCTCACCGCCCTGCTCGACTACCTGGAGACCGCCGAACAGGCCGAGGACGGGCTCACCCCCGGCGAGATCGAGGTCGTCCCCGACCGCGTCCAGGTCCTGACCGTGCACGCCGCCAAGGGACTCGAATGGGAGGTCGTCGCCGTCCCGCACCTGGTCGCGCAGGTCTTCCCCGGCCGCAAGATCGGCGGCGACTGGCTCACCTCACCCGCCGACCTCCCGGTCCCGCTCCGCGGCGACGCGGCCGACCTCCCGCCGTTCGCGCTCCCCGCGAACGTCGACCGCAAGGAGGCGGAGCTGGCGGTCAAGTCCCACCAGGACGCGCTCGACGCACGCCGGCTCGTCGAGGAACGCCGCCTGTTCTACGTCGCGCTCACCCGCGCCGAACGCGTCCTGCTGCTGTCCGGGCACCGCTGGGGCACCCTCGGCGACCGGCCCCGCGAACCGTCGGAGTTCCTGCTGCAGGTCGCGGGGGAGATACCCGCCGCCGGTGGGCGCATCGAGGCCTGGGCCGAGGAACCCGCCGAGGGCGAGACCAACCCCGCCAACGACCGCGTCGTCACCGCCGAATGGCCCGCCGACCCGCTCGGCGCCCGCTCATCCGACGTCCACAGCGGGGCCGACATGGTCCGCTCAGCGCTCCGCGGTCTCGCCGAGGCCCGGGAGCACCATGCCGAGACCCTCGCCGCCGCCGCGGATCCCGGCGCACAGCTCGACCTGATGGCCCCCAGCCCCCCCGAGGACCCCGACGACGACCTGGACGACCCCGAGGGCTGGGCCGCCGACGTCGACGTCCTGCTCGCCGAACGCGCCGCCGCCCGCGCCCGGCCCACCGTCGAGCTGCCCGCACACTTCTCGGTCAGCCAGCTCGTCGAGTTGGCCGCCGACCCCGACGCCCTCGCCGCCCGGCTGCGCCGCCCGCTCCCGTTGCCGCCCAACCCGCACGCCCGCCGCGGCACCGCCTTCCACGCCTGGCTGGAACAGCGCTTCGGCGCCGCCGGCCTCCTCGATCTCGACGACCTCCCCGGCGCCGCCGACGACGGCGCCGCCTCCGACGACGCCCTCGAGGACCTGCAGGCTGCGTTCCTGCGCTCGGAGTGGGCCGACCGGCGACCGGTCGAGGTCGAGGTGCCGTTCGAGACCGTGATCGCCGGTATCGCGGTGCGGGGCCGGATGGACGCGGTGTTCCCCGACCCCGACGGTGGGTTCACCGTCGTCGACTGGAAGACGGGCCCGCCCCCCGACGAGTCCCGCCTCGGCCCGCTGGCCGTGCAGCTGGCTGCCTACCGGCTGGCCTGGGCCGCGTTGGCCGGGGTGGAGCCGGAGCAGGTGCGGGCGGTGTTCCACTACGTCCGTGCGGGCCGCACCCTGCGCCCGGCCGACCTCCTCGACGCCGACGGCCTGCGCGCCCTCCTCGACAGTGTCCCGGCCCCCACCCCTTGAGCCGGGCCCGGCGGAACAACCGCGCGCAACCTCACGGTCGCGATCCGGCCCGTCGACAGCCGTGAGGTTGCGCGCGAACAGCTGGCCGCAAACCCACGTTGTCGGGGGCGCCCGGCATGTCGACCCGGTATTGAACCTTCAAGTTGAAGTGCACCTCGGTTACGGTGATCGGGTGGGCACGACCCCTGACCTCGATCCGGCCGACGAGGCCGACACCCGCTGGCTCGACGACGGCGAGCTGCGGAGCTGGCTCGCGTTCAGCGGGATGCTGCTGACCCTGCCGGGCTTCCTCGACGCCCAGCTCCAACGCGACGAGGACCTGTCGCTGTTCGGCTACCTCGTGATGGCCGGCCTGTCCGACGCACCGGAGCGCACCCTGCGGATGAGCGAGCTGGCCGTCCTCACCCAGGGGTCATTGTCGCGGCTGTCGCACGCCGTCGCGAAGCTGGAGCGCAACGGCTGGGTCGAGCGCCGACCCTGCCCGGGCAACGGCCGGGTCACGATCGCGACGCTCACCGACGACGGCGTGGCGAAACTGGTCGCGGCCGCACCGGGACACGTGGCGGCGGTGCGGCGGCTGGTCACCGACCCGTTGGGGCCGGAGCTGTTCGCGCGGCTCGGGGAGGCGTCGCGACGGATTCTCGACGCGACCGCCGGCCCCGGCTACCCGGCGATCCCGCGCCGGGCCGACGACAGGGCCGACGACGGGGCCTGAGACCCCTTAGGTTGCTGCCATGACCGGCAGGATCGTGCTCCTCGGCGCCACCGGGTACACCGGCGGGCGCACCGCGCAGGCGATGGTCGACCGCGGCCTCAGCCCCGTCCTGGCGGGCCGCGACCCCGACCGGCTGGCCGGGATCGCGCACGGTCTCGGCGGCCTGCAGACGGCCCGCGCCGACGTCACCGACCCGGCGTCGATCCGGGCACTCGTCGAGAAGGGCGACGTGCTGGTGTCGACGGTCGGGCCGTTCATGCGCCTCGGCGGCCCCGCGGTCGCGGCGGCGATCGACGCGGGCGCGGTCTACGTCGACTCGACGGGCGAGCCGCCGTTCATCCGCGAGGTCCACGAGACCCACGGCCCCGACGCCGCGCGGACCGGCGCGGCCCTGCTCCCCGCGTTCGGCAACGACTACATCCCCGGTGTCCTCGCGGGCGCGCTGGCGCTGCGGGACGCCGGGAACGCGGCGCGACGGGTCGACGTCGGCTACTTCCTCAGCGGCGGCGGCCGCGGCCGCGCGTTCTCCCGCGGCACGCTCGACTCGGTCGCGGGCGTCATGACGCGCCCCGCGTACGCGTTCCGCGACGGCGGCGTGCGCGAGGAACCGGCGGCGTCGCGGATGCGGACGTTCCACGTCGCCGGAAAGCCGCGACCGGGCGTGACGATCGGGGCGTCCGAACAGTTCGCGCTGCCCCGACTGGCACCGGGGCTACGGACCGTCGACGTCTACCTCGGCTGGTTCGGCGCTGCGAATGCAGCCCTGCACGCGTCGAGCCGCGTCACCCCGCTGCTGGGCCGGATTCCGTTGCTGGCCGGCGGCGCGACGACGCTGCTGCAGAAGGTGATCTCCCGGATCCCGGCCGCCCCCGACGCGGCGACGCTGGAGCGGACCACGTCGCACTTCGTCGCCGAGGCCTTCGACGGGACCGGCACCCTGCTGGCCCGCACACACCTGACCTCGCCCGACGGGTACGCGATCACGGCGGGGCTGCTGGCGTGGGGTGCGGGGCGCGCGGCGGAGCACGGTGTCGACGGTACGGGCGCGCTCGACGCGGTCGGCGCGTTCGGGCTCGACAGGCTCGTCGCCGGGGCCGCCGAGGCCGGCATCGTCGCTGATCGGTCGGCCGAGTGATCGTCGACGTCACACACTGACGGTGACGGCAGCGCGCTACCCTCCGCGGCGATGAACGAGCGGTTGCGGCGCAGGGTCCTCGACAGGGAGACCGCGGGCGCCCTGCGCATGCCGGACCCGACCCTCGGCCCGGTCGTGTCCCTGGTGCGCCGGCTGGCGATCGCGTTGGGCGCGCTGTTCGCCACCGCACTGATCGTCTGGTTGTCCCGCGAGGGCTACGTCGACAACAACGACGACGGCAGCGGCATCTCGTTCCTCGACGCCCTCTACTACGCGACCGTGTCGCTCTCGACCACCGGGTACGGCGACATCGTGCCGGTCACGAGCGCGACCCGGCTGGTCACGACGGTGGTCATCACGCCGTTGCGGCTGCTCTTCCTCATCGTCCTGGTCGGTACCACCGTGGAACTGCTCACGGAACGTTCGCGCCAGGCGTATCGCATCTCCCGCTGGAGGTCACGCGTGCGCGACCACACGATCGTCGTCGGCTACGGCACCAAGGGCCGGGCCGCGGTCGACACGCTGCTCGGCGACGGGGCGGACCCGTCGGAGATCGTCGTCGTCGACACCGACCGCACACAGCTCGACGCGGCGTCCGCGCTGGGACTGATCACGGTGAACGGCAACGCGACCCGGTCGAGCGTGCTGCGCGTCGCGGGCGTGCCCTACGCGTCGGCGATCGTGATCGCGACGAACCGCGACGACACCGCGGTGCTGGTCACGCTGACCGCCCGCGAGCTGGCGCCGAAGGTCACGATCGTCGTGGCGGTCCGGGAGTCGGAGAACGTGCACCTGCTGCGGCAGTCGGGTGCGAACTCGGTGATCGTGTCGGCGGAGACGGCGGGCCGGCTGCTCGGTGTGGCGACGACGACCCCGAGCGTCGTCGAGGTCATCGAGGATCTGCTGACCCCGGACGCGGGGTTCGCGATCAGCGAGCGGCCCGTCGAGGAGATCGAGGTGGGTGGCTCGCCGCGGCACCTGCCCGACATCGTGCTGGGGGTCGTCCGCAACAACGAGCTGGTCCGCGTCGACCACGCGTCGGTCGACGCCCTGGAGCGCGGCGACCGCCTCCTCTACGTGCGCCGGGCCTCCCCGCCGGACGAGGACGACTGACCCCTGTGAGCGGCGATAGTCGCTATAGCGACTATCGCCGCTCACGACGGCTCACGCCCGGACAGGCTCGCGCCCGGACAGGCTCGCGCCCGGACAGGCTCACGCCCGGACAGGCTCACGCCCGGACAGGCTCACGCCCGGACAGGCTCCAGGCCCCGACGAGCTCACGACAGGCTCACGACGAGCTCACACCCCGACGAGGTCCCTGACGACGCCCAGCGCCGCCCCGTGCAGCGCGGCGTCCCGCGTGACGGCCGCACGCAGCACCCGCACCGGCGGCCGGGCGACCACCCGTGACCGCAGGGCGTCGCGGACCCGCGTGCGCAGCGCGTCGCCGAGCCGACCGTAGATCCCGCCGAGGACGACGACGGGGACGTCGAGCAGGTTGACCGCGCCCGCGAGCGCGATGCCCAGCGCCGCCCCGGCGACGTCGAGCGCCGGACCCGGGTCGCGGACCAGGGCGTCGACATCGGGGACGTCGGCCGCGCGCAGCAGCGCCGCGGTGCTGGCGACCGTCTCCAGACAGCCCGTGCCCCCACACGTACAGGCGCGCCCGGCCGGGTCGACGACGACGTGCCCCAGCTCTCCGGCCCGGCCGCCGGCGCCGCGGAAGAGCCGGCCGTCGAGCACGATCCCGGCGCCGACGCCCACGCCGCCGGAGACGAAGAGCATGTCGCGCAGGCCCTGCCCGGTCCACAGCTCGGCGAGCGCGGCGAGGTCGGCCTCGTTCGCGGCCGTGACCGGGACGCCGACGCCGAGGGCGTCGACGAGCCCGTCGACGTTCTCCCACCGCGGCAGGTTGGGTGCGCGCTGGAGCACGCCGTCAGGGGTGACGACGCCCGGCAGCGCCACCCGGACCCCGGCGACCGGGAGCCCGGCTTCGGCGACGACCTCGCGGGCGAGCGCGGCGGCGCGCCGCAGACCGTCGGCGGGCGGGTGGTGGCGGTGTGCGGACGGCACGCGACGGGTGACGCGGACCGTCCCGGTGAGGTCGGCGACGCAGGCGGCGATGTCGTCGACATCGATCTCGACGCCGACGCCGCAGGGCCCTGACGGGTTGAGCTGCAACGGGTTCGCGGGTCGGCCGCGGCCGCCGCGGGGGGCTTCGAGCTCGACGAGCATGCCGTCGGCGAGCAGGTCGTCGACGAGTGAGGAGACGGTGCCGCGGGTGAGGCCGGTCGATGCGGCGACGGCGGCCCGTGACGCCGGCGCGGAGGCGACCGCGGCGAGTACGAGGCCCCGGTTGTGGCGTCGGACCGTCGGCGGTCCCGCCGGTTCCACCCGCGCAGCCGGCCCGACGGGGGACGGGCCGGCTGCGCCGAGGTCACCGGGGAGCGGTGTCATGGGGTCGAAACGGGCCGCTTTTTTCACAGCCGGTTCGCGGTCATCTCGCGGACCGCCGCGTACCGGTCGCGCACGGCGGGCGTCGGGTCGGCCTCGTGGACGACGGTGCCTGCGGCCTCCCAGTCCGGCAGCGCACCGGAGAGTGCCCACGCGGCCTGGCGGGCGGCGCCGTCGGCCACGTAGTCGCCGGGTGTCGGGACGACGACGGGTCTGCCGAAGACCGCCGGCGCGATCCGGGCGACGGCCTCCGACCGGGCCGCTCCGCCGACGAGCAGGATCCGTTCGACGGGCACGCCCGCCTCGACCAGCGCGTCGAGGGCGTCGGCGAGCCCGCAGAGCAGCCCCTCGACCGCGGCGCGGGCGAGATGGGAGGGGTCGGCGGTGCCGAGGGTCAGGCCGTGCAGCGAGCCCGTCGCCTCAGGACGGTTCGGCGTCCGCTCGCCCTCGAGATAGGGGACGAGAACGAGCCCGCCCGCCCCGGGCGGACAGGACAGCGCGAGCCGGGACAACGACTCGTGGTTCACACGCAGCAGGGTCGCGGCGGCGTCGAGGACACGCGCGGCGTTGAGGGTGCACACCAGCGGCAGCTGCTGGCCGGTGGCAGACGCGAACCCGGCGATGACGCCCGTCGGGTCGGCGGTCGCGACGGGGCTCACCGCACTCACGACGCCTGAGGTCCCCAGCGACACGACGACGTCGCCGGGTTGCGCGCCGAGCCCGAGCGCGGCGGAGGCGTTGTCCCCGGCGCCCGGCCCGAGCGCGATCCCGCCGGGCGTGTGGCCGACGACCTCCGAGGGCGCGGCCACCCGCGGCACCAGCACCCCGGGGCGGCCCAGGGCGCGTTCGAGCAGGTCGAAGCGGTACTGGTTCGTCGTCGACGAGAAGTAGCCGGTGCCGGAGGCGTCGCTGCGGTCGGTGGTGAGCTCGGCGATGTCGCTTGTCCCGCGTAGCCGCCACGTGAGCCAGTCGTGGGGGAGCGCGACGGCGGCGGTGGCGGCGGCGTGCTCCGGCTCGTGGGAGGCGAGCCACCGCAGCTTGGTGACGGTGAACGAGGCCACCGGCACGCTGCCGACCGCGTCGGCCCAGGCCTGCGCGCCGAGCTCGGCCACGAGCGACTCGGCCGCCGCCGCGGAACGGGTGTCGTTCCACAGCAGCGCGTCGCGGACCACCGCTCCGGCGGCGTCGAGGCACACCATGCCGTGCTGCTGGGCGCCGACGGAGATCGCGGCGACGTCGCCGATCCCACCAGCGTTCTCGAAGGCGGCCTGGAGGGCGGACCACCAGGCGTCGGGCGCGACCGAGGTCCCGGCCGGGTGGGGTGCCATCCCGCGCCGGACGAGCGCCCCGGTCGCAGCGTCCCGGATGACTACGGTGCACGACTGCGTGGACGAGTCGACCCCGGCGACGAGCACCCGCGTCACCCCGCGACCCCGAACAACGGTCGTGAGTGGCGATAGTCGCTATAGCGACTATCGCCACTCACAGGGCACCCAGGAGGTGTTCGAGGGCCAGCTGGGCCAGCTTCGCGTAGCCGTAGCCGCGCTCGGCCTCCTTGTCGGCGTCGTAGTCCTCGAACGCGGTCCGGTCCGAGAGGAGGTCGCGCACCGTTTCCCCGGGAGAGAGGGTCGGGCGGGACAGGTCCGCGACACCCGACGTCTCCAGCGCAGCCTGGACGGCCGGGTCGGCCCGGAACGCGGCGGCGCGCTCGCGCAGCAGCAGGTAGGTGCGCATGTTCGCGGCGGCCGAGTCCCAGACACCGTCGACGTCCTCGGTGCGCAGCGGCTTGTAGTCGAAGTGGCGCGGGCCGTCGTACACGGGACCCCCACCAGGGGCGCCGTTCTCCAGCAGGTCGACCAGCGAGAACGCGTTGAGCAGGTCGCCGTGGCCGAAGATCAGGTCCTGGTCGTACTTGACGCCGCGCTGGCCGTTGAGGTCGAGGTGGAAGAGCTTGCCCGCCCACAGCGCCTGCGCGATCCCGGCGGTGTAGTTGAGCCCGGCCATCTGCTCGTGCCCGACCTCGGGGTTCACGCCGACGATGTCGCCGTGCTCCAGCTCGTTGATGAACGCGAGCGCGTGGCCGAGGGTGGGCAGCAGGATGTCGCCGCGGGGCTCGTTGGGCTTGGGCTCGATGGCGAACCTGATGCCGTAGCCCTGTTCCTTGACGTATTCCGCGAGCAGGTCGATGCCCTCGCGGTAGCGGTCGAGGGCGGCGCGGATGTCCTTGGCCTGGTCGACCTCGGCGCCCTCGCGGCCGCCCCAGAACACGTAGGTCGAGGCGCCGAGCTCGGCGGCGAGGTCGAGGTGGCGTAGCACCTTGCGCAGCGCGAACCGGCGGACGCCGCGGTCGTTGCTGGTGAAGGCGCCGTCCTTGAAGACGGGGTGGGTGAACAGGTTCGTCGTCATCATCGGGACGACGAGGCCGGTCTGGTCCAGGGCGCCGCGGAAGCGGGCGATGATCCGGTCACGTTCGGCATGCCCGGTGCCGAAGGGGACGAGGTCGTCGTCGTGGAAGGTGACGCCCCATGCGCCCAGGTCGGAGAGCCGATGGACGGACTCGACGGGGTCGAGGGCGGGGCGGGTGGCGTCGCCGAAGGGGTCGCGGGCGGGCCAACCCACGGTCCACAGGCCGAAGCTGAACCGGTCGTCGCGCGTCGGCTGCGTGGCCATCATCGCCCCTTTTGTTCGATGTCCGAACTAATAGGGAAACGGTAGCGTGCCGCTCGTGCGTCTGGCCACCTGGAACGTGAACTCGGCGAAGATCCGGCTCCCACGGCTGCTGCCCTGGCTCGACCAGCGCGCGCCCGACGTCGTGTGCCTGCAGGAGACCAAGGCGTCCGACGCCGAGTGGTCCGAGACCTACGACGCCGAGCTGCGCGAGCGCGGCTACGAGGTCGCCCACTACGGGCAGGGCCGGTGGAACGGCGTCGCGCTGCTCTCCCGCGTCGGCCTCGACGACGTCGAGCGCGGACTGCCCGGCGAGCCCCGCTTCCCCGCCGACGACTCCGCCCCCGAGGCCCGCGCCCTCTCCGCGACCTGCGGCGGGCTGCGGGTGACGTCGGTCTACGTGCCCAACGGCCGCACCCCCGACGACCCGCACTACGCCTACAAGCTCCGCTGGCTCGACGCGTTGCACGCCATGGTGTCCGACGGCCCGACCAGCAGTTCCGTGGTCGCCGGGGACATGAACATCGCCCCCACGGACGCCGACGTCTGGGACCCGTCGCTGTTCGTCGACTCCACCCACGTGACCCCGGCCGAACGCAAGGCACTGGAGAGCCTCACTGGCCTCGGCCTGCACGACGTCGTCCGCGACCGCTGGCCCGGTGAGCGCGTCTTCTCCTACTGGGACTACCGCGCCGGACGGTTCCACCAGGACCAGGGCATGCGCATCGACCTCGTCCTCGTCGGCGACGACGCCGTCGGCAGGGTGCGGGCCGCGTGGATCGACCGTCAGGCGCGCAAGGGATCCGGGCCCAGCGACCACGCGCCGGTGATGGTCGACCTCGACGAGGCCCCCGACGGCGACATCGGCCCCGTCGTCCCGCCGCCCACGACCCCGGCAAAGCTCCCCCACCTCGGTTGACCGTGGGCGCGACCGGCTCGGTCGGTCGCATCGCCGGTCCGCACCCTCCGGCGGTTCGTCCGAAACGGCCGTTGTCAAGATCTGGTGGAGACTCGCGGGGTAGGAGAGGATTCGACCATGCCTCGGGGGGACACCGTGGTCCTCCTGTGCAGCACCGAGGGGGACGACGATGGTCGGAGCGCACCGCGAGTCCAGGGCGAGGCGACGCAGCGGGCGGGTCGCGTTCGCGAACATGGGGGTGGCGGCCGCCGCTGCGGTCCTCCTCGCACCTTTCGTCGGACCCGCGACGCCGGCCATCGCCGCGCCCTCCGCCGCGCCCACGAGCCAGCAGTTCCCCTGCAACACGACCGACGGACAGCCCTACGCCTTCACCGTTCCCGCGGGTGTGACCTCCCTGTCGGTGTCGGCCGTCGGCGGTGCGGGACAGGGCCGTAGCGGCGCACGCGGGGGCGGGTCCGGGGGCACGGTGACCGCCACCGTGCCGGTGACGCCCGCGGAGGGCCTGACGGTCTACGTGGGATGTCAGGGCGACGTGTACCACAGCACCGGCTTCGGTCACGGCGGCGACCACGGCAGCGCGGACTCCGCCGACGCGCAGGACGGCGGGTACGGCGGCGGCGGGAGCGCGGTCGTCCGTTCGGCCGGCGCCGAGCAGCTGGTCGTCGCCGGCGGCGGTGGTGGTGGCGGCGGCAACAGCGCCGGTGGCGGTGTCGCGGGCCAGGGTGGACTCGGCGGCAACGGCGGGATCGCCCCACAGGCCGGTGGCCGGGGCGGGGTCGGAACCTTCGGGGGCGGGACAGGGCCCGAGGGGGGCTGTGCCGCGTGCTCACACAGCTACACCTCCATCGACGGGGCTTCCGGTGAGGGTTCTTCCACCGCGGCGGGCGGTGGCGGTGGCGGTGGTGGCGGCGGCGGACACATCGGCGGCGGCGGCGGCCACGCCGGCAGCGCTTTCGCATCGCTCCAAGGTGGTGGCGGCGGAGGTGGTGGGTCGTCGTACGTGACCTCGGGTGCGACCGACGTCCGCTACGGCACGAACAGCGCGGGTGGCAACGGCAGCGTCGTGCTCAGCTGGACGTCCCCTCCCGCCTGCACGATCACCGGCACCGAGGGTGATGACGTCCTGACCGGTACGAACGGCTCCGACGTCATCTGCGGCCTGGGCGGAAACGACACGATCTCCGGCGGCAACGGCGACGACACGCTCATCGGGGGAGACGGCAACGACACGCTGTCCGGCGGCAACGGCGACGACACACTCATCGGCGGCGACGGCAAGGACACGCTCCGGGGTGGCAACGGCGACGACCAGCTTCGCGGGGGCGACGGGGACGACGTGCTCCACGGCGACAACGGGGACGACACGGTGCTCGCCGGTCCGGGGCGCGACACCGTCCACGGGGGCAACGGTGACGACCTGCTCGATGCCCAGGACGGGGCGAGCGGGGACGTCCTGGACGGCGGGAACGGACGCGACGACTGCCGCCACGGGCCCGGTGACACGGCGCGAGGCTGTTGACGACGGGCCGCGGGTCGACCCGATCGGGCTGATCAGGGCGGATTCGGACGGTTCCGGCGTGCGCGGGCGTTACGCCGGATGGAGTATTGCCGCGACGAACCATCCGCCGACCCGAACATGGAGCCCGCTCATGAGCCACCGCAGCGGCCGCATCGCCGCCGGAACCCTGATCGCAGGCCTCGCCCTCGTGAGCGCCGCGGCCTGTTCCTCGGGCACCGACGCCGACGCGCCTGCCCCCGGCGCCACGCCGCCGCCGGCCGCGTCGGCCCAGCCTGGGGCGGGCGGCCAGGCCACCGAGGCGCAGCGCGCCGCGTTCGGCCAGGCCCACCAGGGCGCGCTGGCCCTCATCGCGCTCGGCGGCCTCGGCACCAGCCAGGGCGACGGCGACCAGGTCAAGGGCCTCGCGCCCGACGTGACCTCCAACGGCCAGGCCCTCGACCAGGCGATCCGCGATCAGGCCAGCGCCCAGGGCGTTGCCCTGACCGACGGCCTCACCTCGGCGCAGCAGCAGGTCATCGACGACCTGCAGGCCCGCAACGGCCAGCCGTTCGACCAGGCCTGGCTGCGCGCCGCGCTCGACATGGAGCAGCAGGCCCGGGACGCGGCGAACGCGATCCTGAACGACCCCGACGCCTCCCCGGAGGCCAAGCAGGCCGCGCAGGACGCGCTCGCGAAGCTCGACGCGCTGAAGACCAAGCTGACCTCGGCGTCGACGTCCGCCGGCTCGGCCGTCCCCCGCTCGGTGAACGCGGGCACCGGCGGCCAGGCCGAGTCGTCCGACGACGTCCTGCCGGTCGCGCTCATCGGCGGCGGCGCGGTCCTCCTCGCGGGCGCCGGCCTGTGGCGTCGTCGCCAGGTCTGATGACGTCCCCCTCCGCCGGGCCCGTCGCGGGGCGGGTCCGGCGGTGGGTCGCGATCCTGGGGGCGGTCTGCCTCGTGGCGGGCGTACTGGTGCTCGCGCTGCGACCACCCCACGACATCGGGACGGTCCCGGTCGCCGGTCCCGCGCACGGGTCGCCGGTCGCCCCGGGCCTCGCCCCGGCGACGGTGACGATCCGCGGCGTCGACGTTCCCGTCGTCCCCGTCTCGACGGCCCTCGACGGGTCGCTCACCCTTCCCGACGAGCCGTCGACGGTCGGCTGGTGGTCACCCGGCGCGCTGCCCGGCTCGGGTTCGGGATCGGTCGTGCTGGCGGGGCACGTCGACTCCCGGCTGCTGGGCCTGGGCGCCTTCGCCGTGCTGCGCGAGCTGGGCGTCGGCGAGCGGATCACCCTGCGCGGCGACGACGGCCGGGACGTCGCCTACGACGTCGTCGCCCGCCGCGAGTACCGCAAGGCCGAGCTCCCGCCCGACCTGTTCGCCCGCGACGGCGCTGCCCGCCTCGTCCTGATCACCTGCGGTGGCCGCTTCGACTCCACGACCCGCAGCTACGACGACAACGTGGTGGTGTTCGCCGAACCCCTGTGAGTGGCAATAGTCGCTATAGCGACTATTGCCACTCACGAGCCCCGCGCAGGCAGCCGGGTACCGTTCCGGATCGTGAGCACGACTCCTACCGCCCCCGAGTTCGCCGCCGTCCGCGCCGCCGCCGAGCGTGCCGCCGCGGCCGCACCGGGAGTCCGCTCGGCCGGCGGCCCGGCCATCGACGCCGCCCTGCGCGAGGGCGCCGCCCTGCTGCGCGACCGCTCCGGGGTCCTGTTGGCCGCCAACGGCGCCGACGTCGACGCCGCACGCCGGGGCGGGATGGCCGCGGGCCTGCTCGACCGGCTCACCCTCACCCCGGAACGCCTGGCCGACATGGCCGTCCAGCTCGAGGTCCTCGCCGACACCCCCGAGCCGCCCACCGAGCGCGAGGTCCGCACCCTGCCGACCGGTGAGCGCGTGTTCGAGCGGCGCATCCCCGTCGGCGTCATCGGCGCGGTGTTCGAGGCCCGCCCCAACGTGACCGTCGACGTCGCGTCCCAGGTCCTCAAGGCGCGCAGCGCCGCCGTCCTGCGCACCGGGGCCGCGGCCCTCGGCAGCGCGACCGCGCTCGTCGAGCAGGTCATCGCCCCCGCGCTGGAGGCCAACGGCGTCCCGCCCGCCGCCGTCCAGCTCGTCCCGACGCCCGGCCACGCCGGCGCCGACGCCCTCGTCGGGCTCCCCGACCTCGTGCCCCTGGTCGTCGTGCGCGGCAGCGGCGAGGTCACCCGGCGGCTGTCCGCGCTCGGCGCGACCGCCGGCACCCGCATCCTGGCCCACGCCGACGGCGGCGGGGTGCTCTACCTCGACGCCACCGCCGACCCGGAGCAGGTCACCCGGCTCGTGGCGGCGAGCACCGACCGGCTCGGCGTCTGCAACCGGCTCAACCTCCTGCTCATCGACCGCCCGGTCTACGACGCGCTCCTCCCCGTCGCGGAGAAGGTCCTGTCGGACAAGGGGATCGAGCTGAGCCGGCCCCCGCACGAGCACCAGCTCGGCCACGAGTGGGCGCTCGACTCGGGCAACGAGTCGCACGTGACGGTCCAGCCCGTCGACGGCGCGGTCGACGCCGCGCACACCGCCGCCCGCGAGACCAGCGGCCTGGCCGCCACGGTGTGCGCGCGCGACGAGGACGCGGCGACCGCGTTCATCGACGCCTACACCGGCACCGGCGTCTTCTGGAACACGACGACCCGGCTGCTCGACGGTTACAAGCTGCTCGGCCTGCCGGAGACGGGGATCAACGTCGACCGCACCCCGGGCCCCCGCGGCCCGGTCACCTACCCGGACCTGGCGCTGCGCCAGTTCGTGGTCCTCCCGCCGCGCTCCTAGAAACGCCCGGCCGGTCGCCGTCGGAGGCGGCGAACGACGGCGAGTGCGGAGATCCTCTACCCGTATCGGCCGACGACGGATGGCCGCGGATCGGCCAGAGTCTGCAGTGGACACCCGTCGCCCGGCCGAGAGTGGAGCGCACCCATGACGAACGAGCCCGCACCCGTGCGGCGTCCGCCGCTGCAACGCCCGCTCGTCCTCACGCTGGCGCTGCTGCTCGCCGCGGTCGCGGGCGGGGTCGTCGGGGGCTTCGTCGTTCGGGCGACGTCCGGTCCCGCGACCGCCTGCGACGCGCGCCGGGTGTCCGACGTGGGGATGCCGTCGGTCGTGACGCTCGTGGTGACGATGCCTTCGGGCGCTCCGGGCGGGTCGGGCTCGGGGGAGATCGTGCGCACGGGGGGCTACGTGCTGACCAACGACCATGTCGTGTCGGCCGGGGCGGGCGGCGGCTCGGTGCAGATCCTCTACAGCAACGGGGCATCCGCGCCGGCGCGGATCGTGGGCCGTGACCCGCTCACCGACCTGGCGGTGGTGCAGGCGAACGGCGACTCCGGGCTGCCGGTGATCCAGGTCGGGCGCTCGCAGGACCTCGTCGTCGGCCAGCCGGTCGTCGCCCTCGGCGCGCCGCTGGGCCTGGCGGGGACGGTGACGGCGGGCATCGTCAGCGCGCTCGACCGGCAGATGCAGCTTCCCGCGGACGCGGGCGGCACGGCCCACCTCTTCAACGCCGTGCAGACCGACGCGGCGATCAACCCCGGCAACAGCGGCGGCGCGCTGGTGGACTGTGAGGCCCGGCTCGTCGGGATCAACACCGCGATCGCCACCGTGCCGAACGAGGCGGGCCAGGCCGGCGGCGGAAGTGTGGGTCTGGGCTTCGCGATCGGTGCCGACGTCGCGATGCCGATCGCCGACGAGCTGATCGAGACGGGCACCGTCACCCACTACACGGTCGGGCTGACCTTGCGTGCGGTGCCGCCGGGGCTCGCCGAGCGGATCGGGCTGCCGGCGGGGCTCGCCGTCGTCTCGGTCGCCGCGGGGAGCCCCGCGGCGCAGGCGGGTATTGCGGTGGGCGACATCGTCACGGGCATCGCGGGCAGCCCCGCCGTCAGCGCCGACCAGTTGACCGTCGCCGAGTTGCAGGTCCGCGCGGGGCAGCCCGACGTCAGCCTCACGTACCGGTCGGGGGGGACGGAGCGGACGGTCGCACTGACCGCCACCCGGGAGTGACGGCGCGTGTCGGGGTCGAGGGTTAGGGTCAGCCTCGTGTCGATCGAACTCCACCGCGCGACGCTGCCCAACGGGCTGCGTGTGCTGCTCGTCCCCGATCCCGCGACGCCGGTCGTCGGGGTTGCCGTGCACGTCGACGTCGGGTTCCGCTCGGAACCGGAGGGGCGCACCGGGTTCGCGCACCTGTTCGAGCACCTGATGTTCCAGGGCAGCGAGAGCCTGGAGAAGCTGGCGCACTTCCGCCACGTCCAGGGCTCCGGCGGTGTGTTCAACGGCTCGACCCACCAGGACTACACCGACTACTTCGAGGTCCTCCCGGCGGCGGCGCTCGAGCGGGCGTTGTTCCTCGAGGCCGACCGGTTGCGCGCGCCCAAGCTCACCGAGGAGAACCTGCGCAACCAGGTCGACGTCGTCAAGGAGGAGATCCGGCTCAACGTGCTCAACCGGCCCTACGGCGGGTTCCCCTGGATCCTGCTGCCGCCGGTCCTCTACGACACGTTCCCCAACGCGCACAACGGTTACGGCGACTTCTCCGAGCTGGAGCAAGCGAGCCTCGACGACGCGGCGGGCTTCTTCGACACCTTCTACGCGCCGGGCAACGCCCAGCTGACGGTGGCCGGCCCGATCGACGTCGACACCACGATGGCATTGGTGGACAAGCACTTCGGCGACATCCCGGCCCGTCCGACGCCGGTGCGGCCGAGCTTCGCCGAGCCGCTGCCGGGTGCGGAGCGCCGCCAGGCGGTGCCGGACGCGCACGCGCCGCTGCCCGCGCTGGCGATGGGCTTCCGGATGCCCGACCCGGCAACGGATCTCGACGGCTATCTCGCGCACGTCCTGCTGGCGTCGGTGCTGGGCGACGGCGAGGCGGCCCGGCTGGAGCGCCGGCTCGTGCACGCCGACGGGCTGGTCACCGACGTGTCGGCGAGCGCCGGGCTGATGGGCTCGCTCGACGCGCGTGACCCCGACACCTTCACCGTCACCGCGGTGCACCCGGCGGCGGTCGAGCCCGACCGGGTCGTCGGGGCGGTCGACGAGGAGCTGGAGAAGCTGGCGGCGACGCCGCCGAGCCCCGACGAGCTGGCACGGCAGGTGGCGCGCTGGTCGGCCGCGCTGCACCAGGAGAACGACCGCGTGATGTACCGGATGCTCGGCCTGGGCGCGCGTGAGCTGCTCTACGGCCGCGCCGAGATCACCCTGGAGCTGACCGACCGGCTCGCCGCGCTGACCCCTGCCCAGGTCGCGGGGGCCGCGGGCGCGCTGCGGGGCGCCGGCCGCGGCGTGCTGCTGGTCGAGCCCGCAACCCAGCAGGAGGACGACGCGTGACCGCCGTGACGACGCACCGCACCGCCGAGGAGATCGGCCGCACCGCCGCCGGGCCGCGGGCACTGCCCGCTCTCGGTGAGACGCGCGAGGTGCCGCTGCCCGACGTCGTCGAGCGGACGCTGCCGAACGGGCTGCGGGTGCTGGCCGCGCACCGGCCAGGTGTGCCGATGGTCGAGGTGCGCATGCGTGTGCCGTTCGCGGGGCGCACGCCGGACCACCCGGCGGTGGGGGAGCTGTTGTCGTCGACGCTGCTCACCGGCACCGCGAGCCGCGACCGCGTCGAGATCGACGACGAACTGGCCGCCGTGGGCGCCGACCTGGGCGTGAGCGTCGACCCCGAGCGGTTGTCCGTCGGCGGGTCGGGCCTGGCCGACGGGCTGCCGCGGGTGCTGGGCGTCCTCGCCGACGTCCTCACCTCGGCCACGCACCCCGACGGTGAGGTGGCGCGCGAGCGGGAGCGGCTGGCCGAGCGGATCGCGGTGGCCCGCGCGCAGCCGCGGACGATCGCGCGGGAGGCGTTGCAGCGCAAGCGGTTCGGCGACCACCCGATCACCAGGGAGATGCCGGGGGCCGAGGAGGTCGCCGCCGTCACCGCCGAGCAGGTCCGCGCGCTGCAGGCCGCGTCGCTGGTCCCGGGCGGGGCGATCCTGACCCTCGTCGGCGACATCGACCCGGAGACGGCGATCGCGCAGGTCGGCGAGGCGCTGGCCGGCTGGACGGCCGACCACGACGCCTACGAGCTCGACGCGCCGCCGCTGCCCGCCCCGGGCGACCTGCTGCTGGTGCACCGGCCGGGGTCGGTGCAGTCGCAGCTGCGCCTGTCGGGCCGGGCGCTGCGCCGCGACGACGACGGCTACGCCGCGCTGCAGCTGGCCAACCTCGTGTTCGGCGGCTACTTCTCGTCGCGCTGGATGGAGAACATCCGCGAGGACAAGGGCTACACCTACGGCGCCCACTCGGGGATGGAGTTCGTGCCGGGCGGGTCGCTGCTGGGGGTGGAGACCGACGTCGCCAGCGACGTCACGGCCGCCGCGCTGCTGGAGACCCGCTACGAGCTGGGCCGGATGGTCGCGGTGCCGCCGACGCCCGAGGAGGTCGAGGCGGCCCGCGCGTACGCGATCGGCTCGCTGCTGATCTCGCTCGACAGCCAGGGCGGACTCGCCGGGACGCTCACCTCGCTGGCCGCCGACGGTCTCGACGTCGACTGGCTGCGGGCCCATCCCGGGAGGCTCACGGCGGTGACCGCCGACGAGGTGGCCGCGGCGGCGCTGGCGTTCTTCGCGCCGTCGACGTTCACCGGGGTGGTGGTGGGCGACGCCGACGTCATCGGCGACAGCGTCCGCGCGCTCGGCGGGATCACCGGCCCGTGAGCACCGGTTTCGAGCTTCCGCACCCGCCGGTCCTGTCCCGGGCCGCCGCGCTGCGCGACGAGCCGCTGCGCACCGACACGGCGCGCCAGCTGGCGGGCTGGTCGTCGGCGCGGATCGTGGTCGTCGACGACAAGGGCCGCACCCCGGTCAGCTGGGACTCTGCACCCGAGGCCGTGTTCCGCGAGGGCGACGCGGCGGCGTGGGACGCCGCCGCGGGCTCGGGGGTGACGCTGCGGACGCGACCGTCCGCGGGTGACGCCCCGCCGGAGGGCGCGGTCCTGCTGGGCGAGGCCGAGGGCGTCGCCTACTGGGCGGTGCGCGGCCGGCCCGACCTCGTGGCGGGCGACGACCCGGCCGAGTGGGCCGACCTGCGGGCCGTGGGCGCGGAGCTCGACGCGCTCGGCGCCGGCCTGCTCACCACGGCGGTGGCGTCGCTGAGCTGGCACGACAACGCCCGCTTCTGCGCGCGCGACGGGTCGCCGACCCACACCCACAACGGCGGCTGGGTCCGGCGCTGCGAGGCCAACGGCCACGAGGAGTACCCGCGCACCGACCCGGCGGTGATCTGCCTGGTGCACGACGGCGCCGACCGCGTGCTGCTGGCACGCCAGCCGGTGTGGCCGCCCGGCCGGTTCTCGGTGTTGGCGGGTTTCGTCGAGGCGGGGGAGTCGCTGGAGGCGTGCGTCGCCCGGGAGATCGCCGAGGAGGTGGGTGTCGTCGTCACCGACATCGGCTACCTGGGCAGCCAGGCGTGGCCGTTCCCACGGTCGCTGATGGTGGGGTTCCAGGCGGTCGCCGATCCGGCGCAGCCGCTGGTGCCCGCGGACGGCGAGATCGAGGACGCGGTGTGGGTCACCCGCGAGGAGCTGCGCGAGGGCCTGTCACGGGGCGACTGGGCGGGCAGCCCCGACGTCGGGGACCGCAGGGTCGTGCTGCTGCCGGGCCGGGTGTCGATCGCGCGCTCGATGCTGGAGGCGTGGGCGGCGCGGGACTGAGCACGCGCCGCCGCGCCGCGGCGTGCCGGTCAGGCGGCCGGCACGTCCAACTTGGCCTTGACCTGCGCCAGCGACGGGTTGGTCGCGGTGGTCTCGTCCGGGAACAGGATCGTGGGGACGGTACGGTTGCCGCCGTTGACACCTTCGACGAAGCGCGCGGCGTCGGCGTTGCGCTCGATGTCGATCTCCTTGTACTCGATGCCCGACTCGTCGAGCTGCAGCTTGAGGCGGCGGCAGTAACCGCACCACTGGGTGGAGTACATCGTCAGCTGGGCCATGCCCTGGTCAACAGCGCGTCCGCGACATTGCTTCCGTCCGTCCCCTGTGCCCCGCCTCACCGCCCCGCCGGAGCTGTCGGGGCTCTTTGCGAGGATGGCCGACGTGACCGCTGATCCGTTGCACGCACTCGACGAGGAGCAGCTGGCGGCGGTCACCGCTCCGCGCGGTCCGGTCTGTGTGCTCGCGGGCGCGGGCACGGGCAAGACGCGGACGATCACGCGGCGGATCGCGCACCTCGTCGGCACCGGGCACGTGGCGCCGGGGCAGGTCCTCGCGGTCACGTTCACCGCGCGGGCGGCGGGGGAGCTGCGCACCCGGCTGCGGGCGCTGGGCGCGGGTGGGGTGCAGGCGCGCACGTTCCACGCGGCGGCGTTGCGGCAGCTGCGCTACTTCTGGCCGCGGGTCGTCGGCGACCGGCAGTGGCAGCTGATCGAGCACAAGCTGCGCGCCGTCGGGCAGGCCGCGGTGCGGGCGAAGGCGGGCACCGACCAGGACTCGGTGCGCGATTTGACGACCGAGATCGAGTGGGCCAAGTCGAGCCTGATCACCCCGGCCGAGTACCCGGCGGCGGTGGCCCGGCTGCGCCGCGACACCCCCGGTCCGGCCGAGCAGGTCGCCGCGGTCTACGCGCAGTACGAGGAGCTGAAGAACCGGGCCGAGATGCTCGACTTCGACGACCTGCTGCTGCACACGGCGGCCGCGTTGGAGGAGCACGCGGTCGTCGCCGAGGAGTTCCGCGACCGGTACCGCTGCTTCGTCGTCGACGAGTACCAGGACGTCACGGCCCTGCAGCAGCGGGTGCTCGACGCGTGGCTGGGCGACCGGGACGACCTGACCGTCGTCGGCGACGCCAACCAGACGATCTACACGTTCGCGGGGGCGACGCCGAGGCACCTGCTGGAGTTCCCGCGGCGGTTCCCCGAGGCCGTCGTGGTCCGGTTGCAGCGCGACTACCGGTCGACGCCGCAGGTCGTCGCCGCGGCGAACACGCTGATCTCGGCGACCCGCGGGCGCGTCGCCGGCTCGCGGCTGCGGCTGGAGGGGCAGCTGCCGCCCGGCCCGGACCCCGACTTCACCGAGCACGACGACGAGCCCGCCGAGGCCGCCGCCGTCGCCCGCCGCATCCGCAGGCTGATCGCCGACGGCACGCCCGCGGCCGAGGTCGCCGTCCTGTTCCGGATCAACGCCCAGTCGGAGGCCTACGAGCAGGCGCTGGCCGACGCGGGCATCCCGTTTCAGGTCCGCGGCGGCGAGCGGTTCTTCAGCCGGCCCGAGATCCGCCGCGCGGTGAGCGTGCTGCGGATGGCGGGGAACCGGGGTGGCGACGACCTGGTCGCGGCCGTCCGCACCCTGCTCGCCCCGGTCGGGCTGACCGACGAGCCGCCCGCGGGCGCGAGCGCCCGCACCCAGTGGGAGTCGCTGCTCGCGCTGGTGGGGCTGGCCGAGGAGCTCGTCGCGGTCCGCGAGGGCATCGACCTGCCGGCGTTCGTCGCCGAGCTCGAGACCCGCGCCGACGCCGCGCACCCGCCGACGGTCCAGGGCGTCACCCTCGCCTCGTTGCACGCGGCCAAGGGCCTGGAGTGGGACGTCGTGTTCCTCGTCGGGCTCGTCGACGGCACGCTGCCGATCCAGCACGCCGAGGGCGACGACGACGCGATCGAGGAGGAGCGCCGGCTGCTGTACGTCGGGATCACGCGGGCGCGGCGGGTGCTGGCGCTGTCGTGGGCGCTGACCCGGGCGCCGGGGAAGGGCCGTCAGCGCCGCCGCAGCCGGTTCCTGCACGGGCTCATCCCGGACCACCACCCGGCGTCGCGAATCGCGGCCGACCGGTCGAGCGGCCACAAGCCGCGCTGCCGCGTGTGCGGCTCCCCGCTGCTGGGCGCCGAGGCGATGAAGATGCGCCGCTGCGGCGACTGTCCGTCCGATGTGGACATGGAGCTGCTCGACAGGCTGCGCGCCTGGAGGGCTGCAGCGGCGAAGGAACAGCAGGTCCCGGCCTATGTCGTGTTCACCGACGCGACGCTCGCGGCCATCGCCGAGCACCGCCCGTCCGACGTCGCCGCGCTCGTCGGCATCCCCGGGATCGGGGCGCGCAAGCTCGACCGCTACGGCCCGGACGTCCTGGCCCTGGTCGCCGACCGGCGATGATTCTTCACGCAACCATTTAAATAGGTTGTGCGCCCCGCGGGGGCGCTTCTACAGTCGACGACACCGGCCGGGAGAACTCCCGCCGTCGGACCGCCTGGACGCGAGAAGGAGGTGCCCCGTGAACACGATCATGACGATCGGCGGCTTCGGCACCTCCGCCTGCACCGGCACCCGCATCAGTGGTGCCCGTCTGCGTGTCGCGGAGCAGGGCGTCGTCGCGCGAGCGTACCCGCAGCACCAGCTGCGCGTCGTGGATCGCGTCGTGCTGCCGGAGCTCGTCGACAACAGCACAGGTGTGTCCGCATCCGGGCGTCGCTTCCGAACGTAGGTATCGACTCCCTCAGGCCGAGTCTCGTCGACAAGGGCCGCGGAACCCACACACCTGGGCTCCGCGGCCCTTTTCGTTGTGTCACAAAGAAATTCGAACCGATCACATCTCTCACCAGGAGGTAGTGGTGCTAGTGAGATCAGCTCCGTCGGACACCGGAGCGGTCACCTCCGACCTGGCAGGCGGCGACACCGCCTCCGGCGTCGGGATGCTGTTGGACGCGGCCCCGGCCGCGGGTCTGGACCTGCCCTGCCGTTCCGGCGACGCGGACCTCTGGTTCGCCGAGTCGCCGCTGCAGCTGGAGCAGGCCAAGACGTTGTGCGGCGGGTGTCCGATCCAGGCCGAGTGCCTGGCCGGTGCGAAGAGCCGTGAGGAGCCCTGGGGGGTCTGGGGCGGGGAGATCTTCGAGCGTGGCGCGGTCATCCCGCGCAAGCGCCCGAGGGGCCGCCCCCGCAAGACCGACCTGGAGCGCGACCGCACGTTCTACGCGGCCGTCGGCGCCTGACCGAACACCTCGTACGACCCCCGCACCCCCCGATCACAGAGGAGAAGCCGAGATGAACGACCTCCAGCCGGCAGCCGCCGTGTCCCCACAGCCCGTGACCGACCCCCGGCGACCGGCCGGAACCACAGAGGGAACCACGATGCTGATCCACGAAGCCCTGGCTCGATCGCGAAGGCAGGAGGCAGAGGAGCAAGCCCGCCGTCACCGGCTGGTACGTTCCGTCGCCGCGGGCCGACGCTGGGCGAAGCTGGCTCGATACGCCGAGCAGCGCGCCCGGCGCAGCGCAGAACGCGCCCGCGCCGCCGCCTGCTGACCCGCGGGCCCACCGCGCTCCTGCTACCGGCGCGGTGATGCGACGACGCCCGCCCTCACGACCATCCGGTCGGGGGCGGGCGTCGACACGTCCTGGGGTCAGCTCCCCGCGGCCGGGGTGTCGTCGTCGGCGAACAGCTCGGGCTGCCAGTGCGACACGATCCCGCGCAGCGGCACCTCGGCGCCCAGCTGACAGAGAATCCCCAGCGTGCCGAGCGTGACCCGGTGCACCAGCAGGTACTGCGGCGGCAGGTTCAGCAGCCGGCCGGTGTCGAACTCGGGGCTGCGCAGGTCGCCGACCCGTTCGGCCTGGCTGCGCAGCCACTCCCGGCTGAACCGGAACGTCGGCGTGCCCAGCGGGTCGGTGAACGGCGACAGGTAGGCCATCGCCTCCTCGGCGGTCACGGCCGTGTCCGCCCGGACGAACCCCTCCTCGACCATCAGCTCCATGAGGTCGGCGGGCCGCCGCTGCAGCGCGTAGCGCGTCATGATCGTCAGGGGCCGGGGCAGCCCCTCGGGCAGCCGCGCGACGGCACCGAAGTCGAGGACGAGCAGCCGGCCGTCGTCGACGACCTGGAAGTTGCCCGGGTGCGGGTCGGCGTGCAGCAGCCCCAGCCGCGCGGGCGCCGAGTAGTGGAACTCCGCCAGCAGGACGCCCGCCTCGTCGCGGCGCTCCTGCGTGCCGCCGCGGATGATCGACGACATCGGGGTCCCGGTGACCCATTCGGTCACCATCGCCCGCGGTGCCGACGCGACGACCTTGGGCACCCGCACCTTGTCGTCGCCGTCGAACTCGGCGGCGAACCTGCGCTGGTTGTCGGCCTCGTCGCGGTAGTCGAGCTCCTCGACCATCCGCTCGCGCATCTCCTCGATGAGCGGCTTGATCTCCATGCCCGGCGCGAGGGGCTGCAGCAGCCGGCTCATCCGCGACAGCTGCCGCAGGTCCGACAGCACCGCCTCCTCGGCCCCCGGGTACTGGACCTTGACGGCGACGTCGCGCCCGTCGTGCCACACCGCCCGGTGCACCTGGCCGATGCTCGCCGCGGCGGCGGGGGTCTCGTCGAAGTCCTGGAAGCGGCTGGGCCAGTTGCGCCCGAACTGTTCGGACAGCATCCGCTGCACCTCGCCGAACGGCATCGGAGGTGCCGCCGACTGCAGCTTCGTCAGCGCCTCGCGGTAGGGCTCGGCGAACTCCTCGGGGACGGCCGCCTCGAACACGCTCAGTGCCTGACCGAACTTCATCGCGCCGCCCTTGAGCTCGCCGAGGACGGCGAACAACTGCTCGGCACTCTTGGCCATGAGCTGCGCGGAGATCTGGTCGGCGTCGCCGCCCACGAGCCGGCGGCCCCAGCCCGCTGCGGCCCGCCCGGCGACGCCGAGCGGGAGCCCGGCGAGCTTCGCGGTCCGGGACACGGTCCGGCGGGGGATGTCGGTCACTCCTCGATTGTCCCCCGCGAAGCGCCCGGCGTGCATTCCACGATCCGGCGCGCCAGGTGCTCGGGCCCCGAGGCGAGACGGGCACCCCCTCCGGAGCAGGGGCAGCCGGGATGCCGTGACCAGCGACGACGTGCGGTGACGGCGGCCGCGACGTCGATCTCGACGGTCGCGCCGAGGGCCGCCGGAGGGGCGACGGTGCCGTCGGTCACTGCGAGCGCCTGCGCGGTCGCCATGCCGATCGTGGCGACGACCGTCGGGGCGTCGGCGGCCGCGCGCAGCCGGGCGAGGCGCGGCGCGAGCCGTCCCCACTCCGGGTCACGGTCGGCGCGGTGGCGGTCGAGGCACTCCAGGCACGCGCTGCGCCCGGGTAGCACCAGCGGCCCGACGACGCCGTTCCCGTCCCGGGTCCGGGCCTGCAGGTGCGCGACACCCGTCGCCACCAGGCCACGGACCGTGACGGGGTCGGAGGCGGCCGCGTCGGCGAGCACCACCAGATCCGGGGTGAAACGGGCGGGCAGCCGCGTCCGCACACCGGGCGCCACCCGGCGCATCGCGTCCGCCGCGGCGGCCGCGCGGGACCGGCCCCGGTCCTCGTCGAGGTAGCCGGTGCCGACGTCCTCACGTTCGACGACGCCCGCCGCCGCGACCTCGACCGTCCCCACCCCGGCGGCCGCCAGCCCGCACCCCACGCCGACCGCGATCGCGCCGTCGCCCTGGACCCGCACGACCGCCCCCGCACGCCGGCGTGCCGTCCGTTCGGTCCCGTCGGCGTCGACGACGGCCCCGCACGCCAGCAGGTCGACGACCATCGCGACGGCCTCGCCCGGATCAGCGCCCGCCGCGACCGCGCGGGCCAGCACCCGGTCGCGGCGGGCGGGAAGCGTCAGCTCGTCGAGCAGCGCCGCCAGGGGAGGGGTCAGCTCGTCGACGACGACCGCGGTCCCCGGCGCGAGCCCGACGACGCGGGTGCCGGGCCCGCGTTCCAGCAACGGCCTGTGGGGGTCGACGACGAGAACGGCGGGCAGCTCGTGTGAGGTCACGAGCCTGATGGTGACGCCACGACCCCTCCGCGGGGGCCGGATCCGCGCTGCTCGTTGCGGGTGCGACCCGCGCGGGTACCGCCGACGTGCGGCCGACCGGTCGCGTCGGGCATAGACTTCCGGCATGGCGGGACCCTCAGCCGTCGAGGTCCGGAGGAGCGACCGGCGTCGGCGGATGGTGAGCGCTCGGCGAGAAGGCGACACAGTCATCGTCTTCATCCCGGGTTGGATGAGCGAGTCCGAGGAACGACGCTGGGTGGACGAGATGGTCCGCCGCCTCGAACGCAGCGAGGCCAGACGTCGCTCACCGGCGCGCACGGGCAACGACGCGTTGCTGCGGCGCAGTCTCGAGCTGTCCCGGCGCTACCTCGGCCCCGACGCGGTGCCGACGTCGGTGCGCTGGGTCGCGCCGATGCGCACCCGGTGGGCGTCGTGCACCCCTGTCGACGGCACGATCCGCGTCAGCGAGCGGCTGCGCGACGTGCCGGGCTGGGTCGTCGACTACGTGCTGGTCCACGAGCTGGCGCACCTGCTGGTGCCCGGGCACGACGACCAGTTCTGGGAGCTGGTGCGCCGCTACCCGCGCACCGAACGCGCCATCGGCTACCTGGAGGGGCTTTCCGCGGCGGCGGGACTCGGGTTCGTCGGCACCGACGGCGACGACGCGACCGACACCGAGCCCGACGGCGAACTCGACGGGGACGTCGGCGGGCTCGAGGGCATCGCGGCGATCGACGACGCGGGGGAGCCCGCGGCGGGCTGACGCGCCGCCGCGGGACCCGGGTCAGTCCTCGGTGGGCTTCTCGTCGTCCGTGCCGGCGTCCTTCTCGCCCGGCGCCGCGTCCTGCTCCCGCTGGGCCGCCTCGCGACGCTCCGCGGCCTCCTTGGCCGCATCCATCGCCGCGTCGTTCTCGCGGTCGCGCTGGAACTGACGCTCGATCTCCGCGATCGGGTCCGAGTCGTCGGCACCGGCGACGAAACCGGCCGGGTCGTCGAGGTCGTCGGCGGTGGGGACGAGGTCGGGGTGGGCCCACAGCGCGTCGCGACCCTCGGTCCCGCGCTGCTCACCCAGCAGCTTCCACAGCTCGGCGGCCGCCCGCAGCCGCCGGGGCCGCAGCTCCAGCCCCACGACCGTCGCGAACGCCTGCTCCGCGGGCCCACCCGACGCGCGCCGGCGCCGCAGCGTCTCCCGCAGCGCCTCCGCACCCGGCAGCCGATCACCCACGGCCTGCGCGACGACCGCGTCGACCCAGCCCTCGACGAGCGCCAGCAGCGTCTCCAGCCGCGCGAGCGCGGCCTTCTGCTCCGGCGTCGTCTGCGGCTCGAACATGCCGCCCTGCATGGCTTCCTGGATCGACTCCGGGTTGGACGGGTCGATCGACGAGGCCAGCTCCTCGATCCGCGACGTGTCGACGGAGATGCCCTGCGCGTACTGCTCCACCGCGCCGAGCAGCCGCTCCCGGAGCCACGGCACGTGCGTGAACAGCCGCTGGTGCGCGGCCTCACGGGCGGCCAGGAAGATCATGACCTCGTTGGCCGGCCGGTCGAGGCCCTCGGTGAACTTCTCGATCGCCTCGGGCAGCAGCGCCGCCGCGCCCGACGAGCCGACCGGGAAGCCGATGTCGGTGGAGGTGAGCACCTCGGCGGCGAGCTCGCCCAGGCCGTTGCCCAGCTGGCTGCCGAACGCGAGCCCGCCCATCTGCCCGACCATCGCGAGCATCGGTCCGGCCGCCTGCTTGGCCTGCTCCGGCAGACCCTCCACCCAGGCGCTCGACACCCGCCGCGCGACGGGATCGCACATGCGCTTCCACGTCGGCATGCTCGACTTCACCCAGTCGGTGGGCGTCCACGCGACGGCCTCCGACGACGCCGCCGGGAACTCGGTCGCCTCGTCGAGCCACAGCTGGGCCAGCGCCACCGCGTCGCGGACGGCGCTGCGCTGCCCGTCGGTGAGCGACGACGTCTTCTGCGCCAACGCCTGCGTCGCGATCTGGGCCGCGAGGTCGTAGTTGACCGGGCCGTCGCCGGGCGCGCCGCTCTGGGCGTGGCTGAGCATCTGCCCGAGCTGGGTGAGCATCTGGCCGAGCTGGCTCATGTCGAAGCCGCCGGGGCCACCCGCGCCGGGCATCCCCGGGAACCCGCCGGGCATGCCACCGGGCGGCATGCCCGGGAGGTTGCCGAAACCGAACGGGTCCTGGGGCCCCTTGGGCTCGGAGCCCTCGCCGTCGCCCGGCCGGTCGCGGTCCTTGTCGCGGTCTTGCGGTCCGAAGCCGAAGGGGACGTCACTCATGTCACCACGGTACGCGGGCCCGCCACCCCCGGGGATGTGGATCGTCGCTGTTCGCGCACAGCGTCGCCACGGACGTCGCCACCGACGTCGCCACCGACGGGCACCCGTGGCCCGGCCGGAGGGGGTGAACGCCGCCGTCGGGGCGCAGATCCGAATTGTCACGATTTGCCAACGTGGCCCGCGCAACGGGAACCACACGCCCCTTCCGTAGAGTTGGCACGTCAGGGCGCGCCGTCCGTGCGGCTGCCGGCGACTCTCGCGTTGTCGCGGCCTATGGTGGCCGGCGCGCGCCCGCGGCAGTTCGCCTTACGACGTCAGGAGCGTGACCCGTGGCCACACGGCCCCCAGCGGCGGTGCCATCGATACCTCGCCGCCCCCGGATCCTGCTCATCATCGCGGCGATCGTGGTCGTGCTGTTCCTGGGCGGCTCCCGACTGATCGACTTCTACGTCAACTGGCTGTGGTACGGGGAGGTCGGCTTCCGGTCGGTCTTCTCGACGGTGCTGTTCACCCGCACCGTCCAGTTCGTGCTCGGAGGCCTGCTGATCGGCGGGCTCGTCTGGCTGTCGATGTGGCTCGCGTACCGGTTCCGGCCGGTGTTCGTGCCCGTGTCCGGCCCCGAGGACCCGATCGCCCGCTACCGCACGGTGATCATCCAGCGGCTGCGGCTCTTCGCCATCGCCATCCCGGTCGTCGTCGGCCTCATCGCGGGGCTGGCCGCGCAGGGCGACTGGCAGACCGTGCAGATGTTCCTGCACGGCACGTCGTTCGGGATCACCGACCCGCAGTTCGGCAAGGACGTCAGCTTCTACACGTTCGACCTGCCGTTCTACCGGCTCCTGCTCGACTGGGTCATGGTCGGCGTCGCCCTCTCCTTCGTCGCCGCGCTGATCACCCACTACCTCTTCGGCGGCATCCGCCTCGCCGGCCGCTCCGGCCAGATCTCCTCGGCCGCGCGCGCCCACCTCGCGTCGCTCGCCGGGGTGTTCGTGCTGCTCAAGGCGCTCGCCTACTTCTTCGACCGCTACGAGCTGCTGTTCTCCGACCGCAACCCGAACTTCAACGGCGCCACCTACACCGACCTCAACGCGGTGATGCCGGCCAAGCTCATCCTGCTGTTCATCTCGCTGATCTGCGCCATCGCGTTCTTCGTGTCGATCTTCCGGCGCAACCTGCAGCTCCCCGCCATCGCGCTGGTGCTGCTCGTGCTGTCCAGCGTCCTCGTCGGCGCCGCGTGGCCCGCGATCCTGCAGCAGTTCGTCGTCGGCCCCAACGCCAACGAGCGCGAGGCACTCTCGATCTCCCGCAACATCGAGGCCACCCAACAAGCGTTCGGGCTCACCGACGACAAGGTGACCATCGAGCCCTACTCCGGAACGTCGACGGCGACCCCGGCCGCGGTGCGCGCCGACACGTCGACCATCCCGAACATCCGGCTGCTCGACCCGGCGAAGCTGACCAAGACCTTCACCCAGCTCCAGCAGCGCAGGAACTTCTACGGCTTCCCGGACAAGCTCGACATCGACCGCTACACCGTCAACAACCAGACCCAGGACTACGTCGTCGCGGCCCGCGAGCTCGACAGCAGCGGCCTCGTCGGCAACCAGACCGACTGGATCAACCGCCACCTCGTCTACACCCACGGCAACGGGTTCGTCGCCGCACCGGCCAACAAGGTCAACGCCGCGCTCGAGGACACCGGTGGCCGCGGTGGCCTGCCCGAGTTCACCGTCAGCGACACCTCGACCAAGGGCGCCATCGACGTCACCCAGCCGCGCATCTACTACGGCGAGCTGATCAAGGACTACTCGATCGTCGGCGCCGAGCCCGGTGCCGCTGCCCGCGAGTACGACTCCGACAGCCACCAGTACACCTACACCGGCAAGGGCGGCGTCTCCCTCGGGAACTTCTTCAACCGGCTCGTCTTCGCCGTCGACAACGGTGAGATCCGGATCCTGTTCAACGACTCGATCAACGACGAGTCGAAGATCATCTTCAATCGGGACCCGCTGGAGCGCGTCAAGAACGTCGCACCCTGGCTGACCGTCGACGGTGACCCGTACCCCGCCGTCGTCGACGGCAAGATCCAATGGATCGTCGACGGCTACACGACGCTCAAGCAGTACCCCTACGCCCAGCAGGTCCCCCTCGGCGACGCCACGCGCGACAGCCTGCAGGGCGGCGTCCAGCGCCTGCCCGACACCGACGTCAGCTACCTGCGCAACTCGGTGAAGGCCACCGTCGACGCCTACGACGGCACCGTCACGCTCTACGAGTTCGACGACAAGGACCCCGTCCTCAAGACGTGGGAGAAGGTCTTCCCCGGCACCGTGCAGCCCAGCTCGGCGATCAGCCCGGAGCTGCGCGAGCACTTCCGGTACCCCGAGGACCAGTTCAAGGTCCAGCGCCAGCTGCTGACCCGCTACCACGTCACCGACCCGGGCGAGTTCTTCTCGACCGTGTCGTTCTGGGACGTCCCCTCCGACCCGACGGTGCAGGGCAACACCGGCTCCGGCCAGGAGCCGCAGCCGCCGTACTACCTGCTCGCGGGCCTGCCCAACCAGGAGGGCGCGTCGTTCCAGCTCACCAGCGCACTGGTGAGCCTGCAGAGACAGTTCCTCGCCGCCTACATGACGGCCGACTCCGATCCGGAGAACTACGGCAAGATCACGATCCTGCAGCTACCCGCCGACACGCAGACGCTCGGCCCGCAACAGGTGCAGGCGCAGTTCCTCGGCTCACCGACCGTGTCGCAGGAGCTCAACCTGCTGAGACAGAACCAGACCACGATCGACTACGGCAACCTGCTGACGTTGCCCGTCGCCGGCGGCCTGCTCTACGTCGAACCGGTCTACATCGAGAGAGCCGGGCAGGACTCCTCCTACCCGCAGCTGGCCAGAGTCCTCGTGAGCTACGGCGGCAGGGTCGGCTACGACGCCAACCTCGCCACCGCGCTCGACCAGGTCTTCGGTGCCGGCGCCGGTGGCGGCGTGACCCAGGGCGGCGGAGGCAACCCGCCGCCGACCGACACGGGCACCAACCCGCCGCCCAACCCGGGCGCGGGTGGCGGCTCCAACCCGGCGGCCACGGCCGCGGCCGCCGAGATCTCCCAGGCGCTGAACCAGCTCAAGTCGGCTCAGCAGTCCGGGGACTTCCAGGGGCAGGGTCAGGCGCTCGCCGCGCTCGACGCCGCCGTCAAGAAGTTCCAGGCCGCCCAGGGCGGCTGACGCAGCACCGACCGACGCCCCGTCCGGCATCCCGCCGGACGGGGCGTCCGTCGTTCCGGCGGAAGATCAACAGGTGTGACCGGAGACACCGGAAGTCGTCGACGGGGCGTTCGGCCCGGTAGGCGGGTCCCCGCGCGGTGTCGTCGCAGGTCGGAGCGGGTTGCACCCCGGGTGCGGGACTGCTTTCGGCGGGTGTACTGTTCTACCTACAACAGCAACACAGCACTGCACGAGAACGACGCAGTGACGGCGCGGGGTGGAGCAGCTCGGTAGCTCGCTGGGCTCATAACCCAGAGGTCGTAGGTTCGAATCCTACCCCCGCTACAAAGGTCAGAAGGCCCCCGGACATTGTCCGGGGGCCTTCTGCGTTGGGGCTTGTGACCAGATCTGTGACCATGAGGCGGCACGTGGCGGCCCGCGCGCCTGTGAGGTTGCTGGCCGAGTGACGTGGCGCCTCATGCCGCGTGGACCGACAAGACGTTCGGCCGGTGCGTAGTCGTGCGCGTGGGCGCCCTGTCTCAGGCTGTGTGGCTTCGATCTTGGCCTCGACGAGTCCGTTGAACGCACCACCGGACGCTGAGGCGTGCTGAGAGCGTGCGCAGGCGGACCGTGAATCGCCCCTGTGCGAAGCTACGAGAGCTCGCGAACGTTGATCGTCGGGGTTGCTCGGAAGGCAGGCGGCATTGGCTAAGAAGATCGGGCAGTCCTTGCGGGACGGCGTCGCAAGTGAGTCCCTGCGTGAGCACCTTGAGGCGGTCCGTGCCGCTCAGCCCAAACCTTCCTCATGGGCAGCGGTAGAAGACGGCTTCCTGCGGGCAATGGAGGTGTTCGACTCTCACGTCATCGCAGGCGAAGCGGGGGAAGGGGAGCGGCAGAACGGCAAGGGCGACTATTTCAACGATCTCATTGCCGCGCTGCTTGAGCACTCCTCGGGTGCCGACCTGACGAAGCGTACCGGTGTGCCGGGGTTGATTTTCGATCGTCACAGCCTCGACGTGACTTACCCACCTCAGGGCTCGATCGTCGAAGTCCTCATCGAGGCGAAGATGCTCGGCACGCCGAAGCACCCCGGGAGTGTGAAAGCTAAAGCGTTCGGGCGGCCTGGCGCAGCAGACCTTCTGAAGCGGTTCAAAGAGGCAGGCTTCAAGACGATTGACCTGAAGGGCGGCTATGGATACAAGCAAAGCCAAGCCAACCTTGCAGTGCAAGCTGGACCGTCAGGCGACCTGACGTCGTGGCTCAGGCAAGCCAAGCCGAAGAGCTTCATTTTGGCCGCCGTCCGGGTCGTCAGTGAAAGCGACTTTGCTGCCGTAGTTCGAGTTGCTGATTCGATGCAGCAGGCGATGGACGCCGTCGGACTTGCCTGTTATCGGCCAAAGGGGTTCGACGTAGATAGCTTGAATCCGCCTGCTTACGAGATGGTGCGGGTTCCGCGGAGTGTTGATATTAACCATGTCCTCCATCGCATATCTCAGGACCTGAGGGATGCTGTCAGGAATGTCGCCGAGCGATCTGCGGACGAAGATCGGGTCGCTGGAATCGAAACTCCGGCAGAAGCGGCTCGAAAGCTGACTCAGGGCGAAGACTAGGCTAGCCCAAAGTCGCCGGTCTTCAAGCCGTACGCCGCCATTGACGCCCGAGTTGCGGCGATGGTATCGCGGGAGCGAAACGCATTGCGAAGTTCTTCGCGTACCTGGTCGTTGATTTGGGTGAAGTTTGGTACACGGACATTTCGTAGGTACTGAGCTTGAAACCGTAGCGTGTCTCCTCGCATTCGGACGGAGTACGCTTCGATAAAGCTCTGTGCGATTTGAGAGATGAGGATGCCACCCAGTACTTCCAGGTCCCACGTTCCTGAAATTATGTAGTACAGGTTGTGGTGAGGGTAGAGCTTCCCTGGGTCGAGTACCGGGTTGATGGAGCTTCGCATGTCCTGAATTAGCAACTTTGACTGGCTGCTTAGGCCGTGGTTCACCTTGTCGATCGTTTGATACCAGCATCGTCCGTTTCTGGCGATGAACCTGTTTCGTAGTGCCGCTTCGTTCTTCAAGAAATAGTGCTTGAGCTTCGGGTGATCATCTAATTCGACCAGGGTTCCATCGGAATCCCAAGGATTCACAAGATACCTCCCTGACCACTCGAGCTGGCCCGTCTTGAGGTCTTTGACGGTAGCAAGTGGCAGCATTCGATCAGGCTCTGCGACGCTGTGGTTTTCTGTGACGAATACCTTGTCTGCGCCAGAGGCGACTCCGATCCCTACCCGGGTACCGGTGGTGGCGTCGTTGAGCGGAGCGAAGTTGTCGCTAAGGTACTCGATCATGGCAAGTCGTTCTGGTGAACCCGTCGGCCAAAGATCGTCACCCGAAAACCAGTGCGGAAGCCTGAATGCGTGGAACCGACCTTCGTCCAACTTCGACTGATCGCCTTGAGTGGTCCACCGTGTCAATATCTCGGCATCACAGCTGTTGAAGTCTTTCATGGCTTCGGCGACCACGACTGACCCCTGGTGGCGTCGACTGATCACCGTAATAGCAGGATACGCTGAAACGGTCGATTCGAAGGCGTCAACATCGTGTAGCTCCCAGGTCGCGTCCACGCTATACGACTCGGTGATCATCTTCCTTAGGGAAGCGCCATACTGATTGCGCATCCAACGGTCAGCGCAGATAAAGGCGAGTGTCCCGTTTGGACGTAAAGCGGTCAGGCCTCTCTCGAAAAACCCGACATAAATGTCGGCGCGACCTGTCATCGTCTTCCAGCGGGAGCGGTACTGCTTTTGTACCTGAGGGGCGACGTCTTCCAGTCTAAGGTATGGCGGATTTCCAATTACTACGTCAGATGTTTCTGTGTCAGCATGTTCTGCAAGGAGGTAGTCGCCAGTGTTGAGCCACGATTCTAGAATGGATTCGATGGCTACTTCAGGGATTGGTAGCGCAGCTAAAATGGGGCGAAGAGCGGAGCGACATGATTCGATACTGCTAGCCTGAATGTCCCACGCAGAAATTGACGAATGCAGTTGCACTACAACTTCTTCTGACAACTCTTGATCGCGAAGGCTTGCGACTAGACGCTCGACTGCTGGCACAAGAAACGCTCCGGTGCCGCACGCAGGTTCAGTTAAGCGGAGCTGAACCAAGTCTCGATTGCACTTGTAGTTGGCGGCGTCCAATAGAGCGTCAACAACCCAGCGACGAGTGAAGACCTCGCCAAAATCCCGCGGTGTCAGGGGCGGAAGCTGTAGATCGCTGGCCACAGATAGATCGTAGGCGACGGGTCTGTCAAAGACGCGGCCGCTCGGGTCGTTCGGTGCAACCGTAAACGTCGCGGCGCTCGCCCCGGCATGAGTTGACCAAGCCGAGGTGCGCTGTGCGCGGCTGGACCGAGCATCCCTGGCTGCGATGGCGCGGTACTGCCTTTGATCATTCACTGCTGGGCACCCCGGTGAGCGCGCAGGGTCGATGATCCGAGCCGATCAGCCAGTATGGCTGCGATCTGATCCGCTACCTCCCGGTCATGCCCGGTAGACCGGTGCCCGTAGACCTGTTGGGTGACACTCTCGTTCGAGTGGCCGACTCGGTCGCTGATGACTTTGGTGCTGGTCCCGATGTCCATCGCCAAAGTGACATACGTGTGTCGGACGTCGTGAAGCCTGATCCGGCGGACTTCGGCTTGGTCGACGAGGCGGTTGAACCGCCGGGTGATCGTGTCCGCGTGCAGCATCCGGCCGTCCTCGTAGCGAAGGAGCTTGTTGTGCGACGAGTCGTAGCCGGAGCCGAACGCCTCGGTCTCCACATCCAGCATCGCCAGGTAGCCGCGCAGGAGTTCGATCGTGAACGCGTCCAGCGAGATGACCCGGACTCCGCTGGCCGACTTCCCGTCGGACTCGACCGTCTGGCCAGCAACGACGACGCGCGTGTCCTCGATTGTGAGCGTGCCCGCGTCGAGGTCGAGCAGGTCGCGATCCACCCCGGCCAGTTCGGATCGGCGCATGCCAGTCGTGGCGGCGAGAAGCCACACGGCGGCGAAGCGGTCGGAGAGCGCCAGCCGTAGCCACGCCGTCAGCTCGTCGACGGTCCACGGCGTCGGCCGGGTGCGCGTCGTCCGGTTCTGCCGGGGGAGGCGGGCATGTGCTGCGGGGTTCGACACCAGATAGTCCCAGGCCACAGCATCGGAGAACGCCCGGTGCAGCATCCGGTGGACGTTCTTCACGGTCTTGGGAGAAAGGCCTGCGGTCGAGTCGGCAGGGACGCGGCCACGACGGAACCGCAGGACGGCGGCGCGTGCGGCGTGGATCGTGACCCCACATGCCTCGACGAGCTGCGCGGGTGCAGGGCCGAGGCCGTCGCGTTCCTCCCGATGCTCGGCCCAGTAGACGTACATCGCAGTGTTGTTGTCGACCTTGACCCGCCCCTCGGCCAGCAGACGTCGATAGAGCAGGTTGAGCATCGGGACGGTTACGTCCTGCAGGCGACGGTCCCCGATGATCGGGTCGACGTACGCCCGGATGTAGTCCGCGTAGTTCTGCCGCGTGGTGGGCTTGATCGACTCGGTGATGGCGTCGAGCCACTCCGCCATGAAGACGCGCACGTTGCGGCGGGCCGGGGTCACAGCGCGGCCGGTCCCATGGCGCTGCTTCGAGTCGACGGCGGCCTGCCATGCCGCGTCCTCGGTCTCGAACCCACCGCGGTTCTCACGGCGCCGCTTGCCGGTTAGCGGGTCGGGTTCGAGATCGAGGCGGTAGTACCAACGCGAGCCACGCTGGCTGACCGTGATCCCGGCGACCGGTGCGGCCCGACGGTTCATGCTGCCGCTCCGTCGACCATTGCGAGCAGCCGCGCCGTGATGACGTAGACCCGGCCACCGAGGCGCCGGATCGGCAGCTCGCCGGACGCGGCGTAGCGGTAGGCGGATGCCCGGCTGATCCCGAGCAGTTCAGCGGCACGGGGGACCGACAGCAGGGCCGGAAGCGTGCTGCGGACGGACGTCGTTGTGCTGGTCATGGCGTGGTCCTCTCCTGGGCGGGCTGCGGGGTACTGCGCCGTTGGTCGCGGCGTCGTCCTGCGATGGCGAGGGCAAGCTCTCGGTCGGTTTCGTTGCGGTGACCGATTCCGACGAGGTGCCAGTTGTTGACGACGATCACTGGGTCAGCGGCGGCGTCGTGGCCGAGCTCGTCGAGCTGCTCAGCGAGACGCCACGTTCGCTGGTCGCGGTGGATAGCACGGAACGTCGTGGAGTAGCGGCGGCTCTTGGTGAGGAAGTGGCCGCGGAAGCCGAGCATGTGCGCCCATTTCCGCAGGTTGAGCGGCTCGTAGTCGTCAAGGCCGCCGAGGTACCAGGCCGTTTCGATGATGCGGCGGTGATGTGGGTGCAGCCGGAGGTGGTCGAGGTGGGCCAGGGATCGGATCGGGCGGTCGGGATGCTGATCGGTCTTGCCGGTGCCCTTGGTGGCGTACTTGGCGATGTAGCCGGCCAATCGGGCGTCAGTGATCTCCCCGCGATCGTCGGTGACCTCGGCAGCCGCGGTCGCTGAGATACGGCGGGCATCGACCTGCGCACCCCACACCAGTTCGAGCGGTTGGCCGTCGGGTCGGGCGACCTCGAGCAGCACCGACCGGGCGGCATCGCGGACCGCATCAACGAGCAGGACGTGAGTGGCCCCCGAAGGTGGCGGGTCCGTGGGTCCCTCGGGACCGTCGAGGCGGATCGCGGCGTGGAAGTGGACCAGCCCGCGACGCTGGTACTCCGCGACCTTGGCGTAGGACAGCCGGGCGCGGGTGGCGAACTCGCGGGCAGAGAGCCCGAGCCGGGCGGCCAGGGCACGGCGCAGGGCGATGGTGAAGCGGTGCCAGAGCTTGCCCGCGTGGGCCTGCCAGAGCACGGACCCGACGTAGTCGTAGGTGTCGGGGTCGAGGGGGGTTCCAACGTTGGGGTCGCCGTCGCGGTGATGGGTTCCGCACGGGCAGGGGATGACCCGCCCCCGGGCCGAGAGCCGTCTGGAGTGCACCGGCCCGAACGAGGGCGCGGTGAGGGTGAGGAACAGTCGGGGCCGGTCGGTGACGGTGGTGGGGACGCCTTTGTCGCCGCCTGCGAGCCCGGCGCGGATGAGGTGGAAGGCGTTGACGGCGTAGCGGTCCGAGCAGGCGGGGCAGACGGTTTCGCGGCGGTTCCCACATGGTGCCCAGACCTCGCCGGTGCGTTCGGCGAGGACGCGGCCGGATGCCGTGGAGATCGTGGAGAAGCCGCGCAGCCGGACGGGGTGGGCGCATCCGCCGGTGGCTTCGACGCGGCCCCGCCAGGTCAGGTAGTCGAACGAGCGCAGCCGCGCGGACAGGGCAGCGTCGGTGTCGTGGGTGGTGGTCATCCGTAGACCTCGCGTTCGTGCTCGATCTCGACCGGGCCGGGGCGGCGGCCGTGGTGGCGGGCCAGGCGGGCGGCTCCGACGCGGTAGGAGGAGGCGCGGCCGATGACGTCGCCATGTTCGGTCTCGACGAGGTAGGAGCCGTCCTGGCGGACGATGGAGCCGGAGAACGTCCCGTCGGCGGCGGTGACGAGGCCGAGGCCGGGCCGGACAACGTCGACGAGCAGCCGCACCGGGTCGTCCGGGGTGGGCGCTGTGGCCGCCGTGGCGGGGACGTCTACGACGATCGCGGACTCGGGTTCGCGACGGCTGTCGATGAGTACCGAGACGCGGGCGCCGTGGTGGAGCCGTCCGGCGGCGAGCAGGTGCGCGACGGTCACAGCCTCATCGGGTCGGGCCGGGATCGCCATCTCGGCGGCGCGGGTGCCGATCGCGCGTGTGTGGACCTTCTCGGCGATCCCGACGAGCACGTACCCGGGGTCGCGGGCCTCGCGTAGGACGCGGTGGGTCAGGTCGTCGTCGAACAGCAGGGCTTGGCCGGCGGATTCCGTGCTGCGGGAACCGTGGCGGGTCATCGGTGCCACCACCAGGAGCTACGGGCCTCAGATGCCCACTCAGCGGCCAGCGCGCGGACCGACCACAGCTCGACGACGGCGGCAGTGATGAGGATCAGCGGAAACCACCCGGAGCCGGTGGCCAGCAGCCACCACGCGGCGCCGACCGCAACGGCCAGGAGCAGGGTGAGCTTGAGCCAGACGGCGACTGCCCAGCCGGTGACGGTCCACATCAGGCAGCCCTTCCCGAGCCGTCGGCGTCATCCGGGCCGTCGGCGGGGTCGATGGCGGATAGGCGGGGGCGTGGGGTGCAGCGGTCGACGAGCTCGTCGATCTCGGTATCGGTCACGTAGGCGGCGCGGAACCGGACCGGCAGCCGTGAGCCTTGGTCGATGACGAACCCGATCCCGGCATGGCGGGGGTCGCCGGGAATCTCATCGGCCAGCGCGCCCCGCTCCCGGGCGCCTTCGCCGAGCACCATGTCGACGTGGGAGGCTGCGGTGACGCCCAGGCACACCCGGGTGGGGAACAGCTCGCGGACGTCCACTACGTCCTTGGAGGGCTCCTGCACGTAGCCCATCACCGAGATCAGGCAGGCCCGGCCCTGGGTGAGCAGCTCGGCCAGGAGCCGGAGGGCGTCGCGGACGTCGGAGCGTTCGCCGTAGGCGGTGAGCATGGCCATCTCGTCGATCACCACGACGTCGAGCGGCCAGTCGGTTGAGACGTCGAGGCGGCGGAGGTTGTTGGCGCGCATGTGTTCCTGGCGGTCCTTGAGGACGTCGCGGACGTCGTGGAGCAGGCGCAGGGCGTCGGTCATGGTGGTGGCGTGGCGGTGGAACAGCGGGCCACCCCGTGAGGTCTCGGCGCCGCCCTTGAGGTCGATGACCCACAGCCGGACGAGGCCGTCGCGGATGGCGGGTCCCATGGCGCGCATCGGGGCCCACAGCAGCGATCCCTTGCCCGACCCGGATGCCCCGGCGACGAGGACGTGGGTGCCGAGGACGCGCAGGGTGAACGGCTGGCCGTGCTCGTTGTCGCCGACGTCGAGCGCGGACAGGTCGACGTCGGTGGTGTCGGTGGGGATGTCGGGGGCGGGAATGACGTGGTCGAACGGCATCTCGCGCTCGACCACGATCGCCAGGACCCCGGGGCGGGTGCGGGTGATCGCGACCCGGTGCGCGGTCAGGGCGTCAGCGAGCGCCTCGGAACGGTCGGTCCACGTGCGCAGGTCCTGACCCCTGGCTGGACGCACGTACAGGGTGTCGATCGAGGGTGAGGAGGAGCGGACCCGCAGCAGGCGAGGGACGACGAGGCGGCCGGTGCGGCGGTTCTCTCGGGCGAGTTCGCAGTCGGCGAGGACGGCGGCCCAGCGGCGGCCGCCGTAGGCGGTCCAGCGTCGCCACAGCGGCCGCAGGATCGGGGCGGCCCACCGGTCGAACGTCGCGGGGTGGGAACGCCCCCACAGCACCATCGTGAGGACGAGGCCGCCGAGGACGCAGCCGGTGATGAGCGGACCGGTCACGACCAGTGCGCCGATCAGGGCGGCGAAGGTGACCAGGAACAGGGGATGGCGGGCCAGCCAGGCGAGCGCGCGCCACTCGGCGCCAGCGGTGCGCGAGGACGGGCGGCGGGTGTGGCCGCCGGGGTAGACCCGGGTCAGGGACGTGGTCATCGCAGAGGCTCCTGTCAGCGGTTGTGGAAGGTGGCGCGGGCGGCGTCGAGCAGGACGACGAGGTGGGCGACCTCGCGGGCGAGCTGGTCGTGGGTGGTCTTGAAGCCACCGGAGCGGAACGGGATGCCGCGCAACGAGGCCCGCAGTTCGCGCATGGCGCGGTCGAGGCCCTCGACGGAACGGTCGACGGTGCGAGACATCGCGGTCACCGCCGCCACTCGCGGGAGACCAGTTCGGCCTCCCACTTCTTCGCCGCCGACGACATGGTGTGCAGAGCGCGGCCGGCCTTCTTGGCCGCCGAGCGCAGCTCCTCCGGGGTCGGGGCGGACCAGTGCGCCGTCTGCTTCTCGCCCGCGGTGGTCTGGGCGTCGGAGGCTTTGGCGGCGAGCTGCTCGGCCTCGGCCAGCGCGTTCCCGACCAGCGCGAGGGCCCGCCAGAACTCGCCGTAGCGGCGCAGCGCGCGCCGGTTGATCGGCTTGAGGTTCGGGGCCATCGCTCAGAACCCCTTGCGGACCGCGACCGCGGCCAGCCGCAGGCCCTCGGCGATTCCGGCGCGCCATGCCTGTTCGGTGGGCAGCTCTGGGCCGTCCGGGACGATCCAGTTGCGCCGCTCGCGCTCCAACCGGCGGACGAGACGACCGACGCCGAACGTCGTGGGCCGGGTCCGACCGCCGGGGCGGCTGCTGGTGATCACATGCATGACAGGACCTCCTGTGGTGCGGCGGACGGGGTCGTGCAGGGGCGGGTGGTGCCGTGGCAGGACGGGCAAGCGCCCGTGGTGTCGCAGGCCGGGCAGTCGGTGCCGTCGTCGGCGCCGGGGTAGGTGTCGGGGGTGGTGCCGTAGCCCTGGCAGCAGTCGCAGGCACCGCTCCCGGAGCAACCGGTGCAGGTCATCGCTGATCTCCTTCCGGATTTGGGCATGGGGGTAGCCACAGTCGAATTGCTCGGCATTCACGGAATGGGTGCGCCGGAATTGCGCGAAGTGGGATTCGGGGGTGGCTACCCCGCAGGCCGGGAGACGGTCAGGCGGCTCGGTTGTGGCGGGCGGCGTCGAGCTGGGCCACGACGTCGGCCAGGACGTCGCGCAGGCGGGCGAGGCCGTCGCGCTCGGCGTAGAGGGTCGTCGTGCCGCCCGTGCCCTCCACCCGGACAGTGGCGCGCTGCTCGTCGGGGTAGAGGTACGGGCGCAGTGTCGAGATCTCGAACAGGTGCACGTTCACGTCCACCGACGAGGTCGGCAGCCAGTCCGGGCGGCTCACTTGTCGCCACCACCACGCGGGGCCGGGGCGTGCTTGATGCCCATCGCCTTGAACGACAGCCCCGACGTGACCCGGCCCGCGCCGTTGTCGATCTGGTACTGACTCACCCGGGCATCGACCAGCTCCACTCGCACGTCCTCCCCGAACCCGTCGCCGGGGTCGGTCGCGAGGGTCACCTTGATCTCCTCGCCCTTCTGCGTCCGCTCACCGGGGTTGGTCCGCAGCTTCGCGAACAGCGCGACGACGAACTGGGTGACGCCTGCCTTGTCGGTCACGGGGACCTGGGCGCCGTTGGCGTCCTCGCGCATCTTCGGGGCCGGGGGCTCGACGATCACGAGCTTGTAGCCGCCGAGGTTGACCGGGATGTCACGCATGCTGTCCTCCATCGCTTGCCCTTGACTGGACGTCTAGGGGAGTAATGACAAGCTAGCAGGACGTCTAGACAAGCCGCAACAAGCGGCGGCGGATTTCCTGTCGACGCAGGTCAGCGGGCCGGAACCTCGTACTCCAAGACGTACGCGGGTGCGGCTTTCACGGTGTCGCAGACCTCGACGGGGCGGCCGGTGGTGTCGAACGCGGTACGAACGACCACGAGGACGGGCACGCCGTCGGGCAGCTCAAGGCGGCGGCGCTCGTCGCCGGTGGGCATCCGTGCGGTGACCTCCTCAACGAAGTGGTCGAGGGTGTGCCCAGCGTCCTCCAGGCGGGCGTAGATGCCGCCAGGGCCGGGGTTGGCCTCCGCGATCGGGGTGCCCTCGGCGATCTCGGCGGGCAAGTAGGAGACGGCGACCTCGATCGGCCGGTCATCGGCGAGGTATCGGCGCGAGCGGACCAGTACCGAGTCGCCGTCGTCGAGGCGGAGGCGTTCGCGGACGTCCGGGGCAGGGGGAGCGGTCGAGACCTCGATCTGGTCGACCTGGGCGCGGACGCCGGCCTTCTCTGCCTCGGCGAGGAACGCGGCTTGCCCGGCCTCGCGGTGCTTGCGCGCGAACCGGTCCGAGGCCAGCCGACGTACCGGGGCCGGGAGTCGCACGAACACCCCGCGGCCGTGCTCGGCGACGACCAGGCCCTCGGTGCGGAGTTCCTGGATGGCCTGACGTGCGGTCATGCGGGCGACGCTGTAATGGCGGGTCAGCTCCGCCTCGGACGGGAGCCGATCACCGGCGCGCAGCTCGCCGCGGTCGATCGCGTCACGGAGCTGCGCAGCGATCTGTCGGTACGGCGGTCGGTCGTCGCCGCGGTCGATGGTCCCGAGCTGCACTTCGAACTCCTCCAGTCGTCCAGACGACTGTTACCGTAGTTGTACGAAGTCAACCGGCGAAAGCAGGGACAATGGCCGACACGCCTAAGCATTCCGTGAGCGTGGCCGGAATTGTCGTGCGCGACGACGGCCGCATTCTCGCCGTGCAGCGGCGGGACAATGCGCACTGGGAGCCGCCCGGCGGCGTGCTCGAACTCGGCGAGACGTTCGAGGAAGGTGTGCGGCGCGAGGTCGCCGAGGAGACCGGCGTCGACGTCCGGGTCGAGCGGCTCACCGGCGCCTACAAGAACATCCCGCGCGGGATCGTCGCCCTGGTGTTCCGCTGCAGCCCTACCGGCGGCGACGCGGGAGAGTCGGACGAGGCGCAACGCGTCCGATGGCTGACGCCCACCGAGGTCGAACAGCTTATGGACCCCGCATACGCGGTCCGGGTTCTCGACGCTATCGGCGACGGTACGGCCTCGCGAGCGCATGACGGCGTCCAGCTGATCCCCGGCGGGTAGGCAGCCACCCTGCGCAGCGTCAGCGCAGCGTCAGCGCGCTGTGTTCAGACTTTCTCTTCCTGTTCAAGGCGCCTTCGGCGCCGGGTGAGCGGGGCTGCGGCCTCCGGCCGGTCCCCGCTCCCCGCGCGAGCTCCTTGATCAAAACCAAGGATCGAGTCGATCTGCTATTGCCTCTGTCTCGGCAAGTGAAAGCTCAGGAACCGGGCCTCGATCGGTCCCTCGATCCGGGTAAGTCCCCGCCACATGAAAATGCGTGTGCGGGATTGTCTGGTCTGAAGGCACGCCGTTGTTCTGCCAGACGGAGATGCCTCCGGGCTGCATTGCTCGATCTATGGCCTTCGCGGACGATATGAGCAGGCGCATGACGTCGTTAGACTCTGCCGCCCCCAAATCGATGAGCGTGGGTCGATGGGCGATCGGAATGACTAGCACGTGTCCGAGTCCCCGTTGTTCACGAGTGACTAGGACGGCTGCCAATCCGGTTCGGCGAAGGATTGTATACGGCCGGTCTCCGTCGAGATACGCACAAAACGCACAGTCGCCGGCATCGGGGACATAGAGTTGGCTATCGCTCATGTCACGAAGGCTTTAACGACGTTAGGAAGGCCTGCAATTCAGGCATGTCGACTCGCTCGGCATCCTCCGGTCTGACGATAATATCGAGACTCTCGCACACCCTCGACCTACGAGAGGCGAAGATAAACGAAAGAATGATAAATCGTATTGAGTCCTGAGCGGGGAGTATATGAGACATGCGTGACTGTCCGCCACCGATGACGGGTATGGAGAGCGCATCACCGTTTGCGTGGAGCTGAACCGAGTCCCAGAGGGAAAGAAGGCTCTTCCAGAGGCGATCAGGCGTGCCTTCAGCCTGATTGTGCTCGTTCATCACGGTGTACGCGACGCAAAAATAGTGCGTGCGATGATCTCGGATAGCCGCAACGGTGCCTATTGGGTACCGGAGGGTTTTCCCAGGCTTAGAAAGCACCTCGATAGGGGCCACGTTAGCTAGCGCCTGCGCGATGTCATCGTCCAGCTTCACGTGGTCGTTCTGGTACACCTTTTCCAGGAGCTGACCCTGGACGCTATTTTTCTGAATTATGTGAGGAGTTGCTGTGTCGAATGTGTCACACGCTCCAACTACGAGATTTGTCCCGCGCGCGAACAGGTCGCCGACTACTACGCGGATAGTTGTATTTGGCGCAGTGTAATGTTCCTCGACCGGCCGGGGCCACGCTCGAATTAATCCGTAGATAAATGCAGCGATGAGGACGATGAGAGAGAGCGGGAGGTGGATCTTAGAGATTGCATTCGGTTCTATTACATCATAGAGTCCCGCGAGTACCGCCATGAAGCCGACGCCGGCGAATGACTGCGTGGCTACCCGACGCCAGAATCGCCGCGTTTGCATATCCTTGCGTACACCGGAGGTCATCTAGAGTCCGATCTTCCTGTAGACCTCTGGTTTGTAGTAGTGAGGGCCCAGATTCTGATTTTGACGGAACGTGGACACATAGCCATCCAGCGCATGTTTAATTATGGCGGCTTCGAACGACACGCTCACGGTGTAGTAGCTTGCATCAAGCAGGGGTTTAGGAATGACGTTCTCTTCGATTCTGCGAGAGCCATCCAGGTTGGCGACAACAACAGGGAGGTTCAACTCAAGGATGAGATCGACTTCGTGCGCGAGAAACGAGTAGCCATCTCCTCCCTTTCGCTTACCGGTCCTGGTGCCAAGTAGCACAACTTGCTTTGCCGTATTGACGAGTCGCTCGCGCAGTCGTCGCTTGATTGTTTCGCGTTGACTTGTGTCGAGCGCTTTGAACATCTCGTGTGCGTCAAAGAAGTTGAAATCAATCTTCTTGTTTGCCCGCCATGCCTTCATCAAGTAATAATGGGTAATGTCTTCGCTGGCGAACGCGACGTACGTCTTATTGCGATAACTCATGCCGTCAAATGACCTCGTGTTCTAGTGGAAGCGTGATAGAATTTCAAGTATCCGCTGTGCAAGTTCGTCAGCGATTTCATCAGCTGCTGAAGCAAGTAGTGCGGTTTTGAGGCAGTCGTCTGCTTTGGTCTCCAAGACTCGACCTTGCTGGAGTGACAGCTGACCGCTTGACCTTTGTCCGAGCGTGCCCGGCGAACCTTGCCTGACTCCGTCAGCAGGGGCAATGCTGACGTAGGGCGTAACAAGGTCGCTGGGGATGGCCTCAAGCTGGCCAATCAGCCTAAGTAGTTTGCTAATTGTCTCGCGAAGAAAGTCATGGTCGACCAGTGATCCTGCGAAGTCGCGAGGCAGGAGTTGCCACGCTGCGACTTGACCGCTTGGACTTGCGGAGACACCACCAAAGCCTCCGGGAGTGAATCCGGTTACCCCGCCCGTGGAGCGTGGTAGTTGCTCGCTGGAGCGGACAACTACCGACCCATCGTCGACAATCGTGCTTTCTAATCCTGAACTCTGCGGAACCGAACCAATTTCTCGGAGTACCCGTTCTGCGCGCTGTGCAATACCGCGGAGCTGCATGGTGGATAGCCTTGCGCGTGGCACCGGGGCCAAGGTCAGAACGAGTAGTGGCCGGTACTCGTTGGGAGTCCGGACGAGAACTGGTGGGAGGGGTGTGATGTCATCCCGGGGGAACCACTCCAGCTTCTGGTGGTTCTGCTCGACGTGCTCAAGGGCCGACCCGACCTTAATGCGCAGATCATTTGCATCTAGGAATTCGCCTCGAAATGATCCATGTGCGTACTTCTCGACCGTGTCGGCGAATTCCACTTGTCGCGGCTCGAGGGATACCCCCATCTTGTGAAACACGAGTATGGGCAGGCCTTTAGTGCGTGCAGCGATGAACTCTTCTTCAGTCGGCGATAGGCCGGTATCCGGCATCACGTCGCCGTACAAAGGGCCAATGAGGAGAACGTAGGCATCGGATTGGGCGACGGCTTCGAGGCAGACTTGCCTGGAAGGTATTGGCTGCGCAGTAAAATCCTCGAATACTACGGGCGTGTGGCCTACAGAGCGGATATAACCTGGAAGTGAGTCGCGCTCGACTTCAAGGCCTCGTCGAACCGATGAGACAAAGACTTTCACTGCACTCCTCAACGGGCATCGATCAAATCGCGCACTATCGAGTGAACTCTGTGTAAAGGTGGTCGTCCACGTGCGTGCGATCGCTGGGCGTCTCAATGCGGTGAGAGGTCCTTCCGGGTGGGGCTCCCGGCAGCAGAGCGGCAATCGGCCTTGATGGCACGGCAGGTGGCATTTGGCGCGCTGGGTCTTGCCCATCGGCCGTTCGGCTACGGGTTTCAACCGCGTAGCGGTCACGCCGAGCGACAGGCTGAAGCCTCAGACGCCCTCGCCGGGCGGGCAGGCCTCCGGGATGGCGGGTCGTGCCATCCCGACGACCTCCCGGAGGGCTACCACGCGGCCGATCGTGGGCGGAGCTTGTCGAGGTCGGCCGGCAGCTCCGTCGAGGGCCGCCCACGAGCGTCCGCGCGGTCGGGCTGCGCCAGGTCGACGGGATGGCACTGGCAGGGGAGCGGGCGCCGGAACTGCCCGGGGCGTGACCAGATGTGTGACCACGACGCGGCGGGACGGCCGGCATCGGGTGCGATCAGCTGAGACGTCACGGTGCTGTCCGTCGAGTTCAGGGCCGACGCGACCTCACTCGCGAGACGGTCGGAGACGATCTACGCCCGACTCATAACCCAGAGGTCGTAGGTTCGAATCCTACCCCCGCTACTAGGTCGAGCGGCCCCCGGAGACATCTCCGGGGGCCGCTCGCATTTCTGCCGATGCAGCGGTCAGCTCCGGCGGAACCTGGGCGACGTCTCCGGGCCGGACGCGGCGTCCTCGACGGCCCCGCCGTGTGCGACGGCCCGGAACAGCAGCACGATCCCGACGATCTGGCCGAGGTGATACGCGGAGTCGGGGTCCGTCCACAACAGCTCCGCCGCACCCGGCACCAGTCGGAACATCGCGGCCGCGATGCTCGCTCCGATGGCCACCAGCATCGCCCGGGCCGCTGGGTGCCGGCGTCGCCAGGCCCACACCCACAGTCCGATGATGCAGGCCATCGTGATGCTCTCGCACAGCATGATCGCGGTGATGCTGGGACTGCCCGTGGCGGCGATGACCACGTAGGCCGCGACCCCCAGCAGGCGCAGCGGCCAGAACCAGACGGCACGGGCCGGGCCGAGCACCTGCACCACGGTCGCGGCCAGCATGAACGACATGACGACGACGACCATGGTGCTCATGACCGCCCACGTGATCCCGCCGATCCGGGGGACGTCGACGAGGACCCCGTGGTAGACCGCGCCGGCGAGCGCCGTCGCGGCCGCCCAGGCGAAGGCGGCGCGCCAGTACCGCGCCCACACGATGTCCCGCGGCAACCGGGGGACGAGCAGGAGCGTGACCAGACCCAGCGCGAGGTCGGTCAGCGACGCCATCGGCTGGACGAGCACACTGCACGATAAGTCCGGTTGCGCTCGCGCGGCAGGGTCGAGAGGCCCCGGGCCGGGTTCGGCGCCTGCCGCCGAGGTGCACCTGAGCGCGGTCCGCGGCGGATATCGCGACGCTGGTGTGCATCTCGCCGGGGGCGGCCGGCGTTGACAGGCAAGTATCGGCTTGCGTATAACTCCTCGCGTGGACGCCGACCTGTTCAAGGCGCTCGGCGACGCGACGCGCAGGACGATTCTCGACGAGCTGGTCGAGCGGGACGGGCAGACGCTGTTCGAACTCTGCGGCCGGCTGACCATGAAGCACGGGCTGACGTCGTCACGTCAGGCCATCTCGCAGCACCTCGCGGTGCTGGAGGAGGCCGGGCTGGTGCACACCCGTCGCGAGGGTCGCTACAAGTTCCACCACGTCGACACGAGCCCGTTGCGGGCGATCGTCGAGCGGTGGCCGGTCGAGAGGGAGGACGCCGACCAATGATCCGGATCAACGTCGCCAGCGTGTGGGTCGACGACCAGGCCAGGGCCCTGGACTTCTACACCGAGAAGCTGGGTTTCGTGAAGAAGACCGACGTCCCGGCGGGTGACGCACGGTGGCTGACCGTCGTGTCGCCCGCGGTCCCCGACGGGGTCGAGCTGCTGCTGGAGCCCGACGGCCACCCGGCGTCGAAGCAGCTCAAGGAGGCCCTGGTGGCCGACGGCATCCCGTTCACGCAGTTCGCGGTGGACGACGTGTACGCCGAGCACGAGCGGCTGACCGCGCTGGGGGTCGTGTTCACCCAGCAGCCCACGGACTTCGGGCCCGTCGTCACCGCGGTGCTCGACGACACGTGCGGCAACCTCATCCAGCTGGCGACGATGAAATAGCCGCAGCAGCTGGTCGCGGCCCGACCCCGGGTCTCCGGTCGAACCCGGCGGATCGTCGGGCGGGTCGTCAGAGGCGGGTCGCCGTCCGGATCAGCTGCGCCAACGGCAACGACCGGCTGTGCGGGGGCCAGGCGATCACCGTCGTGACGGACGGCGCGTCGATCACCGGGACGGCGACCATGTCGTCGTGCAGGTGCGTGCGCACCGACTCGGGCAGGATCGCCGTCGCCCGCCCGAGCGCGACGAGCTGCAGCAGCTGCGTGTTGTCGTGGACCTCCGGCCCCGGGCCGTCGGGGTAGCTGCCGTCGTCGCGGCGTCGGCGCGGCATCGGGAGGCCGGGGATCGCGGCGAGGTCGTCGACACGCAGGTGGGGCCGGGCGGTCATCGGGTGCCCGGCGGGCAGGAGCGCGACCTGGTCCTCGGTGTGCAGCTCCTCGGTGTCGAGCCCGGTCGTCGAGTCGAAGGGCCGGTGCAGCAACGCGACGTCGGCGCGGCCGTCGCGCAGGTGGCGTTCCTGCTCGCCGATCCCGCACAGGACGACGTCGACGTCGACGGCACCGGGTTCGGCGGCGTAGGCGTCGAGCAGCTTGGCGAGCAGCTCGGTGGACGCACCCGCCTTGGTGACGAGCACGAGCCCGGGGGAGCCGGCGGGGGCGGCGGCGCGCCGGGTCCGGCGCTCGGCGGCCGCCACGGCGTCGAGGGCGGCGCGGCCCTCGCGCAGCAGCACCGCACCGGCGTCGGTCAACGCGACGCCGCGGCTGGTGCGCTCCAGCAGCGTCGCCCCGAGCCGGCGTTCGAGCTGCTGCACCGCGCGCGAGAGCGGCGGCTGCGCGATGCCCAGGCGCCGCGCGGCGCGGCCGAAGTGCAGCTCCTCCGCGACGGCGACGAAGTACCGCAGCTCGCGCGTCTCCATGTATCCACGGTACCCAGCCGCGATACCCGCCGGGTATCGACGGCGACCGGATCGGTGTTGGAAGCGTGCCGGGGTCCGGACGCACGCTCGACGGCATGAGCGAACGGACGGTTGCGCTGGTCACCGGCGCGAACAAGGGGATCGGTTTCGAGATCGCGGCAGGCCTGGGGGCCTTGGGATGGCGGGTCGGCGTCGGTGCCCGCGACGACACACGCCGGGGGACGGCCGTCGAGAAGCTGCGCGCCGCAGGTGTCGACGCGTTCGGGGTGCCGCTGGACGTCACCGACGACGCGAGCGTCGCCGCCGCGGCCCGGCTCGTCGGGGCGCAGGAGGGCGGCCTCGACGTGCTGGTCAACAACGCCGCCATCACCGGCGGGGCGCCGCAGGAGCCGTCGCTGGTCGATCCGGAGGTGGTGCGCGCGGTCGTCGACACCAACGTGGTCGGGGTCCTGCGTGTCACCAACGCGATGCTGCCGTTGCTGCGGCGTTCGGCGTCGCCGCGGATCGTGAACATGTCGAGCTCGGTGGGGTCGCTGACGCTGCAGTCGGGCGGCGGCGACACGGGTCCGATCTCGGGTGCCTACGCGCCGTCGAAGAGCTTCCTGACCGCGCTGACCGTGCAGTACGCGAAGGAGCTGCGCGGCACCGGGATCCTGGTCAACGCCGGCTGCCCCGGCTTCGTCGCGACGGACCTGAACGGTCACCGCGGCACGCGCACGCCGGAGCAGGGCGCCGCGATCGCGATCAGGCTCGCGACGCTGCCCGCCGACGGCCCGAGCGGCGGCATCTTCTCCGACTCGGGCGTCGTCCCCTGGTGATCGTCACTACCGGCGGACGGCCACCACTCCCGCATCGAGGTCCAGGTGCGCTGCGGGCGGGGCACTGTCGGACGAGTCGTTGCGCATCGTCGAGATCGAGCCGGACGTGGTGCGGCGCAACACCGTTCTCCTCACCCGGTTCGTGACGGACCTGCGCGAGCTGTGCGCCTACTACGACACGGCCGAGCTCGCCGTGGTCGACCGCTTCATGACCGAGGCCGCAGCTCTCCAGCAGGAGGCGACGGCCGAACTGGCAGGGGACCCGGTGGCCTCACCGCGGTCGTGAGTGGCGATAGTCGCCATAGCGACTATCGCCACTCACAGGGCACTGGCCGACGCGGGATGCGCTGGGCCGATCACGCGGTGCGAAGCTGTACGCCGGATGCGGCGACCCCCGCCGAACCTGCGAGGAGGACCATGTGAGCGAGTACAACCCGGCGATGCAGAAGGCGCACCTGGCCGACGTCGAGAGCGACGTCCACGGCCTGATCTCCAAGCGCACGGCCGAGCTCGACGGCGTCGCCGTCACCGAGGTGACCTTCGGCGTCGGCGCCAAGTGGTCGAACGACCTGAAGGACTACGCGGGCACCGACCTGTGCGAGCTGCCGCACGTCGCGCTCGTCCTCGCGGGCACGCTCGCGGTCCGGATGACCGACGGTTCGGAGGAGCGCTTCTCGGCCGGCGACGTCATGCTCCTGCCGCCGGGCCACGACGCCTGGTCCGAGGGCGACGAGGCGTGCACGTTCGTCGAGTTCTCGCGGGGCAACGACTACTACGGCTCCTGACACGACTGCGGCGCCGCTCCCCAGCAGGGAGGGACCGGCGCCGCGGCGGCGGGTCAGCTGGTGGCGGCCTGCGAGGCGTGCGCGCCGCGGCGGCCCGGCGTCGGGCTGTCGCCGTCACGCGGTGCGGGCGCGGTCTGGCCCAGCTCCTTGCCCAGCACACCGGCCAGGCGGCTCAGCTCGCCGCGCACGTCGTCCTGCAACGAGGTCAGGCGGGTGACCTCCTGCGTCGCCTTCTCCTCGCGACGCTGCGCCACCTGCTCGGCCCGCTTACGGGTCTCCTCGGCCTGGGCCTCGGACTCCTGGCGTAGCCGCTCGGCGGCGCGGGTCGCGTTGGCGTGCAGCTCGTCGGCCTGCTCGCGGGCGGCGGCCAGCTGGTCGGCGATCTGCTGCTCCCGGTCCTGCAGCTCGGTCGCGCGCTGCGCGGCCTGCTGCTCCATCAGCGACGCCCGGCTGATCAGGCTCTGCTCCACCTCGTGACGGTGGTGCTCGGCCTCGGTGCGCGCCTTCTCGACGATCGCCGACGCCTCCCGCGACGCGTTGGCGCGCAGCTCCGTGGCCTCCTGCTCGGCCAGGCGGAGCAGCTTCTCGGCGCGGAACCCGAAGCCCTCCTCGGCGGGCGGCGCGGCCTCGGGAGTGGGTCGGTTGCGGGCCTCGCGCAGCTCACGCTCGGTGGCCTCGGCGTGCTCGGTCGCGAGCCGGAGCTTGCGCTGACCCTCCGCGACCTCGGTGCGCATGCGGTTCACCTTCTCGACGAGGTCGGCGACGTACTCGTCGACCTGCCTGCGCTCGTACCCGCGCATCGCCACCGGGAAGTCGGGCACGGTCTCGGTCGTGGGGATCGGTCCGGTCACGAAGTGGTTCCTCCTCGAAGGCGGGGTGCCCGGCACCTCGCGCGGTCGGACGTGCGGCACTGTGGTCGGCATGGAGCGCTGACGACGGGCCTGACCTGCCTGTCGTCGGGTTCGTCGCCTGGGGAGCGGCGCGGAACCGGGGCCGCCGGTTCCGAGAGGGATGTCGAGACGTCGCGACGTTACGTTATCCACTCGGAGCCCTCCGGTCGCCAGGTCCGTTCGGCGGAATCGAGAGTGCGACGAACGGCGGCACCGTCGCCGTGTCATGTCGAATGGAGCAGCCTGTCGTCGACGGACGGTTGCCAGAGGAGGAGCAACGGTGGGTGAGCGACGGGTCCGGCTCGCGTACGGCAGCGACGGGCTGGAGGTGGACCTCCCGGCCGATCGCACGACGGTCGTCGAACCGAAGCCCTCGCCGCGGCCGGCCCCGGTTCCCGGGTCTGCGTCCTCCCGGAAGGCCCGCTCACGCTGCCGTACGTCGCGGCCTGAACTCCCCTGCCGCGCACGAGGTAGGTGGGCCGACCGCGCTGCGCCGACGGGGCGGGGATGATGGACCCATGTCCGCCAGGTCGCCGATCCGTGCCGTCCCCATCCGCGAGGAGCCGATCCGGCTCGGCCAGTTCCTGAAGCTCGCGGGCCTCGCCGAGGACGGCGTGCACGCGCGCGAGCTGGTCGAGGCGGGCGAGGTGCAGGTCAACGGCCGCGACGAGACCCGACGGGGTGCGCAGCTGCGGGCCGGCGACGTCGTCGCCGTCGGCGGGGAGCGGGCCCGTCCCGTGCTCGACGAGGCCCAGGAGCGGTAGCTACCAGCCCATCGCGGACATGATCCGCTGTTCGACGACGGGCGCCATCGACGCGGTGAACGTCGCGCTCAGGTGGTTGTCGTCCATGTAGACCCACACGTTGCCGATCTCGGCGGGGCACTGCCCGTCGGGGGCGCACATGAGGTCGCTGAAGTCGAGGAACCGCACGCTCGGCGGGACGCCCGGGGTCCCGACCCAGGACGGGACCTCCGGGTACCAGGCGTTGCGCTCGGCGCCGCACTGCGGGGCGCCGCGACCGTTCTCCTGGACGCAGTCGGGCGGGCGGAAGTCGAAGCGCGGGTTGTCGCGGACCGCGAGGACCGGGATGCCGGCGTCGGACAGCTGCGTCCACGCCTCGACGAAGCCCGCCGGGGTGCTCTCGGTGAGTCCGGTGCGGACCTCACGGCTGGCCATCGTGAAGACGGCGTCGGGGTGCAGTTCGACGAGCGCGGGCACCAGCGCGGTGTTCCAGGCGAGGCACTCGGCCGAGTCGGGCTCGGTCTCCGAGCCCGTCGAGAACGGGCACGCGCCCTTGAGGAAGGTCGTGACCTCCCACCGGTTGTGCTGCGCGATCGGCTGCAGCGCACCGAGGTACTGCTGGGAGTGCGAGTCGCCGACGACGACGATGCGCCGCTCCGGCGTGCCGTCGACGGGCAGGGTGCACGACTCCAGCGGCGGCCGGACGGGATCCGCACCGCACGTCCACGGGTCGGAGGTCTGGCCCCAGTCGTCGCCGAGGGAGACCATGGGCGGCAACGGGTCGACGGGCTCGTCGCCGGCGGTGACCGCGGTGTAGCCGGGAACGAGGGCCATCGCGCCGGGGTGTGTCGAGTCGCCGATCTGGGCGCCGTGGTCGGCCCGCACCATCGAGACGGCCTGCCATCCGCCCGCGGCGAGCAGGACGAGCGCGACCGCGACGGCGCCGAGCCGGTACTGCCCGCGGCGGCTCGCGTGTCGCTGCCGCATCGGTTCCTCCACCAGGTGATAGGTGATCACGGCGAGCAGCAGCGACAGGACGATGACGAACGAGCCGCCCTCGATGTCGGCCGCCGGCTCGCCGGTGAGGACGAGGAAGAACAGCAGCACCGGCCAGTGCCACAGGTAGAGCGAGTAGCTGATGTCGCCGAGGTAGCGCATCGGTGTCGACGACAGCAGCCGGTCGGCGCCGCGCCTGCTCCCGGTGGCGCCGGCGAGCAGGACGAGCGCGGCGGCGCACGTCGGCCACAGGGCGGCGAAGCCGGGGAAGACGCTGCCGACCTGCAGCACCGCCCCACACGCGACGAGACCGAGCACGCCGAGCCAGCCCAGGAACACCCGGAACCGGGCGGGCAGGGCGATCCTGTCGATCCACAGTGCGAGCAGGCCGCCGAGCGCGAACTCCCAGACCCGGGTGAGCGAGTGGAAGTAGGCGAGCGGCTGGTCGAGCGCCGTGAGTACCACCGAGTACGCGAGCGAGGCGACGAACAGTGCTGCGAGGACGCGGGTGAGCGTGCGGTCGAGGCGGGCCCGGCCGGCGACGAGCGCGACCCCGGCGATGAGCAGTGGCCACACCACGTAGAACTGCACCTGGATCGACAGGGACCAGAAGTGCTGCACGACGCTGGCCGTGTTGTGCTGCGCCGAGTAGTCGACCGAGTCGGCGGCGAGCCGCCAGTTCTCCAGGAAGAACGCCGAGGCGACGATCTCGCGGACCGTCTGCACCCAGCGGGCCTCCGGCAGGATCGCGAGCCCGGCGATCACGGTCGCGACCAGGACGACGGCCACCGCCGGCACCAGCCGGGCGACCTGGCGGCCCCAGTTCCTCGTCAGCGGCACGTTGCCGCGCTGCGCGGACCGGTACAGCTGACCGGTGATCAGGAAGCCGGAGACGAGGAAGAAGACGTCGACGCCGCCGGAGATCCGGTCGAACCACACGTGGTAGACGACGACGAGCGCGACGGCCAGGGCGCGCAGGCCCTGGAGCTCGGGGCGGTAGCGCCGTTCGCTCCGGACACCGGTCGTGCTGGCGGGCGGAGCGGGCCTGGTGGTCATCGCCTCCGATTCTCGCATCCGGCCGATCACCGCGCGTTCCCCAGGTCCCATGCGCAGGTTGTGGCACCGAAAGAGCACCGTCGCCGTGCGGAGCCGAACGGGCAGCGCAGGCGAACGAACGGCACAGTCGCGCAACTCAGTTGCGCGACTGTGCCGTTCGTTCGGGAACTCGGAAGCCCGGGGGGAGGCTCAGTAGCCGATGTACTGGCCCAGGTGGTTGCTGCGGCCGCCGGACGCCAGCGTGCCGATGCCGTAGGTGGCGACCATGTAGCGGACGCCCGCGGTGATGTTCGCGACCGGGTCGGTGATCGAGCGGCCCGCGAGGCTCGGGTGCACGAACTTGCGGAACGTCGACGGGATCGTCTGCATGAGCCCCTCCGACGGCGTCCCGCGGGCCGCGTTGGAGTCCCAGTTGTTGATGGCGCGGGGGTTGCCGCCCGACTCCGCCATGATGATCTTCTTGACGCTCGGCGCGTAGGACTGCGGCATCTCCATGATCCGCAGCGCCTCGGCGATCCAGCCGTCGAGCCCGCCGTTGGCGACGATCGCATCGATCCGGGCGTTCTCCGCGGCCTCGCGGGCGGCCTGTGCGTGCATCTCGGCGAGCTGGTCGGCGAGTTTGCCGCCCTTGTCGAGCGCGGCGATGTCGGGATCGGTGGGGGCGCCGACCTCGGTGTCGTCGGTGTTGACGACGAACGCGACCGGGGACAGCGTGCCGAGCGTGGACGAGGACGTGCGGACCGGCGCGGTGTCGACCGGCAGCGTCGTCGAGTTCGCGGCCAGCGAGGTGGGGATCTCGGCGGCGTCCGCGACGGGGAGCGCGCCGGTTGTCGTGGGCATGACGAGGGCGAACGCGCCGGTGCTGACGACGCCGACGGCCGCGCCGAGGGCAGCGGTCGTGTGCGCGGCGGTGCGCCTGGCCGACTCGGTGAGTGGCCGCCGGGCAGTCTGGTGCCGCGTGGGGGTCCGGTTCGGGGCCGGGACCACTGGCACCTGCCTGCCGCCTGGGGAGCGGTGGCTGGGCAAGTCATGTCCTTCCGCGATCAGCCGACCAACGGGGACGGACGTCCGGTTCGGGGGCCCGGGGAGCCGGTTGGGGAGTCCGGCTCGATGTCCGCTCGTGATCGGATCGTGACTGCCCGAGGCACATTACGGAAGGTGAGCAAGAGGGGACAAGGCGCAGGGCTGCCTGTCGGCGCTCCTCACCCGCCGCTCGCCCGGACGGCCGCGCGACAGCTGGTCGGCCATGGTCCGCGACGAACGGTCACAGAACGCGTTCGGCGGTCGTTTCCGCTGCAACCGTCGGGTCCCTGATGATCACCGGTCGTACCGTTCGGCGCCGATCGTCCGCAGTGGCCGGACAGGCGGTCCCGTGATCGTCAAGAGCGGGTCCGGGCGAGCAGCAGGCAGCTGTCGCCGAACTCGTGCCACAGGTAGCCCTCCGCGAGCGCGGCCCCGTAGGCGGCGGCCACTGTCTCCGGGCCGGCGACGGCCTCGAGCAGCAGCAGGTGCGAGGCCTGCGGCTCGTGCCAGCCCGTCACCAGCCCGTCGACGGTCCGCGCCGGCCGGTCGGGGCCCAGCACGAGCTCGGTCCAGCCGCTGCCCGCGCGGACCGAGCCGTCGTCGGCGGCCACCGTCTCCAGGGCACGGGTGACGGTCGTGCCGACGGCGACGATCCGGCTGCCCGCGGCCCGGGCGGCGTTGACGGCGTCGGCGGTCCGGGTCGGGACGCGGTAGCGCTCGGGCAGCGGCGTCTCGCCCGCCTCCAACGACGAGACACCCGTGTGCAGGACGATCCCGGCCACGCCGACGCCCCGCGCGGCGAGCCGGGCCAGCACGTCGCGGGTGAGCGGGCGCCCGGCCGAGGGCATCTCGGCGCTCGGGAACTCCCGCCCGGGCTTCGCGACGACCGTGCGGAAGTCGGCGATCCCGGGGGCGGCTCGCAGGTAGGAGTAGGTGATGGGCCGCCCGACGCGCTCGAGCCAGCGCAGGAACGGGCCGTCGGTCACGATCATCGCCCGCCACAGCCGGCTGGTCACGGCCGCCGGGTCCGGGTGCGCCGCCACCAGCACGGCATGCGCGCCGCCGGGGAGCGTGACGACCTCGCCGGACCGGCCGTCGTGCACCCGTTCCCGCCCGGGCGTGCGCAGCTCGACGACCCAGCGGTCGGGCACCTCGGGCACCGGGCCGCTGATGTGGACGGTGACGGGCCGGCCGTCGGACCGCGTGCCGTCGACCGCGGCGGGTGCGGTCGACGAGGTGTTGACGACGAGCAGGTCGCCCGGCGCGAGGGCCGACGGGAGGTCCCGGAACCGCCGGTGCCGGACGGGCGCCCCGGGCCGGGCGACGAGCAGCCGCACCCCGTCGCGGGGCAGGCCGCGGGCCTCGGGCGGCTCGGTGGCCGACAGCCGGTCGGGCAGGACGAACGACACCGTCATCGGGTGGTCTCCAGGAGGTCGGCCGCGCGATGACGTCCCGACGGGGGCCGTCGGTCGAGCAGGGTCAGCAGCGCGGGGACGACGGTCGCGGGCTCGGGTCGGTCGGAGATGTCCTCGCCCGGGAAGGCGCGCTGGTGCATCGCGGTGCGCATGTCGCCGGGGTCGAAGGCGTAGACGCGCACCGCGGGCTCCTCGACGCCGAGGACGGCGGCGAGCTGGTCGAGTGCGGCCTTGGTCGCGCCGTAGCCGCCCCATCCCGCGTAGGCCTCGACGGCCGCGTCGGAGCTGAGGGTGACGATCGCGGCGCCGGGGGAGGTGCGCAGGATCGGCAGCAGCAGCCGGGTCAGCGCCAGCGGTGCGGCGACGTTCGTGTCCCAGAGGTCGTCGAACGCCTGCGGGGTGAGGTCGGCGAGCCGGGGCAGCGGGCTCGGGCCGAGCGCCCCGGCGTTGTGCACGAGCAGGTCGAGGCCACCGGCGCGGCGCACGGCGGAGTGGAGGGCGCCGCGGTGCGCGGCGTCGGTCAGGTCCCCGGCGACGGTGACGACCCGCCCCGGGCCCGCCAGGTCGGCGGTGGCGGCGGCGAGTGCGGCGGCGTCGCGGCCGTCGACGATCACGGTGGCACCGCGGGCCACGAGGCCCGCGGTGAGGGCGAGGCCGAAGCCGCGTGCGGCTCCGGTGACGAGCGCGGTCGATGTCATGTGGCCTAGGGTGAGAGCTGAAGTCAGCTCGAGGTCAAGGAGTTTCGGTGGACGCCCACGACCTGCTCACGATCGGCGAGGTCGTCGACCGCAGCGGGTTCCCGCACTCGGCGCTGCGCTACTACGAACGCGAGGGCCTCGTCTCGGCGACGCGGACCTCGGGCGGGCAGCGCCGCTACGAGCGCGGGGTGCTGCGCCGGCTCGCGTTCATCCGCGCCGCCCGCGCGATCGGCATCGGGCTCGACGAGGTGCGCGACGCCCTCGACCGGCTGCCCGCGGGCCGCACCCCGACCAAGGCCGACTGGACGCGGCTGTCCCGGTCGTGGCGTGGCCGTCTCGACGAACAGATCGAGGCGCTCGTGGCGCTGCGCGACGGGCTCGACTCCTGCATCGGCTGCGGCTGCCTGTCGCTGGCCCGTTGCCGGCTGTGGAACCCGGGCGACCGCATCGGCGCCCAGGGCGACGGCGCCCGGCTCCTGCCGCCCGCCCTGCGCCGGCCGCCGGTCGGCTGAGGAGCCGCGGCGAGGTCCTTACGATCACCGGTGACGACGTCGTCCACGAGGGAGAGCCGATGATCTACGAGATCCGCGAGTACACGACCGTCCCGGGCCGGATGCCGGCACTCGTGAAGCGGTTCAACGAGGTCACCAGGGCGCAGTTCGCCAAGCACGACATGGAGTGCGTGTTCCTGTCGCTGACCACGGTCGGCGACAACACCAACAACGAGCTCGTCTACGTCATGAAGTTCGACTCGCTCGCCGACATGGACGCCAAGTGGTCGGCGTTCCTGTCCGACCCCGACTGGATCGAGGCACGCGCCGCCAGCGAGGCCGACGGGCCGATCGTCGCGAAGCTGCACCGCCGCGTCCTGAACCCGGAGCCGTTCGCGGGCTGACCGCCGGGTACCGCCACCCGGACACAGTGGGGTGCTGGCATCCCTGACCGCCGGGCCGTCGCGGCGAACACTCGTCGTCATGAAGAAGCTCGCCGCGATGGCAACGGCGGCTGTCGCGCTGGTCGCGGTCGCGGGCTGCGCGCAGACCACCTCCGGGACGGCCGAACCCGTCGCCCGCACCGTCGCCGCCACGCCCGTCGTCCCGCCACCCGCCGCGGCCGCCGGTGAGGCGCCACCCGCCTCCACCGGCACGCCGGGTATCCGCGACTTCGAGGCCGCCGCCGACGGGTTGCGGCCCTTCCTGCTCACCGAGGCCGAGGTCGGCCCCGGGTTCACCTCGATCGCCGAGCCGAAGCCCGACCCGTCGGCGCCCGCGGTCTGCGGCGGGCAGGGCGTCGTCGCCCGGTTCCCCGACGCCGTCCGGGTGGGCGTCGCGTTCGAGAGCGCGTCGGTGCGGGTCCAGGAGGCCGTCTCGGTCTACCCCGACCAGACCACCGCGCAGGCCGCCTACGACCACTCCGTCGCAGGCCTCGACTGTGGGCAGGGCAGCATCGGCGGCAAGCCCGTCGTCGTCACCCCCGGTGAGGACCTGCGGGTCGACGTCGGCGGGACGCAGGCCACCGGCTGGCGCGTCGGCGGGGAGGGCTTCGACATCCTGCTGATCTCGGTGCACCGCGACGAGGTCGTCATGACCTTCACCTGGCTGACCCCCGAGGGCGGCTCACCGGATCTCCCCGATCCGCTCGTCGTGACGCGGGGCGCAGTGCAGAAGCTGGTCGGCTGAGCCGGGTTACGGTGCCGGGGTGACCGTCGTCGATCGCTGGCTGCAGCTCGAAGGTCTCGACAACGTCCGCGACGTCGGCGGTCTGCCGATCGCGGGCGGCGGGACCACCCGACCCGGAGTGCTGCTGCGCAGCGCCTCCCTGCACTACGTCACCCCCGCCGACGTGCGGCACCTCGTCGACACCTTCGGGCTGTCACTGGTGCTCGACCTGCGGACCGCCCGGGAGATCGACCGCGACGGGCCGACGTCGGTCGCGGCGGCGGGTGTCGAGACGGTCGCGCTGAGCTTCATCCCCGAGGAGGGCCGGGCCCTTCCCGAGACCGACGAGGATGCCGACCCGTTGGCGCGCAACTACCTCGGCTACCTCGCCGACCGGCCCGCCAACGTCGTCGAGGCGGTCCGCAGACTCGCCGCCCCGCAGGCCGGGCCGGCGCTCGTGCACTGCGCGGCGGGCAAGGACCGCACCGGCGTCCTGGTCGCGCTCGTCCTGGACACGGTCGGCGTGGAGCGCGACGCGGTCGTCGACGACTACGCGTTGTCGGCGACGAAGGTCGAGGACATGTTCCGGCGCTGGACCACGGCCGAGGGCAGCGAGATGCCCGCCGACCTCACCCCGCACCTGCCCCGCGCCGAGGCGATGGCCCAGGTGCTGGCCACCCTCGACCGCGAGCACGGCGGTGCCGCGGGGTGGTTGCTCGCGAACGGCCTGGACGACTCCTCGATCGTCCGGCTACGGGAACGGTTCGCGCACTGAACCCCTGTGAGTGGCGATAGTCGCTATAGCGACTATCGCCACTCACAGGGCGAGCAGGGCTACGGGAGCTCCTCGATCGCGACGCCGACGTCCATCTTGCGCAGCGCGCCGGGGTCGCCGGTGACAGCGGGCCAGCCGCGGCGCCGCGAGGCGGCGACGACCTGGCCGGTGACGAGGTCGTCCTGGCCGGAGGCGGCCATCAGCAGGCCGGACTCCTGGGCCATGGCGGGGCTCAGCTCGTCGATGACGGTGTTGGGCAGCCCGAGCAGGACCTGAAGGGCCGCATGGTGTTCGGGCTCGACGAGCGACCACGCCCGGCCGAGCGCGGCGCTCGGGATGGCCAGCACGATGTTCTCCTCGACCGCGGCCCACACCAGGGCGCGGACGTAGACGGGGCGGCCGGTGGCGAACGCGGCCAGTGCCGACGCGTCGAGAATCCTTCCGCCGATCACCGCGGTGAGCCGACCGGCGCGGGCGGCGGGACGACGCGCAGGGACCGGCGGGCGGCGTCGAGCTCGTCCGGCGGGGGTGGTCCGCCGTAGAGGTCGGCCAGCGTCGCGAGGGAGCGGTCGCGCGTCTGGCGCGCTGCCACCGCCTCCGCGACGTAGGCCGACAGGCTCGGTGAGTGACCGGCGCGGACCGCGTTCCGCGCCACGGCCACCAGTTCGGCTGGAAGGGTCACCGTCACCCGCTCACTTCGCATACTCCGAGGCTACGGGGTGCATACCGGCGGCGCCGCCCGGCACGCGGCAAGTTACCGACGAGTATGGAAGGCTGCGGGACGACCGGACCGGCGCGCGAGGAGGCTGCATGGACCTGACCTACACCGAGGCCGAGGAGCAGTTCCGCCGGGAGCTCCGCGCCTGGCTCGGCGCGAACATCCCCGACGAGTGGACCCGCCCCGGCTTCTGGGAGTCCCTGGGCGACGACGAGAGCTTCCGCGTCCGGCGCGACTGGGAGCGTGACAAGGCCCTGGCCGGGTTCGCCGGCATCGAGTGGCCTGCCGAGTTCGGCGGCCGCGGCGGCACCCCCGGCATGAAGGCGATCTACGACGAGGAGACCGTCCGCGCCCACGCCCCGCGCACCGTCAACCCGCTGGGCCTGGCGTTCCTCGCGCCGACGGTGATGGCGATCGGCACCGACGCGCAGAAGAAGGAGATCGTCGGCCCGTTGCTGCGCAACGAGGTCATCTGGTGCCAGGGCTTCTCCGAGCCCGGCGCCGGTTCGGATCTCGCCGCCTTGTCGACCAAGGGCGTGCGCGACGGCGACGACTTCGTCGTCAACGGCCAGAAGGTGTGGACCACCAACGCCGTCCACGGCGACAAGATCTTCACCCTCGTCCGTACCGAGCCGGGCAGCCAACGCCACCGCGGCATCTCCATGCTGCTGATCGACATGCACCAGGACGGTGTCGACGCGCGGCCGCTCAAGCAGATGAGCGGGGCCAGCGAGTTCGGTGAGGTGTTCTTCGACGACGCCCGCGTCGCCGCCACCGACGTCCTCGGCGAGATCGGTGACGGCTGGCGCACGGCGATGCTGCTGCTGTCGTTCGAGCGGGGCGCATCGGGGATCGGGCAGTACACCGAGTTCCGACGGCAGTACGACGAGATCGTCGACGTCGCCCGCAGACTGGGGCGTCACACCGACCCGGTGATCCGCGGCCGCCTGGCGAGGGTGCTCACCGAGCTGGAGTGCCTGCGGCTGCACGCGATGCACGTGCTCACCCAGGTCGAGCAGGGCCGCGACCTCGGGTTCGAGGCGTCGATGACCAAGCTGCAGTGGTCGGAGACGTTCCAGGACCTCTGGGAGGTCTACGACGACATCCTCGGCGAGGACGCCACGCTCGACTCGCTCGGCGAGCTGGATCTCCGCCCGCTGCACGCACAGGCCATGTGGTCCCGGTCGGTCACGATCTGGGGCGGGTCCTCACAGGTGCAGCGCACGATCACCGCCGAGCGCGTGCTCGGCCTGCCGCGGTAGGGGGAGCAGTGTTCTTCGCACTCACCGACGACCAGCGCGAGTTCGGCACCGCGGTCACGACGTACCTGGCCGAGCGCTTCGACCTCGAGGCCGTCCGCGGCGTCGTCGAGGACGCCGCCGCGAGCGGCGCAGACGGCGCTGTCGGCGACGGCAACCCCGAAGCGCTGTGGAAGGCCGCCGCCGAGCAGGGCTGGCTGGCCGTCACCGTCCCCGAGGAGCACGACGGCCTCGGGCTCGGCCTGGTCGAGGCCCAGGTCATCGCCCGGTCGCTGGGTGCGGGCGTCGCACCCGGGCCGTGGCGCGGCACCGTCCTCGCCGCCGATGCGGTCCGGCTGGCGGGCTCGCCCGAGCAGCAGGCGGCGTGGCTGCCGAGGCTCGCGTCCGGCGAGGCGGTGGGCGCGGTGTCGCTGAGCGGCGCGCCTGTCGAGTACGCCGCGATCGCCGACGTCCTCGTCGTCCGTGACGGCGACGGGCTCGCCCTCGCCGAACGTGGCGGGTTCACCACGGAAGCGGTCGGCTCGTACGACGGAACGACGCGGCTGGCCCGCGTCACCGTCGAGACGTCCGAGGCGTTCCCCGGTGAGGCGATCGCGGATCTCACCGCCCGGGCGACCGTCCTCGTCGCGTCCGATCTGGCCGGTGTCGCGCGCGAGGCGATCACCCGGACCGTCGCCTACGACCGTGAACGCGAGCAGTTCGGCGTGCCCGTCGGCTCCTTCCAGGCGATCAAGCACGCGCTGGCCGACCTCCACGTCGGCGTGACGATGGCCGAGCACGCCGTCCTGTATGCGGCACATGCCGTCGACACCGGGGCCGACGGCGCGGACCTCGCCGTCGCCGTCGCGAAGGCCAAGGCGTCCGACGCCGCGCTGGCCGCGACCGCGGCGATGATCCAGTACCACGGCGGCATCGGCTACACCTGGGAACACGAGGCGCATCTGTTCTACAAGCGCGCCAAGCGTCTCGCCGGGCAGTACGGCGATGCCGACGCGCAGCGTGAGCGGATCGCCACGCTGACGATCGGCTGACCCGGTCGACCGGGCGGTGTCCGTCCGCTGTGGATGCGGACCTCGCCCGGTCGTGTCACTGTAAGAGCCATGCCAGCGTCCACTGCCGTGAATGCGACCGCTGCTGCGCTGCTCGGACTGCTGCACGCCGGGCCGATGACAGGCGGCCAGCTCGTCGCCGCGGCGGCCGACCGCTTCGGTGCCTTCTTCTCCGTGACCCGCAGCCAGGTGTACCGGGAGCTGCCCGCCCTCACCGAGGCCGGGCTGCTCAAGCTCGGCAAGCAGGGGCCACGGGCGTCGCAGCAGTACGTCATCACGCAGCCGGGGCGGCGTGCCTTCAAGGCGTGGCTGATGGCGGGCGGCGGGGCCGACTCGCTGCGCAGCCCGCTCGTGCTGCGGCTGCTGCACTCGCGTTCGCTCACCGTTCGGCAGCGCGCCGAGCTCGTGCGCACCGCCCGGGTCGCCTACGCGGTGCGGCTCGACGGCGCCCGCTCGGCCGCACGGTCGGAGTCGGACCCGTACGAGAAGGCCGTCGCCGACTTCGCCGTGGCCCACACCCGCGCGATGGTCAAGCTGCTGGATGCCATCCCGACCGAATAGACGCGTTGCGTAGGCTGGTCTGTTGTGAACCCCGACGTCGCAGCCGATCTCAAGGACCTGTCCGGCACCCTCGACAACATCGAGGCGGTCGTCGACCTGCCCGCGCTGCGCGTCGAGATCGCCGACCTCGAGGAGCAGGCGGGCCAGCCCGACCTGTGGAACGACACCGAGGTCGCGCAGAAGGTCACCAGCCGGCTCGCGCACGCCGGTGGTGAGCTGCGCCGGGTCGAGGACCTGCGCCGCCGCCTCGAGGACCTCCCGGTGCTCTACGAGCTGGCCGAGGACGAGGGTGACGAGTCGGCCGTCGCCGACGCCGACAGCGAGCGGGCGTCGCTGCGGTCCGACATCGAGTCGCTCGAGGTCCGCACCCTGCTCTCGGGTGAGTACGACGAGCGTGAGGCGCTGGTGACGATCCGCTCCGAGGCGGGCGGTGTCGACGCGGCCGACTTCGCCGAGATGCTCATGCGCATGTACCTGCGCTGGGCCGAGCGCCACGGCTACGGCGTCGACGTCTACGACACGTCGTACGCGGAGGAGGCGGGTATCAAGTCCGCGACCTTCCAGGTCCACACGCCCTACGCGTACGGGACGCTGTCGGTCGAGCAGGGCACGCACCGGCTGGTGCGCATCTCGCCGTTCGACAACCAGGGGCGCCGGCAGACCTCGTTCGCGGGTGTGGAGGTCACCCCCGTCGTCGAGTCGACCGACCACATCGACATCGACGAGAAGGAACTGCGCGTCGACGTCTACCGCTCGTCGGGCCCGGGTGGTCAGGGCGTCAACACGACCGACTCCGCGGTCCGGCTGACGCACATCCCCACGGGGATCGTGGTGTCCTGCCAGAACGAGCGCAGCCAGATCCAGAACAAGGCCACCGCGATGGTGGTCCTGCAGGCCAAGCTGCTGGAGCGCAAGCGCCAGGAGGAGCGGGCCCTGATGGACTCGCTGAAGGACACGGGCTCGTCGTGGGGCAACCAGATGCGCTCCTACGTCCTGCACCCGTACCAGATGGTCAAGGACCTGCGGACCGAGTACGAGGTCGGCAACCCGGGTGCGGTGCTCGACGGCGATCTCGACGGCTTCATCGAGGCCGGCATCCGCTGGCGGCGCCAGCAGCAGGCCGAGGACAACTGAGGTCGTGAGTGGCGATAGTCGCCATAGCGACTATCGCCACTCACAGGGCCGCGCGGATGCGATCCGTGAGTGGTCGGCACGCCGCGCCGAGGGGGCGGGTCGAAGCCGGGGTGCGAGGGTGGCGACCGGTACCGTCCCAGCCGTGATCCGCCTGGAACGCGTCACCAAGATGTACAAGACGTCGACGCGCCCCGCGCTCGACCGGGTCTCGGTGTCGGTGGAGAAGGGCGAGTTCGTCTTCCTCATCGGGCCGTCCGGCTCCGGGAAGTCGACGTTCCTGCGGCTGCTGTTGCGCGAGGACCTGCCGACGCGCGGGAAGATCACCGTCGCCGATCTCGACGTCGCGAAGCTGCCGCGCCGGCGGGTGCCGCGGCTGCGGCAGCGGATCGGGTGCGTCTTCCAGGACTTCCGGCTGCTGCCCAACAAGACCGTCGGCGGCAACGTCGCGTTCGCCCTCGAGGTGATCGGCAAGCCGCAGTCCACGATCGGCCGGGTCGTGCCCGAGGTGCTGGAGCTGGTCGGGCTCGAGGGCAAGGCCGACCGGATGCCGCACGAGCTCTCCGGCGGTGAGCAGCAGCGCGTCGCGATCGCGCGGGCGTTCGTGAACCGGCCGCTCGTCCTGCTGGCCGACGAGCCGACGGGCAACCTCGACCCCGACACCAGCCAGGACATCATGCTGCTGCTGGAGCGGATCAACCGCACGGGCACGACGGTCGTGATGGCCACGCACGACCACTCGATCGTCGACTCGATGCGCCGCCGCGTCGTGGAGCTCGACCTCGGCCAGGTCGTGCGCGACGAGTCGCGCGGCGTGTACGGGGTGGGTCGGGCGCAGGCATGAGGACCGCCGACGTACTTCTTCCCGCGGAGGCGGAATGAGAACCGACTTCGTCCGCCGGGAGGTCACCACCGGCCTGCGCCGCAACGTCACCATGACGATCGCGATGGTGCTGACGACGGCGATCTCGCTCGCACTCGTCGGTACCGGGCTGCTGGCGGTGCGCACGATCGACTCCACGGAGGCGATCTACGCCGACCGGCTGGAGGTGCAGGTCGCGCTGACGCAGGACGTGTCGTCGGCCGACACCGACTGCAGCCAGCCCATCTGCCAGGGCATCGAGACGACGCTGCAGAACTCGCCGCTCGTCGAGTCGGTCACCTACGAGAGCCAGCAGGCGGCCTACGAGCGGTTCCAGGAGCTGTTCGCCGGCCAGTCGATCGCCGACGTGGCCCGCCCGCAGTCGCTGCCCGCCACGCTGCGGGTCAAGCTCGCCGACCAGGACAACGGCGCGGAGGCGGTCCGGCAGGCCATGAACGGCCAGGTCGGGGTGCGCACGGTGATCGACCAGCGCGACGTCGTCGGCAAGCTGTTCGACTTCCTCGGAGGCGTGCGGAACGTGACGTTCGCGCTGGCGCTGGTGCAGGCGATCGCGGCGCTGCTGCTGATCTCCAACACGGTGCAGGTGTCGGCGTACACGCGCCGCGTCGAGGTGGGCGTGATGCGACTGGTCGGCGCGACGCGCTGGTACACGCAGCTGCCGTTCCTCATCGAGGCCGTGATCACCGGCGTCGCGGGCGCGGTCCTCGCGGGTGTCGGGCTGGTCGTCGCCAAGTTCGTGTTCATCGACGACCTGCTGGCCGGGATCGCGCAGAACGGTGTCATCCCCCCGGTCACGATCTTCGACGTGCTGGAGACGTCGATCTGGCTGGTGCCGATCGGTGCGGCGATCGCGGGTGTCACCGGCTACGTGACGCTGCGGCTGTACGTGAAGGTCTGAAACCTCCTTCCGTGCCCGCGTAGGCTGGACAGGTGAAGGAGAAAGGCCGCAAGGTGATCGCGCAGAACCGCAGGGCGCGACACGACTACGCCATCCTCGACACCTACGAGGCGGGTGTCGCGCTGATGGGCACCGAGGTCAAGAGTCTGCGGCTGGGCCGTGCGTCGCTGGCCGACGCCTTCGCCACGATCGACGACGGCGAGGTGTGGCTGCGCGGGCTGCACATCCCCGAGTACACGCACGGCAGCTGGACCAACCACGAGCCGCGGCGCACGCGCAAGCTGCTGCTGCACCGTCGCGAGATCGAGTCGCTCATCGGCAAGACGCGCGAGGGTGGTCTGACGCTGGTGCCGCTGGCCCTGTACTTCAACGAGGGCAAGGTCAAGTGCGAGGTCGCGCTGGCCAAGGGCAAGAAGTCCTACGACAAGCGCCAGGACCTCGCGAAGCGCGACGCCGACCGCGAGGTGCAGCGCGCGTTCGGCCGCGCGGCGAAGGGGCGCGCCAGGGAGCTGCGGTGACGGTTCCTCGACCGCCGGTCGACGACGCGGACGTCGCGCGGTTCGTGGCCGACCTGGGGCTGCCGGGGCTCGTCGACACGCACACGCACTTCATGCCCGACCGGGTCATGGCCAAGGTGTGGGCGCACTTCGCGAAGGGCGAGGAGTACTACGGGCGGCCGTGGCCGATCCACTACCAGGTGCCGTCCGACGAGCGGCTCACCATCCTGCGCGGCATGGGCGTGCTGCGGTTCGCGCCGCTGGTGTACCCGCACAAGCCCGACATGGCGGAGTGGCTCACCGGGTGGGCGCTCGACTTCGCGGCGGACACGCCCGGCGCGGTCCCGACGGCGACGATGTTCCCGGAGCCCGGTGTCGTCGACTACCTGGGCAAGGCCGTCGACGCCGGGGCGCGGCTGGTGAAGGCGCACGTGCAGGTCGGTGCGTACGACCCGCGGGACCCGCTGCTCGCGCCCGCGTGGGGGCTGCTCGCCGAGGCGGGCGTCCCCGCGATGGTGCACTGCGGGCACGGTCCGGTCGCCGGGGCCCACACGGGTCTCGACGTGTTCGGTGAGGTCCTGGCGGCGCATCCGCGGCTGCGGGTCGTGCTCGCCCACGCCGGGATGCCCGACTTCGTCGACGCGCTCGCGCTGGTCGACCGGTACCCGGGCGTGGTGATCGACACGACGGTCGTCGGTACCGGGTTCGCGGAGGCGATCGCGCCGTTGCCGGCCGACTGGCCCGCGCGGCTGGCCGGGGTGGCCGACCGGGTGGTGCTGGGGACGGACTTCCCGAACATCCCGTACGGCTACCACGAGCAGATCGCCGCGATCGCGGGCTGGGCCGCGGCGGACGAGCGGCTCGGCGCGGGGTTCCTGCGGTCGGTGCTGTACGACGCCCCGGCGCAGCTGCTCGGAGTCTGACGTCCACCTACCGGGTTGCGGGGACCATCTGATGAAATGTGCAGATGTCCGGGCAACCGTGGCGCCCGGTCGTCGTGTGCGTCTGTCTGCTGCTGCTCCTCGCAGTCGCGCTCCCCGCCGCGATGGCCTTCGGCGCCGAAGCTCTCCCTGTCGGGCGCGTCGTCGACGCGCTGCGCGGTGGCGGTGACCTCGCCACCCGCACGATCGTCCTCGACCTGAGGCTGCCGCGGTCGCTGCTGGCGATCGTCGTCGGCGCCGGGTTGGCCGTTGCCGGTGTCGCGGTGCAGACCCTGGTCCGCAACCCGCTCGCCGACCCCTACCTGCTCGGTGTGCAGTCGGGCGCGAGCGTGGGCGCCACCGCGGTCATCACCGCCGGGGCGCTCGGCGCGTTCGGGGTGTGGGCGCTGTCGGCCGGGGCCTTCCTCGGGGCGCTGCTCGCCGGGATCCTCGTCGCGTTCGTGACGCTGTCGCAGGGCGGGCTCACGCCGTTGCGGCTGATCCTGTCCGGCACCGTCATCGGGTCGGCACTCTCGGCGATCGCCAGCTACCTCGTGTTCCGCAGCGCCGACCCCGCCGCCGCCCAGGCGGTGCTGTTCTGGCTGCTCGGGAGCCTCGCCGGTGCCGAATGGGACCGGCTCTGGATCCCGACGGCCGTCGTCGGCGTGTCGCTCGCGCTGCTCATGGCCGCCAGCGGCTGGCTCGACGCCATGGCCGTCGGGCCGGACACCGCGTCGGCGCTCGGGGTGTCGGTCCCCGCGGTCCGGGCCGGCCTGTTCGCGCTGCTCGCGCTCCTGGTCGGGGCACTCGTCGCCGTGGCGGGCGCGGTCGCGTTCGTCGGGCTGGTGCTCCCGCACATCGCACGGCTGCTCGTCGGTGCCCGCCACCGGTTCGTCCTGCCCGCCGCCGCCCTGGCGGGGGCGCTGTTCCTGCTCGCCGTCGACGTCGTCGCCCGCATCGCCGTGCGCCCGACGGAGATTCCGCTCTCGGTCGTCACCGGAATCGTCGGCGCGCCCGTGTTCCTGGTCCTCATGGGCCGCCGCCGCTACAGCTTCGGGGCGGCCTCGTGACCGCACCGTCCCCGGCTCCCGCCGGCTCCCGGACCGCGCCGCCCCTGCTGCGCGCCACCGGTCTGACCTGCGCGATCGGGCGGCACGTGGTGCTGCGCGACGTCGACGTCACGATCGAGGCGGGGGAGACCGTCGGCATCGTGGGGCCCAACGGCGCCGGCAAGTCCACACTGCTGCGGATCCTCGCGGGCGTCCGCCCACCGGCAGCCGGGACGGTCGAGCTCGACGGCGTCGCGCTCGGCTCCCTGTCACGACGCGAACGCGCCCGCCGTGTCGCGCTCGTCGCCCAGGAGGAGGACCTGCCCGCCGAGCTGCGCGTCGGGGAGCTCGTCGCGCTGGGGCTGCTACCGCACCGGCCACCCTGGGCGGGCGGCGGGAAGGCCGAGGCACGGGCCGTCGACGCCGCGCTCGCCGCCGTCGACATGGCCGGGACCGCCGACCGCCCCCTCGACCACCTCTCCGGCGGGGAACGTCGCCGCGCCCTGCTCGCCCGCGGCCTCGTCCAGGACACCGAGCTGCTCGTCCTCGACGAACCCACCAACCATCTCGACGTCCGCCACCGGCTCGACCTGCTCGGACTCGTGCGCGGGCTGGGTCGCACGGTCCTGATGGCCCTGCACGACCTCGACCTCGCCGTCCGCTTCTGCGACCGGCTGGTCCTCGTGCACGACGGCACCGCGCGCAGCGCCGCGCCCGATCCCGCCGTGCTGGGCGCCGTGTTCGGCGTGGCCGCGACCCCCGTGCGCCATCCCGTCACCGGCGAGACCCATCTGCTGTTCGACCGACACCCGGAGGTTCCGTGATCCGCCCCCGCCACGTCCTGCCGGCCGCGCTCGCCGCGGCGGCGCTGCTCGCCGGCTGCTCCTCGCCGGCGCCCGCCGCCCCCGCGTCGACGACCGTGACCGTCACCAACTGCGAGGCCCCCGCCGAGTTCCCGGCGCCCGCGACGAAGGTGTTCGTCAACGACGGCAACCTGATCTCCATGATGCTGGCCCTCGGTGCGCAGGACAGCATCGTCGCTGTGTCGAGCCTGCAGCGCGACGCCGCCACCCTGAGCCGCCACTACGGCGCCGGGCCCGTCGACGGGCTGAAGCAGGTCGCGCCCGAGTACCCGTCGCTGGAGACCGTGCTCGCCCAGAGCCCCGACGTCATGGTCGCCGGCTGGAACTACGGCTACAGCGAGACCAAGAACATCACCCCGGCCGGGCTGCGCGAGCGCGGCATCGCCCCCTACGTGCTCACCGAGAGCTGCCGGCAGCAGGACGGTCAGAAGGCGCGCGGCATCGTCGACCCCTGGACGGCGCTGCGCGACGACCTCACCAACCTCGGTGCCATCACCGGGAAGTCCGAGCAGGCCGCGGCCGTGAACGCCGACATCGAGGCCCGGCTCGCGGCGCTGCGCTCCGCGCCGCAGCCGGCGACCCCGCCGACGGTGTTCCTCTACGACAGCGGCACCGACGCCGTCTACTCCAGCGGCCGGTTCGGCGCGCCCGAGGGCATCCTCACCGCGGCGGGTGCCCGCAACGCCCTCGCCGACGTCGAGGACACCTGGACCGAGGTCTCGTGGGAACGGGTGGCCGCGAGCAACCCGGCGGCGTTCCTGTTCGTCGACTATCCGCCGCAGACCTTCGCGCAGAAGACCGAGGTGCTGCGCAGCCGCGCCGGCATCCGCGACCTGCCCGCGGTCCAGCAGGGCCGGTTCCTGAACCTGCCGTACGCGATGTGGACCTCGGGCCCGCTCAACGTCGACGCCGCCGAGCAGATCCGCAAGGCGCTGGAGGGATGGCAGCTGGTCCCGGCCTCGGGCATCACCCCGAAGTTCGACGACGCGGTCCGCTGACGCGGCGCGCCGTCGGGTCGTCGGCGTAACCGGGATGAACCGGCGGCGCTGCCGCGTTAGGATGGTCGTGTACGCCCACAGCGGGTGGACGCCAGGGGGTGAACGGTTTCGACTTCGGATGTAGATCGAGGTGAAGCGTGCCGAGGAAGGCGACGATGATCTCGTTAACCACCCGTCGCAAAAAATCAAGCGCCGACAAGAGTCAGCGCGCGTACGCCCTCGCCGCCTGAGCGAGGAGCGTCGCTGTCGGACCGGGGGCTCCCTCGCCCCGGACCCCGGCATCATTCAGAGGGATCACCGTGCGGGCCGGTCGCGGGCTCGCACGGGACATCTCACAGCGACTGGGATCGTCACTCCGGCTTGTTCGCGTGACCGGAGGGTCCGAGTAGAGGCATAGCGGACTGCGCACGGAGAAGCCCTCGTGAAGCAACGGAGGACCCGGGTTCGATTCCCGGCACCTCCACACCCCTGGGAACCGGGGCCGCACCGCTCGCCCGAGCGGGGCGGCCCCGGTTCTCGTTTTCCGGCACACCTCGGCTCCCGGCGGCCGCCGCCTCGATTAGCCTTGCTCACGAAGTGGACGAGAGGGATCAGGTGGGCATGCGGGGCAGGTCCGGCAGCACGGGCACGACGACGGCAGGGCTGCCACGGGAGATCTGGGTCCTGGTCGGCGCCGCGTTCGTCATCGCGGTCGGGTTCGGCGTGGTCGCTCCCGCCCTCCCGACGTTCGCCCGCAGCTTCGACGTCGGCGTCACCGCGGCCTCGCTCGTCATCAGCCTGTTCGCGGTGTTCCGGCTCGGGTTCGCCCCGGTCAGCGGGCGGCTCGTCAGCAGGTTCGGCGAGCTGCGCGTCTACGTCGTCGGCCTCGGCATCTCGGCCGTGTCGAGCGCCCTGTGCGCGTTCGCGGCGAACTACTGGCAGCTGCTGTTCTTCCGGGCGTTCGGCGGCATCGGGTCGACGATGTTCACCGTCTCCGCGGTCTCGCTGCTCGTGCGGCTCGCCCCGCCCGAGGCGCGCGGGCGGGCGTCGGGCAGCTGGGCGACCGGGTTCCTGCTGGGCAACATCGCCGGACCGCTGCTGGGCGGCCTGCTCATCGGGTTCGGGCTGCGGGTGCCGTTCCTGGCCTACTCCGGCGCCGTCGTCGTCGCACTCGTGCTCACCGGCGTCCTGCTGCGCGGACGCACCGGCCTGCCCGTGTCCGCCGACCCGTCCGCCGCCCCTGCCGCGACGTTCCGCACCGCCTTCGGCCACCCCACCTACCGCGCCGCGCTGGCCGCGAGCTTCGCCAACGGCTGGGCCGTCTTCGGCGTGCGCGTCGCGATGGTGCCGCTGTTCGTCGTGATGGTCCTGCGCGAGAGCGACGCCTGGTCCGGCTACGCGCTCGGCGTGTTCGCCGTCGGCAACGCCACCACGCTCATGATCTCCGGCCGCTGGTCGGACCGGGCCGGGCGCAAGCCGCCGGTGGTCGCCGGGCTGGTGGTCTCGGCGATCGGCACGGGCGCGTTGGGCCTCATCGAGTCGCTGCCGGTGTTCCTCGCGATCTCCCTGGTGTGCGGTATCGGCAGCGGGCTGGTCAACCCCGCGATGACAGCCGCGGTGGCCGACGTCATCGGCGCCAGGTCGCGCGGCGGCACCGTCCTGGCCGGCTTCCAGATGGCAGGCGACCTCGGTGCGATCGCCGGCCCACTCGTCGCCGGGTTCGTGGCCGAGCAGGTCGGGTTCGGCTGGGCGTTCGGCGTGACCGGCGCGATCTGCGCGCTCGCGCTGCTGTTCTGGTGGCGCGCACCCGAGACGTTGCCGGCGGGCGGCGCGCTCGCCGCCGACGACTCGATCCCCGACTGCGTGGCCGCCGAGGCGGGCCCGACCGCGTTGACGACGTCGCCGGAGATGGCGCCGGTCGCGTTGCCCGGCGAGCGTCGCAAGCAGACGTAGCCGGACGGGAGGCCCGAAGGACCGCGCGCAACCTCAGCGTCGTCCGCGGCCCGGAACACGACCGTGAGGTTGCGCGCGAACCGGGGTCACGCCGTCGCGACCCCGATCAACGTGCCGACCAGGTACGTCGCGCCCGCCGCGATCGCCCCGAACATCAGCTGCCGCAGCCCCGCGCCCCACCAGGAGCGGGCGGTGAACCGTGCGGTCAGCGCCCCGGCGACGAACAGCCCGACCGCGCCGACCGCCAGGCCCAGCCACAGCGACGACGACCCGAACAGGAACGACAGCAGCGGGACGATCCCGCCGACGGCGAAGCACAGGAACGACGACCCCGCCGCCACCCACGGCGACGGTGACTCGTCGGGATCGACCCCGACCTCCTGGGTGACGTGCAGCTTCAGCTCGAGCTCGGGGTTGGCGTGCAGCTCCGTCGCCACCGCCTCGGCCGTCGACTCCGACAGCCCCATCTCCCGGTAGCGATCGACGAGCTCGGCCCGCTCCGCGTTCGGGTGGCGGCGCAGCTCCTCGCGCTCGACGGCGACCTCGGCCTGCACGGCGTCGTTCTGCGCGCTGACCGACGCGAACTCGCCGAGCGCCATCGAGAACGCGCCCGCGACCAGGCCCGCGGTGCCGGTCAGGATGATGCCCTCGCGGTCGACCCCACCCCCGCCGACACCTGCCACCAGCGCGATGTTGGTGACGAGCCCGTCCATCGCCCCGAACACGGCGGCGCGCAGCCAGCCACCGGACACGTCGGCGTGGTGGTGGTCGAAGGCGTGCTCGGCGGCCTCCTCAGCAGGCACGGACATGGCAGCACGGTACCCCACCCGTCCGTCCACGTTGGACTGAAGCGAGGCTGTCCTCAGGTCGGGGCAGGCACACCTGTCCGACGCACTGCCCGCGACGGTTTCCGACCCGATCGGGACGAGTGCCCCTGAGTGGTCTCTCAGGTTTCGTCGATACTCTGATCGAGTGGAGCGGGGGCGGATTCTCGACGTCATCGGGACCCTCGCGCGGCTGGGTCTCGCCGCGGTGTGGCTCGTGTCCGGCGCCGTCAAGGCCGCCGACCCCGACCAGACCTACATCGCCGTCCGCGCCTACGACGTGCTGCCCAGCGACGTCGTCCCGGTCGTCGCCACCGTGCTGCCCTGGCTGGAGCTCGCCCTCGGCGTGCTGCTGCTGGTCGGGCTCGGCACCCGCGCGGTCGCCGTGCTCTCGGCGCTCGTGCTGGTCGTGTTCGTCGCGGGCGTCGTGCAGGCCTGGGCGCGCGGGCTCTCGATCGACTGCGGCTGCTTCGGCGGCGGCGGCCAGGTCGCGCCCGACGCGACCGCCTACGGCACGGAAGTCCTGCGCGACGTCGGATTCCTGCTGCTCGCCGGGTGGCTGATCGTCCGCCCCCGCACCCTGTTCGCGCTCGACGGGCGCCTGGAGAGCCGGCCGCAGGTGCGGTCGGGAGAGAGGAACTGACGTGGGCGGAGCCTCGCGCAGCGAGAAGCAGCGCCGGCAGGCGGCCAACCAGCGGCTCGCCGCGGCCGGGATCACCCCGAAACAGAGCGGACCGTCCGGTGGGACGCGGATCGCGCTGATCGTCGTCGCGGCCGTGGTCGTGGTCGCCGGCGTCATCGGCTACTTCGTGATCCACAACCGGCAGTCGACGACGCCGAACTACGCGGTCGCCGCCAACGGCACCGTCGTCACCGCGGGCAAGACCGACGCCCCCGTCACCGTCGACGTCTACGAGGACTACCTGTGCCCCGTCTGCGAGCGGTTCGAGTCCCGCTACGCCGACGACGTCACCGCCGCCCTCAACGACGGCAAGATCAAGGTCAACTACCACTCGACCGCGATCCTCGACAGCCTCACCACGCCGCCCGGCTACTCGACGCTCGCCGCCAACGCCGCGCTCTGCGCCGTCCCCGCCGGCATCTGGCCCGCCTACCACAAGGCCCTCTACGACCAGCAGCCCGCGGAGAGGAGCGCCGGTCTGACGGCGCAACAGCTCGTCGACATCGGCACCGAGGCCGGCGCGACGAGCCCCGACTGGGCCTCCTGCGTGACCGGCAACGGCAACGCCGCCGCCATCACCGCCGCCACCAAGGCGGCCATCGCCAACCCGGCGCTGCTCACCAACGGCCAGTTCGGCACCCCGACGATCCTCGTCGACGGCAAGAAGATCGACCTCAACGACAGCAAGTGGCTGTCGAACGCGATCGCCGACAAGTGACCCTGTGAGTGGCGATAGTCGCTGGAGCGACTATCGCCACTCACGACCGTGCGGGGGCGCGGCCTCCGAGGTGCCTCGCGAACCAGTCGAGGATGATCTCCGCGCGCAGGATGCGATGGCGTGGTGAGCCGTTGCGGCTCAGGCCGTGGCTCTCCCCGTCGAACCGGTGGTACTCCACCGGCCTGCCCAGCATCCGCAGCGCCACGAACAGCTGGTCGGCCTGGTTGATCGGGCACCGCAGGTCGTTCTCCGAGTGCAGGATCAGCACCGGCGTCCGCACGTCCTGCACATAGGTGACCGGCGACATCCGCCGGTACACGTCCGGGCGCCGCACGTGGTCGACGCCGATCTCGAAGCGGAAGAACCCCGCCACGTCCGACGCCCACTCCAGCGACTCCAGGTTGTTCACCGCCCGCTCGCTGCACGCCGCCACGAACCGGTCGGTGTGCCCGATCAGCCAGCTCGTCAGGTAGCCGCCGTACGAGCCGCCCAGCACCCCCACCCGGTCCGGGTCCAGGTCCGGATTCGCCGCCAGGGCCGCGTCCAGCACCGTCAGGACGTCGTCGGCGTCGATCCCGCCCCAGCCCGTCCCCGGCTCCACCTCGGCCTCCGGCGCCCGGATCGCCCGCGCCCACGCCTGCGTCCCACCCGTCGACCCGTGCGGGTTGCAGTACACGACCGCGTACCCCGCACCCGTCCACATCTGGAACTCGTCGAACCACGACTCGCCGTACTGCGTCATCGGGCCGCCGTGGATCGACAACAGCACCGGCGCCCGCTCACCCGCGGGCTCCGCAGGACGGACGAGCCACGCGTCGATCTCCCCACCGCCCGTGGACGGCACCGTGAACCGCTCCGGCTCCCGCGGCGGCACCGCGGCATGGAACACGTCCCCAACCGCCGTCAGGCGCCGCTCGGACCCGTCCGGGTCCAGCACGAACAGATCGGGTAACGACGTCGCCGTCGTCGCCGTGAACACCAACGTCCCGCCCGCCGCGTCGTACCCCGTCACCCAGCGCCTGCCTCCGACGACCGGCGCGCTCGGCCCGCCTGCCGCAGGCACCCGCCTGACGTGGACGCTGCCGTGGTCCTCACACGAGAACAGCAGCCCGTCGTCGTCCCACACCGGCGACCGGGCGCCCGGCATCGGCAGGCACTGCCGGTCCAGCTCCGCGGTCAGCACACGCTCCTCGCCCGTGGCGACGTCGATCACCACGACCTGGCTGTGCGAGTGCACCACCCGCGCGTCCTCGGCCAGCGCCGCGATCCGCGTCCCGTCCGGCGACCACGACGGCATCTGGTGCGCGAACGTCCGCCGCGTCACCGCCCGCGGTTCCGACGCGCCCGCCGGGTCCACGAGATGCACATCGGTCAGGAGCGGGGAGACGTCCCAGTCCTCGTACCGCGCGGCGGTCACCGCGATCGTCGCGCCGTCGGGCGCCCACGCCGGCCCACCGTGCTCGAACGGCCCGCCCGCCACCACCCGCGGCGCCGCCGACCCGTCGACCGGCACCACGAACACGCTCCGCGGCCGGTCCACCGTCCAGCCCTCGCCGTCGAGGCGCGTGAACAACCGCTCGATCCGACGGGGCGGGCGTGCCCGCTCGTCCGGCCCGTCCAGGCGTGACGTCCGCTCCCGCGACGCGAACGCGATCCGCGACCCGTCCGGCGACCACGCCGGCTCCTCGATCGCCTCGTCCCGGGCGCACAACGTCCGCACCTCACCGGGGCCGTCCACGGGCGCAACGTGCAGCGTCGCCTTCCTGTCGTCGCCGCGGCGGCTCGTGAACGCCAGCCACCGCCCGTCCGGCGACCACACCGGCTGCCCGTCCCCGTGCTCACCCGCGGAGAACGGGCGCGGCGGCGCCGACCCGTCGGCCGCCGCGATCCACACGGCATTCCGGTAGACGTTGTCGTCGACGTCGACATGGGTGACGACGAAGGCGACCGTCCTGCCGTCGGGCGACACCCGGGGGTCGGTCACGAGCGCGATCCTGGCGATGTCGGCGGGCTGCACCCGCGAACCGTAGGTGAGGGGTGACCCGGTTGCAGAGGGGTGTTCGGGGCCGTGTACGGTTCTGAACATCGCAAGGGGCTGTGGCGCAGCTGGTAGCGCACTTGACTGGCAGTCAAGGGGTCAGGGGTTCGAATCCCCTCAGCTCCACCCTTATGATCAGGCTCGATGAGTCTCCCGACTCTCGGCCCTGCCCTGTTGCGGGGCAGGATGTGGGGCGAGCGGCCCTACGGTTTTTGCTCACGTCTGGCCACGACCAAAGAGATCCTCGAGCTCGCGGCGTCCCTGCGGGTGCCCGCCGCGCCCGTCGGCAACGGGGCCACGATCGCGTCGATGTCGGTGGTCAGCTCGTCCCGGCGGCGTTCCCGCTCCCCCTGCGCGATGAGCGTCTCGTCGTCCAGCCAGTCGAAGCGTTCGACGAGCACGCAGAAGTCGAGCCACTGCTGGCCGGTGCCGCACTTCGCCGAGGAGGGGATGCTCGTCGAGGCCCCGCGAGGCGGGTTCCTGCAGCCCGCCACCCCGTACCGCCTGCACGGCAAGGGCGAGCCTCCCGCCGCTCGGACCGCCGCCGGCCCTCGGTGAGCACACCGCCGAGTGGGCCTGGCGGGTCGCCGGCACCACGGAGCGGGAGCGGGTACCGGGGCCGGGCGGCCGGCTCCCGTTCGACGACCTGCGGGTCGTGGAGATGACGGCGTTCTGGGCGGGACCGTCGGCGGCGCAGTTCCTCGGGATGCACGGGGCCGCGGTCATCAAGGTCGAGTCACCCGCCCGGCCGGACGGGATGCGTACGCTGAGCCTGCGCCCCGTCGACCAGGAGGAGTGGTGGGAGTACGGGCCGCTCTTCCACGCGACCAACACCAACAAGCTCGGGCTGGGGCTGCGGCTGGACCGGCCACGCGGGCTCGACCTGCTGGTCGACCTCCTCGACACCAGCGACGTGCTGATCGAGAACTTCAGCCCGCGGGTGCTCGACTCGTGGGTGCTCGGCCCCGAACTCCTGCACCAGACCAACCCGGGGCTGATCCTTCCGGATGCCGGCGTTCGGGCTGTCCGGTCCGTGGAGGGATCGGACCGGATTCGCCCAGACGATGGAGCAGACGTCGGGGATGGCGTGGGTGACCGGCTTCCCGGATGGGTCTCCGCAGGTCCCGAGCTCTACCGGACGGCGGACCCGGACGACGGCCTCGGCGGCCCGCTCGTGGCGATCTCCGTCGAGACCGACGAGCAGTGGGCCGCGCTGTTCACGGCTCTCGGGAGGTTGGACTGGGCGGAGTCCGCCGAGCTGGCGGACTTCCCCGGCCGGAAGGCGCAGGAGGACCTGCTCGACGCCCGGCTCGCGGCCTGGTGCGGGGAGCAGACCGTCGCAGAGATCGTCAGGCTGCTGTGGGCGAGCTCGGCCCACCCACGGTCCTCGTCGACAACGCCGGCATCACCTGCGACAACCGGCTGTTCAGGATGACCGAGACCGTCTGGGACCCCCGCCGCCATCGCCGTCCAGCGGGTGGGGCAGCCCGAGGACGTCGCCGCCGCCGTGTCGTTCTTCGTGGACGAGCGGTCGGGGTTCGTGTCGGGACAGGTGCTGTACGTGACGGGCGGCCCCTGGGGGTGACGCCGGGCAGCGGTCACCGCCACTGCGGGGAGTAGCCCGGCCCGATCTCGTCCACCGTGCGGATGAGCAGCTCCCCGGCGTGCCTGGCGTGGCTGATCAGGAGCTCGCGGGCGGCGGCCCCGTCGCCACGGGTGATGGCGTCGAGGATCATGGCGTGCTCGGCCGCGTCCTTCTCCAGCCGGCGGACGTCGTTGCCCAGCGCTATCCAGGTGAGGTTGCGGGGCACCTTGCGGTGCAGGCCCTCGACGACCTCGGCCAGATGCCGGTTGCCGCTGGCCTCGATGATGACCATGTGGAACCGCGTGTTCGCCTCGTACCAGCGACGCTGGACCTCCGCGGTGCCGAGCGTCCTGGTCCTGAGGTCCTCGACGACCTGGCGGAACAGGCGCGCCGCCGCCGCCAGCCGCTCGAGCTGCTCCGACGTGATGAAGGCGGCGGTCGCCGCTCCCGCGTACCCCTGGAGCACGCCGTGCAGCTCGTAGACCTCGATGATGTCCCGGGTGGACGGCAGCCGGACCCGGGCGCCGCGGTTTGCGATCACCTCGACCGCGCCCATGGCCTGGAGCCGGCGCAGCGCCTCACGGACGGGTGTGCGGCTGACGCCCAGCTGCTCGGCCAGGTGCGCTTGCCGAAGCCACGTCCCGGCGGTGATCTCGCCGGCGTTGATGCGCTCCTGGAGCTGCTCGACCAGCCACCCGACCAGGTCGAGGTCCTGGCTCCGCGGCCTGGCCTCCGCCGCGGTCGCCTCGCCCATCATCACCCCGGTCCGCGTCAGTCAAATTCGAACAGCCTTTGAAATATGGCATGCGGTAACCCGGGGGTCAAGCGCACCGCGGGCGAGGAACGACGGATCGCCGCCGGCGGATGCCCGCCCGTCAGGCTTCCCCACCCGCAGGACCGCAGTCGTAGCTCTGCCTGCCGACGCTCGCAGCACCGCCGGGGCTGCTGAGCCGGGCGACGAACTCGGTCGCGCCGCGGCGAAGGGCGCAATGGCAGCCGGGAGGTCGTCCACGTAGTAGATCGCCTCGACCGGGCAGACCGGCTCGCACGCTCCACGGTCGACACACTCGTCGGCGTTGATGTACATCCGGCTCGCCCCCTCGTAGATGCAGCCGATGGGGCACTCGTCGACGCAGGCGCGGTCGAGGACGTCGGTTCAGGCCTCGGTCACCACATAGGTCATGGCAGGCGGGTGGGTCAGAGGGCCAGGATCGTCGTGCCCCCGGGCTCCGCGTCGACGACGGCGAGGACGTCGGCGCGCGCCACGCCGCGCAGATCGGAGGGCTGGTGCCCGGGGACCACCGCCAGCCGGTCACCGTCCCACGCGGCGGGGACGAGCAGGGTGTGGCCCGCCACCGCCTGCGGTGTCCCGGACACCGGCACCCGCCGCAGGGGCGGGAGCGGGCGTCCGGCGAGCCCGGCGAGCAGCGGTGCGAGCAGGGTGTGCACGGCGACGATCGCCGCGTACGGGTTTCCGGGCAGCCCGATGAGCCAGCGGCCGGGAGTCAGGGCGGCGAGCAGCTGGGGATGCCCCGGCCGGCAGGCGACGCCGTCGACCACCGTGCGCGCGCCGACCTGTCGCAGCAGGCGGTGCAGGTGGTCGGTCACGCCCACGGAGGTTGATCCGGTCACGAGGACGATCTCGGTCGTTGCGCCGCCGCGGACGGCGTCCGCCAGCCCGTCGATCGAGTCCCGGACGTGCGCGGCCTCGACGAGCTCGCCACCCAGGGCCGCGACCAGCGGCGGCAGCGTGGGGCCGAGGGCGTCGCGTACCCGGCCGGCTCCGCCCGGTCCGGCCGTGACGAGCTCGTCGCCCGTCACGAGCAGCCGGACCCGTGGTCGCGGGCGGACCGTGAGCCGGTCATGGCCCGCGGCTGCGGCCAGCCCGAGCATCGCTGGCCGGACCGACGAGCCCGCGGCGGCGAGGATCTCGCCCGCCGGCGAGTTCTCGCCCGTCCGGCGGATGTGCCGGCCGGGGGCCGGCATGGCGCCGTCGGCACCCGCGACCTCGTCGCTGCGCCGGACGGTGTCCTCGACCGGGAGCACGGCCAGCGCTCCCGCGGGCACCGGGGCACCGGTGGAGATGGCCACCGCCTCGCCGGCCCGCAGGCTCCCGGCCCGGACCTCGCCCACCACCGTCCACGGGCCCTCGCCGGCCACGGCGTAGCCGTCCATCGCCGCGGTGTCGAACGCAGGTTGCGGGACCAGCCCGACCAGGTCCTCGGCCAGGACGAGCCCGGCCGCATCGGCCAGCTCGACCGGTCGTCCGGGCAGGGGCCGGCCCTCGGCGTGGGCCCGTCGGCGGGCGGAGTGCCAGTCCACCGTCCGCCCGGATCGGGTGGCTCGGGCGTGCTGTTCGTGGGCTCGCGTGGTGGACATCGGGGGTCCTTCCGTGCCGGAGGTCGGGCGGACGTCCTAAGGGCTGCCCCAGCGGTCGCGGAAGATCACCTCGGAGACCGGCTTGCGCGCCACCGGGCCGTAGCGCCCCTCGGGGTACCCAACCGGGACGACCGCGCCGATCTCGACGGCGTCGGGTATCCCGAAGTGCTCCCGGACCGCCGGTTCGTCCCACAGGTGGGCCACTGCTGTGCAGTTCGTGCGCTCGGAGAACTTCTCCGCCACGCCCTCGGCGTCCAGCAGGGGCGTGCGCCCGGCTGCCCGGGTCCATGCCTCGGACCGCTCCTTGGGAAGGTCGGCGACCGCGACGTCCGCGCCGAGACCGGCCAGCCGGTTGACGCACGCCTGGTCGAGGTTGACTCCCGCGCCGCCGGTCACGACGGCCTTCTTGCCGCTGAGGTCCATCAGGTCGGTGACGCGCTTGTCGATGCTGTCGAGGGGAGTGCGCTCCTCGTCCCACCAGTAGGCGGGGTCGGTGCCCTCGTCGACGTTCTTCTGGAGCACGTTCAACAGGAAGTTCTCGCGCATTCCGGCCTCCGTTGGCGAAGTGGCGTCCGCAGCGAGTGTGCGGAGCCCCGGGCGAGGCGGATGACGCGGTGGACGATACTCATTTGAGGACAATGAGGTCAATTTAGGATCCTAAGTCGCCGAAAAATTGGCGGGCGTGCAGCAGGTCGTCCACATCTCGACCTGGACGTCCCGCAGCCCTTCGTCGCGGTCTCCGACATCGCCGCCGCCGCGGCGGCCGCCTTCGCGGACCCGGCGTACTTCCACACCGTCGAGCTGGAGCTCGCGGGAGAGGTCCGCTCCCTCCGCGACGTGGCGGAGATCCTCTCGGCAGCGTGGGGCAGGACGATCACGCTCTCGGCCCCGCCGGCGACCACCGACGACGGGCTCCCGGCCCCGTTCGTCGTCTCCCAGACCTATCTCAGCGCCCGGCCCGCCCCGGCACGCCCGGAGTACGCGAAGGCCTTCGGCCTGCCGGTCACGACGGTCGAGGTGTGGGCGCGCGTCACGAGGCCGTAGCCGCGGGCCGGCGTGGCCGGACGGGTGGGCTCGTCGGGCCACGCCGTGACCCCCGCTACGGAGCTCCGCGGACGGACAGCAGCGTGGCGATCCGCCAGCCGGTGTCGTCCGGGCGGACGAGGGTGTAGAGGACGTCGAACTCCTGGTAAGCCGATCCGGCCCGGTCGTGGCGTGTCCCCCGCGCCCGGGCCAGCGCGGCGGTCCGGTCGAGCACGGTGACCTCCAGGGACGCCATCCGGGAGCTCCCATAACCGCCGGCACGCAACCTCTCGAAGGTGGTTTCGAGCATCTGCCGGACGTCGTCGGACGTGGGGAGGACCGCGGGCCGCCCGTCCGCCAGGCGGAGCAGCGGCGCGGTGAAGTGCTCGGCGGTGGCTGCCGCGTCGCCGCGCTGGAAGCACGCGAAGTAGTCCGCGTACGCGGCACGGACCGCCTGCTCGACGGGGGTCGGGTCCGGCAGGCTCACTCGAACTCGAGTCCCACGTACTCACCCGTGGCCCGCCAGTCCTCGAGCAGCTTGCTGAACGGCAGGATTCCCCGCGCGTACGGCCCGTTGCGCCGGAAGAGGTTCACGTTGGGCTGGCCCTCGTTGTTGTAGTACGAGGGCGTGCACGACTCGAGGAAGTCCGCCGAGGCGGTCGACGAGTTGATGACGGTCTGCACCCACTCGTCCTCGGCGGCCTCGGTGACGTCGACCGTGGTGGCGTTGCGGGCGCGCGCCTCGGCGATGATCGTCGAGATGTGCGTGGCCATCTCGCCCAGCGGGTGGGCCTGGTTGGACGCGATGCCGGTCTGGAAGTACGACACGATGAAGAAGTTCGGGAAGTTCCGGGTCTGGGCGCCGTACAGCGTCGAGATCCCGTCCTTCCACTTGTCGCTGAGCGCCTGGCCGCTGCGGCCGTGGACGTCGTAGCCGAGCCGGCTCTTGAGGTCCTGCCGGATGCTGGCGAAGCCGGTCGCGTAGACCAGGGTGTCGATCGCGTACTCGGTGCCGTCGACGACGATGCCGTTCGCGGTGACGCGCTCGGGGCCCTTGCCGTGCGTGTCGACGAGGGTGACGTTCGGGCGGTTGAACGCCTGCAGGTACTCGTCGTGGAAGCACGGCCGCTTGCACAGGAACCGGTAGTAGGGGCGCAGCGCCTCGGCCGTCACCGGGTCCTCGACGATCTCGCCGACCCGGGCGCGGATGGTCTCCATGTGGGTGTAGTCGGCCAGCTCCATCGCCGCGGCCTGCGACTCGGTGACCGGCCGCGTCCTGCGCAGGTTGTGGAAGACCCGGGTCCAGGCGTCGTCGACCAGGTCGACCTCGGTGTCCTCCCCGGCGATGCACGCGGAGAAGTTCACGACGCGCTCGCGCTGCCAGCCGGGCTTCAGGGAGGCGGCCCACTCGGGATCGGTGGGGTGGTTCTCCCGGACGTCGACGATCGCCGGCGTCCGCTGGAACACGAACACGTGCTCGGCGTCCTTCGCCAGCATCGGTACGCACTGGACGGCGGTGGCGCCGCTGCCGATGACCCCGACGACCTTGTCCCGCAGCTTGTCGAGGTTCCCGTAGCTGTCGCCGCCGGTGTAGTCGTAGTCCCAGCGGGAGGTGTGGAACGACTTGCCGGTGAAGTCCTCGATGCCCGGGATGCCGGGCAGCTTGGGGTGCAGGAACGTCCCGAACGTCATGCAGACGTACTTCGACCGGAACGAGTCGCCGCGGTCGGTCGAGACGGTCCAGAGGGCGTCCTCCTCGTCCCACCGCACGTCGGTGACGCGGGTCTGCAGCAGCGCGTCGCGGTAGAGGTCGAAGTGTCGCGCGAACATCTGGCAGTACGCGAAGATCTCCGCGCCCTTCGCGTACTTCTCGGTCGGCATGTAGCCGACCTCTTCGAGCAGCGGCAGGTAGATGTAGGACTCGACATCGCATGCGATGCCCGGGTAGCGGTTCCAGTACCAGGTCCCGCCGAAGTCCCCGCCCGTCTCCACGACGCGCAGCTTCTCGATCCCGGCCTGGCGCAGCCGGGCGCCGAGCAGCAGCCCGGCGAAGCCGCCGCCGATCACGGTGGTCTCCACCACGTCGGACACGGGCTCGCGCTCGACGCGGGGTGTGTACGGATCCTTGATGTACTCGGCGAGCTCCCCGTCGCGTGAGATCAGCCGGTACTGGTTCGGCCCGTCGGCCCGGATCCGCTTGTCGCGCTCCTGCTTGTACTTGCTGCGGACGGCGTCGACGTCGTAGCCCTCCGCCGTCCACACCGCGTCGGCGTTGATCTCCGCCATTCCGTCTCCTCTGAACAGGCTCTCGGCCGCGTGCGTCGATCCGTGCCGGCTGGACAGCGCGAAGCGAACTGCCACGATAGGATACAGCTGTAGATAGCTTGGATCCAAGCATATCGTTGGATCGGATCGAGCCGGCCTGATCACCGGAGGGCCTCGACCTGGACACGCTGTTGCAGCGGTTCCTCGCGCATCGCGTCGACGGGCTCTTCTACCGGCAGGCCCGGCCGTCGAAGACGCTCGCCTGGTACGAGCGGTCGAACATTCCGGTGATCGCGGTGGGATTCCGCGACCCGGAGTGCGCCCAGCTGCCCTTCGTCACGGTGGACGGCGCGCCGGCGTTCGCCGCGGCCTGCCGTGACCTCGAGGCGCAGGGACACCGGGACTTCGCCGAGATCGTGGTCGACAGGGCGGACCCGCTCTACGCGCTCTACCCGCGCATGCGCGGCGTGCGGTGGCACGAGATCCGGATCGGGCACGGCGAACAGGACCTGCGTGCGGCCGTCGAGGAGCACCTGACGGGCAGTGCCGCACCCACGGCGGTCTTCGCCGCGCCGCCGACGTCGACGGCGCTCCTGTCGATCGCAGGCGAGCTGGGCCTCACGGTCCCGGAGGACCTGTCGCTCGTGTCGTACTTCGACCTGGAAGACGCGTCGCTGTTCCGGACGCCGCTCAGCGCCATCCGCACGGACTACGACAAGCTCGGACACGCGGTGGCCGCGGCCATGCTCGACGCGTTGTCCGGCCGGCAGGTCGGGGACGTCGTGGTCCCGGACTCGGCCCACTTCGTCCCCCGCGCGTCGACCGGTCCGGCGCGCGGGCACCGGGCCGGCTGACCGGGGGAGCGGGGACCTTCACGCCGCGATCGCGGTGAGCGCGGGTACGGGCTGTTGACGAGAACCTGGTCGGCACCGGCGGCGAGGTGGGCGCGGGCCCTGGCCGCGTCGACGACCCGGTCCGCCCCGGCGGCGATCTCCTCGGCCGGGTAGCCCAGCCGGATCAGGTCGGCGCCGTAGAGGGATCCGGGGAAGCCGAGGGCACCGACGACGAACTGCCCCGCGGTGGCGCGACGGTCCGGCATCCCCCACGACCTCGGCGCGACGACGAGCAGCTCGTGCGGGCCCGACGTGGCGCGCACCTTGGCGGTGTACTCGACCAGGCTCAGGATCTGCTGCGGCATCGGGACCACTCCGTGCCGGTCGTCGGCACACTGGCGCCGATCGGTCCGAGTTCGGCCCGGGCGGCCCCCATCGTCTGCGGCATGGTGGTCCCCTCTCCTCCGGCAGGACCGGTGGTCATGCGTCTCCTCCGGGTCCGGCGGCCGGGGTCCGCGGCTTCGCGGCCGCCGACGGTCCGAACGCGGCGAGGAACCGGTCCACGATGGAGTCGGCGATCCGGTCGTCGATGGGCATCAGGCCGGCCAGGAAGGCGATCATCAGCGGTCCCTGGAGGTGGGCGATGGCCTCGTCGACGTCGATCCCGCTCTCGACGATCCCCTCCGCGGCGGCCCGCTGGACGAGCTCGGCGAGCACGCGGTTGTGCTGCCAGTCCATGCGCTCGTTGATGGCCCTGATCTCGGCCTCGTGCCGGCTGAGCATGATGAACGCCGGCAGCAACCGTGACCATTCGGTGTCGCGCAGGGAGTTCACCGAATAGCGCATGACGACGCGGAGAGAGGTCTCGACATCGGCGTCCGGCTCGGGCTCGGGAAGCCGGGGAACCGACGCCTCGATGACCGTGGCCAGGAGGTCGTCGCGCGACTTCCAATGGCGGTAGATGGTCGTCTTCGCGACACGGGAGCGCAGGACGACGGCGTCCATCGTGAGGGCACCGGGTCCTCCTTCGACGACGAGGTCCGTGGCGGCCCGCATGACGGCCGACCGCGTGCGCTCCACACGGGGGTCCATGGTCGAGACGGTAGCCGGTGGCCGCGGGCTGCCCCGGTGAGCGGCTCGGGCCTTGACAGGTCGGTCGAACGCTACGCTACCGTAGCGTATCGTTAGTCCGCCGCACCGGGCGGCCCGTCGCGATACAGGGTGGTAGTCGATGACAGCAGTGGTAGGGACCAGGTCGTTGGGGGACACCCCCGAGGCGGTGACGTCGTCGCTGCAGGAGCTCTGGGACGAGCGCGGCGCGGCCGTGGGTCGGACGTTCACGGTCACGCCGTGCCCGTACTCGGCCGAGGAGATCGCCGCGCTCGAGGAGGACGGCCGTCGGCTCGCCTACCTGCCCCCTGAGGTGGCCACCCAGGCGGGCCGGCACTGGCTCGGCAAGATCTGGCCGTTGATGGAGTGCTTCAGCGTCCTCGAGGACAACGTCGTCAGCAATGTCATCAACCCGTCGGGCTGGTTCGACTACGAGTCCCAGATCGATGCGCCGAACGTCAACCTCGACCAGGCCGGGCTGCTCGCCGAGGTCGAGCGCCAGGGTCGCACGCTGCTCACCGTCAACCAGTGGATCGTGGCGGCGCAGGACTCGCGCGTGCTGACCGGCAAGTACCTCGACGAGACCCGGTCCTGGGTTCGCGTCAACTCCGGCATCGACCCGGGCCGGATTCTGGCGGTGCACATCGACGGCCCGAACATGGCGGTCGACCTGACCGATGAGGACGCGGTCGACGGCTCGATGATGATGGCCTACGACCTCAGTCCCCACGACGCCGTCGTGGGCTGCGGTGGTCGCACCTCGAGCGTGCCGCCGGAACGCCAGAACCTCGTCGAGGAGCCGGCCGAGCGCGTGGCGCGCTGGACGATGACCCCGCACTTCGCCACGCTCGACCTCGGCAGGGAGTGGCAGCGCCAGGTCGACAAGTACCTGGAGCTCGGCTTCCACACCGCGATGCACTTCACCGAGGAGCAGTACGTCCGCACGCTGCCGAAGTTCGAGCGGCAGCCGAAGGAGTACCGCGGCCGGTTCGACATGCCGATGTTGGTCGACCCCCGACTGTTCTGGCGCAACCAGTGCGTCCTCGGTGGCGTCCGCGTCCCGCACTTCGATTACTGCACCGAGCCGATCCCGGCCGACGAGCGCTTCCGTGTCCCGGCCCGTCCCTACGCCGCCTGGTTCGGGGCGTGGGACCAGCGCTTCCCCGAGCGTATCGCGCCGCCGGACGCGCGCGACCAGCTCGCCGAGGACGAGATCGGCGGCAACTCGTGGGAGATGGCGGCCGTCGAGATCCTCTGGCCCGAGTACGATCTGCGCGGTCAGTACTGGGACATCATCGGCTACGTGGTGCACGATGCCAAGATCAAGAACATCCCGGACACCGACTACGAGCGCACGCTCTCCTGCTACCACTACCGCCGCTCGGCGGAGATCCACCCGAACCTCCACCAGCGGGCCTTCGAGGTGTTCCGCCCGCTCGTGCGCGGTAGCAAGATCGTCACCTCTCCCAACTCCTGAGGGCTGATCTCGTGGAGACCAAAGTCTCGTACTGCCGGACCTGCGGTGCCAACTGCGGCATGCTGGTCGATGTCGAGGACGACAAGATCGTCCGCATCAAGGCGAACGCGGCGAACACCTCGTCGGCCGGTTACACCTGCGTGAAGGGCCGCAACGCGGTCGCGGGGCACAACAGCTCCGATCGCATCCTGCGCCACCTCCGCCGGAGACGGGACGGCGGTTTCGACGAGATCGGTCTGGAGACGGCGGTCTCGGAGATCGCCGACCGGCTCGGGTCCATCATGACCGAGACGGGGCCCGAGTCGGTCGGCATCTACTGGGGCACCTATGCCTGGATGGCGTCGGCGACCATACCGGTGGCCAAGGCGTGGTGGCGGGCCATCGGGTCGCACAAGTCGTTCTCGCCCATCACGATCGACCAGGCGTCCAAGACGATCTCGTGGGAGCGGACCGGCTTCTACACGGGCGGCTTCCAGCGGGTCGAGGACGCCGACGTCTGGTTGGAGATCGGCGGGAACCAGCTCATCTCGATGCAGAGCGTCGGCTGGTCCAACACGAACCCGTTCGTGACGCTGAAGGAACACAAGAAACGCGGGCTCAGGCTCATCGTCGTCGACCCGCGCCGCACCGAGCTGGCCAAGGCGGCCGATCTCCACCTGCGGCCGCGCCCGGGCACGGACGCCGTGCTGCTCACCGCCATCCTCAACGTCATCTTCGACAAGGGCCTCGACCGGCCGGAGTTCTACGGCCGGTACGCGGACAACGTCGGGGCCCTCAAGGACTACGTCCGGGGGACGACGCCGGCGATGGCCGCGGAGTTCTGCGACGTCCCGGAGGAGGACATCGTCGCCGCCGCGGTGATGTTCGGCGAGGGCAAGGTCGGCGCGGCCAACGGCCACACCGGCACCGACATGGGGCCCGGCGGGAACCCGTGCGAGCAGCTGATCCTCTCCCTCAACATCGTCTGCGGCCGCTTCGTCCAGGAGGGCGAGCAGGTGCAGAGCGATGCGATCGTGGGCGACTCCCCGCCGCGGCACGCCCAGGTCATTCCGCCGTCGCGGCACTGGGACAAGGGCTGGCGCAACCGTTTCGGGTACGGCCTGATGCCGAGCCCGTTCTCGGGTTTCGGGGAGGTCCCGTGCGGGCTCTACGCCGACGAGATTCTGGAGCCGGGGGAGGACCGCGTGCGGGCGATGTTCTCGATCGGCGGCAACCCGGTCAACGCCATCCCGGATCTGCCGCGCCAGATCGAGGCGGCCAAGGCGCTGGACCTGCTCGTCAACATCGACCCGTACATGACCGAGACCTCGCGGCTCTCGGACTACATCATCGCGCCGACGATGATGTACGAACGGCCCGACTTCAACGTCATCTTCGGCCCGTTCGGCATCTACACGCCGCCCCTGGTCCCGCCGCCGGGTGACACCGTCGAGGAGTGGAAGTTCTTCTGGCTCCTCGGCCAGGCGATGGGGCTCGACATGGAGCTCGGCGTGCCGAACGACGCCGGTTTCGGTTGCTTCGGGTACGTCCCCCCGGGCAGGCCGGTGAAGCTGACGGGCCCGTTGCCGTCGAGCGACGAGGTGCTCGCGATGGTGGCCAACGACGACGCGCTGCTCGAGGAGCTCAAGAAGCACCCGAACGGCCTTGCGGCGCCGAGGCGGTCGGTCACCGTGCAGGGTCCGGTCCCCGGCATGGAGGACAACCGTCTGGACCTCTTCCCGCCGGAGTTCCCACAGGAGATGGAGACGCTCAGGTCCATCCTGCAGGACTCCGAGCGCCGCCACTACCGACTGATCGTGCGGCGGGCCAAGGAGCTGTTCAACAACCAGGGTCGGAACCTGCCCGAGATCACCAAGGGGAAGACCAACCCGCTGTACATCCACCCCGACGATCTCGCGTCGCACGGGCTCGCGTCGGGCGACCGGGTGACCGTCACCAGCGACCACGGCACCATCGCCGTGGTGGCGAAGGCTGATGACACCATGCGCCAGGGCGTCGTCGCGCTGACCCACGGTTGGGGCGGCCTCGCCGAGGACGACCCTTTCGCCCCGGGCGTCGGGGCGAACGTCAACGCCTTGATGAGTACTCGCGGCCCGGTGCAGCAGGTGCTGCACATGCCGATCATGACGGCCCTGCCCGTCGACATCGAGCCGTTCGCGCAGGCCCCGGCCCCGCGAACGGACCCGGCCCGAAGGATGAGCGATGGCGACTGAACACGACGGGCGGTCCGCGGTGCGGGCGGTGCCGTTCGAGATCCACGTCCCGGACGCGGAGCTCGACGACCTCGCCGCGCGGCTGCGGGCCACCCGATGGGCGCCGGAGGCGGGCAACGAGGACTGGAAGTACGGCGCGACGGGGGAGTTCCTGCGCGAGCTCGTCGACGGCTGGCTCGCCTTCGACTGGCGCGCCCAGGAGAAGAAGATCAACGAGCTGCCGCACTTCCGGGCGGACTTCGACGGGACGCCGATCCATTTCGTCCACCAGCGGGGGAAGGGCCCGGCTCCGCTGCCGCTGATCCTCTCGCACGGATGGCCCTGGACCTTCTGGGACTGGTCGGAGGTCGTCGGCCCGCTCACCGACCCCGCCGCGTACGGCGGCGACCCGGCGGACGCCTTCGACGTCGTCGTCCCGTCGATGCCCGGGTTCGCCTTCTCGAGCCCGCTGACGGAGAAGCCGGTCACGGTCCGCTGGATCGCGGAGTTGTGGGACCAGCTGATGACCGACGTGCTGGGCTACCCACGCTACGGCGCCGTCGGCGGCGACTGGGGCGAGGTGGTCACGACCGAGCTCGACCGCGTGGCCAGGGACCATCTCGCGGGGCTCTACCTGTCGACCGCTCCGACGACGCTCATCGGCGGGATGCAGACGCTCAAGCCCGAGGAGTACGCCCCGGACGAGGCCGGCTGGTTCGACCACACCCAGCAGATGATGAGGACGATCCTGAGCCACGGGCACGTGCACATCCTCGACCCGCAGACGCTGGCGTGGGCACTCAACGACTCGCCGGTCGGCCTCGCGGCGTGGCTGATGGAGCGCCGGCGCGCCTGGAGCGACTGCAGCGGTGACCTGAGCTCGACGTACTCCACGGAGTTCCTGCTCACGACCATCAGCCTGTACTGGTTCACGCACAGCTTCGGCTCCTCGGTCCGTGTCTACGCCGACGCCACCGCGGCGATCGCGGACGGCACGGAGCACGTCGAGACGCCGGTCGGCGTCGGCGTGTTCCCGGCGGACGTGTTCCTCGTTCCGCGCGAGAGGGTCGCCGCGGCGGCGAACCTGCAGCACTGGTCGGTCCAGCCGAAGGGCGGGCACTTCGCCCCGGCCGAGCAGCCGCAGGCCGTCGTCGAGGAGCTGCGCACCTTCTTCCGTCCGTTGCGGCTCGGCGGCTGACGTACCCGTAGCAGGGAGTACCGCGATGGGAACGACGGCGACAGTGTAGGGCCGGGACGGTCTCGGTGAGCCATGCGTTCGGCGATCTGTCGGGGAACGGCCGCGACGTCCGGAGCGTGGGTCCCGACACGGGCCGTCCGATCGCGGAGGACGAGGTGTCCGAGCGCTACCCGGGTCGGCCGAGGATGAGCAACATTTCCATCAGAATTGGTTCGGGAACGCATTGTCGAGGACCCCGACGCGGGAATGTCGAGAACGCCCTCCTTCGTGATCGACGACCGGTCTACCGGCTGTCCGATCTTGGCTCGAGGAACAACCTGGGCCCATGCAGCGGCGCGGGTCGTCGGCACTGGTCCTGGGTCCATCGCGCCCGGTGCATCCATGCAGGTCAGATCATCATCGTGAGTATTTCCCGCGGCAACTGCTCCGGCTGACTAGTACATTCTGAGCAATATAGGATCCAGTATTGACGATGTAGTATCCCGCAATTAGGGTCCTCCCCACCGTCAGGAAGTGCCCAGGTCGGCCGCTGCGCAGAGCACCTCACTTCGATCGCGAGCGAATTCGTCGCTCAGCGAGAAACGGATGTGTCAGGTCATGAGAATGAAGTTGAAGTGCATCGCCGTGGTGACGTTGGCCGTGGTCGCCGCCGGATGCGGCACAGGCTCCGACGCCTCCTCCGGATCGAGCGGTCCGGTGGGTTCCGAATCGGCTCGGCCGGCGACCGCCGTCGCCGCCGATCCGTCGAAACCGCCGGTTCTGGTCGGGTTCGAGAACACGATGACCGGCACCTTCGCGTTCCCCGCCTTCGCGGACGGATTCGATGCCGGCGTCAGGTACGTGAACGAGGAGCTCGGCGGTGTCAACGGGAGCCCGCTGACGTCGACCTTGTGTGCCTCCGACGGCACACCGGACGGCGCCGTCAACTGTGGCAACCAGTTCGTGCAGAGCAACGTCGTGCTCTCGATCCTCGGCTTCGACTACGGTGCCGACGGCATCCTGCCGGTGCTCGAGGCCGCGGGCGTCGCCGAGTTCGGGTATCAGGCCATCACACCCGGGATGAACGACGCGGTCGGCCAGGCCTTCTTCGCCTCGCCGTCGACCCAGGAGGCCTACTCCGCCGCCGTCGTCGCGCAGCAGGGTCTCGGGGTGAAGTCGCTGGCCACGGTGCTGCCCGATCTCCCGCCGATGCACGAGTACTTCGACACGGTCGTCGCGCCCGCCGCGCAGACGCTGGGCCTCGGCATCCGGGCCTTCTACTACCCGGCGAGCGGACCGGACTGGGCGAGCTTCGCCTCGTCGGTCGTCGCGACGCAGCCGGACGGCGTGACCCTCTACGTCGGCGACGCGGACGCGCTGGCCGCCGTCCCGGCCTTCCGGGGCACCGGGTTCACCGGCGTGCTCGACGCGTCGACGTCGACGTCGATCATCCCGAAGCTCTCGGCCCAGGACCTCGAGAAGGTCATCTTCGTCAATCCCTTCTTCAACAACCTCTACGCGGACTCGGCGCTGAGCCCCAAGGTGAAGGCGGACCTGGCCGCGTTCGAGCGGCACATCACGCCCGATCCCGCGACGTACACCTTCGCCCAGGCCGGCTTCTTCGATGCCGTGCAGGCAGCGGACATGCTGCGCCAGGTCGCTGACCGGACCGGTGCTCCGCTGACCCCCGAGAGCGTCCTGAAGAACATCGGCAGCACGAAGGGCTCGACGTTCTTCCGCGACGGGACCTACGACTGCACGGCGCCCAGCTGGCCCGCCACGACGTCCTGCACCAGCGGGTTCAACTACGCCGAGGTGGGAGAGGGCAAGAAGCTCACGCCGCTGGCGAACTCCCCGATCAACGTCTCGGCGGTCAAGCCCGTCAACTGACGGAGCGAGGAAACATGACCCCCTATCTGCTGTTCCTCTTCCTCGGGCTGAGTCTCGGCGCGGTGTACGCGTCGATCGCACTGAGCATCACGCTGACGTACCAGGGCTCAGGGGTGATCAACTTTGCCGCGGGCGCCATGGCGACCGTCCCGCTGTACGTCTTCGACGACCTGCGCAACGGCGTGTTCAGCCTTCCCCTCCCGGGCGTGCCCTCCGTCGAGGTCGGGGAGCAGCCGGTGTGGCTGGCCGTCCTGCTGGGCATCGTGGTCGCCGCCGTGCTGGGTCTCCTGGTCGAGCTGCTGATCTCGCGCCCGCTCCGCCGGGCGCCGGTCCTGGCGAAGGTGGTGGCGGCCGTCGGCGTCATGCTGACGATCCAGGCCGCGGTCGCCCTCAAGTTCGGGAGCGACGCACGGTCGATGACGGCGGTGCTGCCCACCGGCTCCGTGTCCGTCGGCGGAATCCAGGTGCCGACCGACCGGCTCTGGTTCGCCGGCATCGTCATCCTCGCCGGGGCGGGGCTCGCGATCTGGCTCCGCCGGTCGCGGGTCGGGCTGGCGGTCCAGGCCGCGGCCGAGAACCAGCGGGCGGCGGAGTTCGCCCGGCTGTCCCCGAACGTGCTCGGCATCGTCACGTGGGTCGTGTCGTCGGTCTTCGTGGCGCTCACGATGATGCTGGCCGGGCCGGCGATCGGCGTGCTGACCCCGGGCAACATGACCCTGCTCGTGGTGCCCGCCCTGGCCGCGGCGCTGATCGGCCGGATGAGCTCGCTGTGGGCGGCGCTCGCGGGCGGCCTCGGCATGGGCGTCCTGGTGGCCGAGCTGCAGTTCCTCTCCCAGACGAAGACCTGGTGGCCGGACTGGGCCAAGCAGGGGCTGACCGACGCGGTGCCGTTCCTCGTGATCGTGGTCGTGCTGTTCGTCGTCGGCCGGTCGATCCCCGTGCGCGGGGACGATGAGCAGCTGAAGCTGCCGGCGGTCCGGCTGCCGAGGAACCGCCCGGTGGTGATCGCGGCCCTCGTGCTCGGCGGGGTCGCGCTCGTGACCCTGACGGACGGCAGCTACCGGTTCGGCGTGATCAACAGCCTGGCGCTCTCGCTGATCGCCCTGTCGCTCGTCGTGCTCACGGGGATGGTCGGGCAGATCTCGCTCGCCCAGGCGGGGCTGGCCGGCGCGGCAGGGCTGGTGGTGTCCAAGCTCGGCACCGCCCTCCCGTTCCCGCTGCCGATGATCATCGGTGCGCTGGTTGCGACCGTGATCGGCGTGCTGATCGGGCTTCCCGCACTGCGGATCCGGGGCGCGCAGCTGGCCGTGGTCACGCTCGCCGCCGCCGTCGTCGTCCAGCAGTTCGTCCTGGGCAACCGCCTGTTCGTGTCGACCGAGAACTCGATCCCGGATCCGGAGCTGTTCGGGCTGGACCTGGGAGTGCGGGAGGGCACCACCATCGCCCGGGTGCCGTTCGGCCTGCTGGTGCTGGTCGTCGTCGCGATCGCGTTCGTCCTGGTCTGCAACGTGATGCGCAGCGGGACGGGCCGCAGGATGCTGGCTGTCCGCTCCAACGAGCGTGCGGCGGCATCGGTCGGCATCAACGTCTCCGGGGTGAAGCTGACGGCGTTCGCGCTGGCGTCGTTCCTGGCCGGACTGGGCGGCTCGCTCATCGGCTACAGCCGGGGCGTGCTCTCCGTGGAGTCCTTCGGCGTGCTCGTGGGACTGTCGATCCTGGCGATCGCCTACATCGGCGGCATCGCGAGCGCGAGCGGCGCGTTCGTCGCGGGGGCGATGGGCGCGGTGGGCATCGTGTTCGTCATCCTGGACCGGAACCTGGACCTCGGGCCGTACTACTCGGTGATCACCGGGGCCGGCCTGATCCTGGCGGTCCTGTTCAACCCGCTCGGCGTCGCCGGTGGGATGCGGGTCGAGTACGACAAGCTCCGGGCGCGGCTGCGCCGCAAGGCGGGCCCCGACGAGACACCGGACGCCGAGCCTGCGCGGACGGATCCGGTCCTGCGCCGGCCCACCTCCCGGACGATCGGCGAGGTCTGCCTGCGCGCGTCCGACATCCGTGTGACCTATGGCGGGGTCACGGCCGTGGACGGCGTCGACATCGAGGTCCGGGCCGGCGAGATCGTCGGACTGATCGGCCCGAACGGCGCCGGCAAGACCAGCTTCATCGACGCGATCTCGGGATTCACCCCGGCCACGGGCACGGTGGAGCTCGGGGGCCGGGACGTCAGCGCGCTGCCGGCCTACCGCCGAGCCCGGCTGGGGCTGGTCCGCACCTGGCAGTCCATGGAGCTGTTCGACGATCTCTCGGTGCTCGGGAACGTCCGCGTCGCCGACGATGTCAGGGACCGGTCGTTCGCCTTCGCCCGTGACCTGTTCCGCCCGTCCCGGACGCCCTCCGGGACGGTCGGCGACGCGATGACGCTGCTCTCGCTGACCGCCTCGGGCGACGGCCGCCCGGAGGAGCTCCCGCTGGGTCGGCAGAAGGTGCTGGGCGTGGCCCGCGCGCTCGCGCTGGAACCCCAGGTCCTGCTGCTCGACGAGCCCGCCGCGGGCCTGGACACGCCCGAGAGCATCGAGTTCGGCAACGACCTGCACCAGATCGCGGCCACGGGCGTGGGGTGCCTGCTCGTGGACCACGACATGCACCTGGTGTTCGGCGTGTGCGACCGGGTGTACGTGATCGAGTTCGGCAGGCCGATCGCGGTCGGCACGCCGGAGGAGATCAGGCGGAACCCGCAGGTGCTCGCCGCCTACCTGGGCGGCGAACACCTCGAGGCGGTCGGGGCGGACGCCCTGGCCCAGGAGCCGACCACGATCGGGGGAGCGTGAGATGACCACCGTGATCGAGGCGCGGGACCTGCACTGCGGCTACGGCACGCTGCCGGTCGTGCGGGGACTGGACCTGACCGTGGGCGCCGGCGAGGTCGTGTGCCTGCTCGGCGCGAACGGCGCCGGGAAGACCACGACCCTGCTCACCATCGCCGGCGCGCTCCCGCAGCTCGGTGGCGACCTGCAGGTGCTGGGCAGCCCGGTGACGAAGGCGCGGCCCTACGCGATCGCCCGCCGGGGGCTGAGCATGGTGCCCGAGGGCCGTGGCCTGTTCTACAAGCTCACCGTGGCCGAGAACCTCCGCCTGCGCCGGCACCGGAGGTCGACGGTCACGATGGCGGAGGTGTTCGAGCAGTTCCCCGCGCTGCCCGCCCTGGCGGACCGCCGCACCGGGCTGCTGTCCGGGGGAGAACAGCAGAGGGTCGCGCTGGCCGGCGCGCTCATCGCCAGTCCGACGGTGATGCTGCTCGACGAGATGTGCCTGGGCCTCGCGCCGATCATCGTGGAGAAGCTGCTGCCGATGGTCCGGCGCATCGCCGAGGAGCACGCGATGGGCGTCCTGCTCGTCGAGCAGCACGTGCTCGCCGCGCTGACGGTCGCCGACCGGGGCTACGTCCTGGCCCACGGCCGGGTCGTCGCCGAGGGCTCGGCGGCCGAGCTGCGCCGCGACGCCGAGAAGCTCGAGGCCGGCTACCTCGGCGAGGACATCGCCGCCGCGCCGGTTCCCCTCGCGAACGGAGGACAGAGATGAAGATCGGGATCCAGAGCTACGTCACGGCCACCAGCATCGACCCGGCGACGCTGGGCCGGGCGATCGAGGACGCGGGGTTCGACTCCTACTGGGCGCCGGACCACGCCGCGATCCCCGTGACGCCCGCGAGCCCGCTGCCGTTGCCGGGCGGGAAGTTCCCGGACATCTACGGGCAGATGGTCGATCCGTTCGTCTCGCTGAGCGTGATGGCGACCGCGACGACCGACCTGCGGCTCGTGACCGGTGTGTGCCTCGTGCCGGAGCGGCACCCGCTGATGCTGGCGAAGCTCGTCAGCAGCCTGGACCTCTTCTCCGGTGGCCGGGTGATCTTCGGCGCGGGCACCGGGTACGTCCCCGAGCTCACCGAGGTGTTCACGCCGCACCACGCCACGCCGTGGAAGCTCACGATCGAGTCCCTCGAGGCGATGAAGGTGCTGTGGGCCGACGGCCGCGGCGGCTTCGCGGGCGAGCTCGTGACGTTCCCGGAGGTCGTTCTCGACCCGATGCCCGTGCAGCGTCCGCACCCACCGATCGTGCTGGGTGCACGGCCCACGCCCGTGGCGGCCAGGCGGGTCGCCACCGTCGCCGACGGGATCTACCTGACGGTGGTCACGCCGGAGGAGGTCGCTGCGGCGCGCGCGGCGGTCACGGCCGAGTGCGAGAGGATCGGGCGCGATCCGGCGGAGATCGAGATCTCGGTCAGCGTGCACGACCCGAGCCCGCAGGTGCAGCGTGCCTTCGCGGACGCCGGCGCGAACCGGCTGGTCGTGATGCTGCACAACCACGACGGCAAACCGCTGCCGATGGAGGACTGGATGGTGCGCCAGACGGAGAACATCCTGGCCCCGGCGCCCACGCCGGAGGAGACGCTCCGCTCGCTGGAGATGGTCCGCGAGCTGGCGGGCCTGACGTGACCGACCTCGACGACACGCCGGCCGCGGGCGTGCGCGGCCGGCCGGCGGCGGAGCTGCAGGGACTCGAGGACGCGATCGTCGAGCGGGTGCGCGAGTGTGTCGCGGCGGACGACTTCGCGGAGCGGGCGCGGGTGGCCGACCGCGACGGTGTGCTGGCGCGCGAGAACCTGCGGCTGATGCAGGAGCTCGGGGTGACGGGCATGCCGATCGATCCCGTCTTCGGGTCCGCGGGTGCCTCGCTCTCCGCCGCCGTGCGGGTCATGGAGGAGCTGTCCTACCGGGACGCCTCGACGGCCCTGGCGATCAACATGCACTGGGGCGGCGCGCGCGGCCTGGCGCAGATGCCGTCCTTCCCGCGGCGGGACGAGGCGTGCGCCGCGATCGCGCGCCACGAGGCCACGATCTGCGGGGGCTTCTCGATCTCGTCCGACGCGCTCGACTCCCGCAGGTCCGGTGTGGTCTGCCGTGACGAGGGAGACGCGTACGTGTTCAACGGCCGCAGCGGCTACGCCTCGATGAGCGAGGCGGCAGGGTACGCGATGCTCGGCGGCGTCCTCGACGGCAGCGACCCGGAGGACCCGACGTACGTCCTGACCGTGGGCCGGATGGGCGAACCCGGGCTGCTCGACCACCGCAACTGGGACGCGATGGGCATGCGCGCCACGGGAAGCAGCGACATCGAGTGCCGGGGCCTGGTGATCGCCAAGGACGACTGCCTCGTCGGCCGGATGCGGACCTTCCAGTTCCGGCGGCCGATCGACACCGTCTACAACACCTTCGGGATCGGGGCGATCTGGGTCGGCCTGTCGCGGGCGGCGTTCGACTTCACGATCGACCACGCCCGGCGCCGGTACGGGTACATGGCCAGCAGCTCGCTGGACTCCGTCGAGCCGTCCTACCGCGCGGACGAACCCTGGGCGCAGGCTGCGATCGGCAACATGGACCACTGGCTGGGCACGGGCCGGGCGCTGTTGCGGGACATGGTCGAGCGGCTCGACGACTACCAGGACGATGCGCTGATGGGCCGCGACCAGGTCAGGACGCTGTACCACCTCCGCCGCATGGCCGAGGAGGTCGCCATGGGCGCGATGAAGACCTGTGGCGCGCACGGATACGTGAAGTCCCGCACGTTGGAACGCATCTTCCGGGACCTGATCGGCGGCGTCGTCATGGCATGGAAGACCGACGACCTCCGGCACAAACTCGGGATCGGCGCGCTGGGGCGTCCGATCATGATCAGTGGGCCGGGCGGTACGTAGGCCCGAAAGAAGCGAACAACGGTGTCCGGTATGGACCCGTCACTTCCTGAAATCGACGCTGGTGAGGACAGAACAATGGAATCGGCGGGCGGCCTGACCAGGCCCGTACCACAGGTATCGGCACTTACCCGACCATTCTGGGAGGGATGTCGCCGCGGGGTGCTACTCGTCCAGCGATGCTGTTCCTGTTCGGGACACGTCTTCGCCCCTCAGGACTTCTGCCGATCCTGTCAGAGCCCCGACCTGGAATGGGTCGAGTCGTCCGGCGAGGGCGAGCTCGTCACGTACACGACCATCTGGCGCCCGCAGACACCGGCCTTCGAGGTGCCGTACGTGGTCGCGGTCGTCGCTCTGACGGAGGGCTACGAGATGCTGACGAACCTCGTCGACGCCGAACCCGGCGAGATCCGGGTCGGCGCCAAGGTGCAGGTCGTGTTCCGCGACGTGGCTCCCGACGTGACGCTGCCCTGCTTTACGGTGGTGTCCGCATGATCTCCCCGGGCACCGCGACGATCGTCGGCGCGTTCAACACGAAGCAGGCCCGGGTCCTCCCCGGCGAGACCTCCTACACCATCACGCTCGCGGCGATCCAGGGCGCACTGGCCGACGCCGGACTCGGCCTGGGCGACGTCGACGGCCTCAACGTGCTGCCCGGGCCGGACTACCGGCACGGGTCGAACGCGTTCGGCTACGCGCTGGGCATCCCGACCTTCTGGATCGGCACCGCTGCTCCGGGACCGGCGTCGGTGGCCGAGGCCGCACTCGCCATCGAGTCCGGGATGTGCACGACGGTGGTGATCGCGAGCGGTCAGGCGCAGGTGCACACGGACAAGGACTCGGTCGCCCCGTGGACCCGGCCCGAGAATGAGTTCGTCGAGTGCTGGGGACTGATGACGCCGGCGGAGTTCGCGCTGTCCGCCCGCGAGTACATGCACCGGTTCTCGGTGACCCAGGAACAGATCTCCTACGTCGCGAGCGTGATCCGCAACAACGGCCATCGCAACCCGGAGGCGGTCTACCACGGCCGCGGGCCCTTCACGACCGAGGACATCCTGGCGTCCCGGATGATCGCGGACCCCTACCACCTGCTCGACTGCTGCACGACCGGCGAAGGCGGTTCGGCACTCGTCCTCACCAGTGCGGAACGCGCCCGCGACCTGCCGAACCGGAACGTCCGCGTGCTCGGCGGCGCCTGGGACAGCTGGGGGCCGACCTACACCCACCCGCCCACCTACGACCGGACGGCGATGTGGGGGCGCAAGGCCGCCGACGCGGCATTCGCCCGGGCGGGCCTCGACCGCGCGGACATCGACGTCTACGAGCTCTACGACAACTTCTCGTGGGAGATCATCCGGTACTTCGAGGCGCTCCGGTACTGCGGCGTCGGCGAGGGAGCGGACTTCGTCGCCGGCGGGGCGATCGAGGTGGGCGGCAGGTATCCCGTGGTGACGGACGGCGGCACGATGTCGCATTCGCACACCGGTGAGTCGCAGCGCATCCAACGGGTGGTGCAGGCGGTGCGGCAGCTGCGCGGAACCAGCGCGGCCAACCAGGTCGCCGACGCCGAGACCGCGATCGTGGCACAGATCGGCGATGTCGTGCTGCTCGGCGCCGACTAGCGAGCCCACCCCTTGATCACCGTCCCGGATCTCTCGGCGCCTTGGTCCGGAACGGTGATCACGTCCGGCTAGGACTCCTGGCGGATCAGGTCCGCGGCGCGCCAGGCCGGCGCCATCGTGGGCGCCGTGGTGTTGCCGGCAGGCTGGTCGGCGAACACCGGGGCGTCGACGATCCGGAGACCCTCGACGCCCCGGACCCGGAGACGGTCGTCGACGACGTCGTCGGGGTCCGGGCCCATGGCCGCCGACCCGATCGCGTGGTGGACGCCGAGCGGGCTGTCCTGCGCCGGCCTGACGACCTGCTCGGCCGTCGAGATCGACAGTCCCGGCTGGTCCCCGCTCTCGACCAGCTCCGCGAGCGGGTTCCGGGTGACCATCTCGCGTCCCCAGCCGAGGATCCGCGCAGTGGCGGCCTGGTCCTCGCCGGTCTCGACGTACCGCGGCCGGATCACCGGCGGGTCCTCCGGCGACGGGCCGCCGAGGTGGATCGAGCTCTGCGTCGTCGGGCGGATCGGGTACCCGACGAGGTGGCGCCGGAGTACCCCCGCGAGCGTCATCCGGTCCGCGGCGGTGTGGGACACGAATGACAAGCGCGCCGCCACAAGCACACCTACGGCACCACGAGCGAACCGTTCGGTGCGGTCGCCGTCGCGCAGCACCGGTGGGCCGCGCTCGGCCCCCTCGCCGAGATGCGCGAACCGCTCAAGCGATCAACTCCGCCGCGTGGAACTGTCCTGCGCGATCTCGTCCACCGTGCGGACGAGCAGGTCGCTGGCACGCTTGACGTGCTCGGTCAGCCGGGTGCGGGCCGCGTTCGCGTCCCCGCGGCTGATGGCGTCGAGGATCCCGGCGTGCTCCGCCGCGTCCTTCTCGAGCCGGCGGACGTCGTTGCCCAGGGCGATCCAGGTGAGGTTGCGAGGCACCTTGTGGTGCAGGTTCTCCAGAACCTCCGCGAGGTGCTTGTTGCCGCCCGCCTCGATGATCACCAGGTGGAACTCGGTATTCGCCTCGTGCCAGCGGCGCTGGGCCGTCGAGGTGTCGCCGTCGGCCGTCCGCAGGTCCTCGACGGCCACCCGGAACATCGCCTCGGCCGCCGCCAGCCGCTCGAGCTGCTCCGTGGTGATCAGCTCCGCGGCCGCCGCGCCGGCATGCCCCTGAAGGATCCGGTGGAGCTCGTAGACCTCGATGATGTCTCGGGTCGAGGGCAGCCGGACCCGGGCGCCACGGTTCGCGATCAGCTCGACCGTGCCCCGCGCCTGGAGCTGGCGCAGCGCCTCCCGGACGGGCATCCGGCTGACGCCGAGCTCCTTCGCCACGGCCTCCTGCCGCAGCCACGACCCGGCGGGGATCTCGCCGGCGTTGATCCGCTCCTGGAGTACCGTGACCAGGGAGTCGACGAGGTCGCGGTCGTTCGCGCGGCGCGGTGTCGAGGCCTGAGCGGAGGCGCTGGCGGTGGCTGTCACCTCGGGCTTCATGGATCCAGTCTACGTCCCGGCGGATATCGGCCGCCCTGGTGACGCCGGCTCCGACGTCCACGATTGTCTCCCGCTCGACCCAGCACTTGCGTTGATTGGATCCCAAATAGGCTAGTACGGGTATCGAGCGTCCCTTGGTCACGGCTCACCGCGACCCTCGCCACGCCGTCCCACGGGGAGTTCGACGAGCGTGCCACGCTGCTCGGGTGGCCGCCGGTGCGGCCCGCGGCTGCTCGTGTCCTTCGGCGCGCGCTGGGTCGGCCCGCTGTGCGCGCAGCTGCTCGACGGGGCGGGACCGGTCGTCTGTGCGCCCGGTGTGGTGTCGTGGCGGCTCTCGCGGGAAACGCGTCGTACCGGCCGCGCGACGGTGACGGTCGCGGAACGCGTTGGTCGCCTCTCGGCTCAGCGTGCGGTCAGGACGATCTTCCCGGCGAGCCCGGCTCCCGGTCCCGTGCCATCCATCCCGGCGTGTCGAACCGCACCGGCTGCGCTCCGACGAGTGTGCGCAGGTCGCGCTCGAAGCGTTCGAACTCCGTCTGGCCGAGGGTGCGGGCCCAGTTCTCGCGGAGGCCCTCGAAGATCTTCTCGCCTGTGCGCATGACCTCGTTGCCGAGGGCGGTCACCTGCAGTCGTTTGCGGCGGGCGTCGGCGGGGTCCGGGATGCGTTCCACGTAGCCGCGCTCCTCGAGCACCGCGATGGTCCGCGCCGCGGACTGCTTGGAGATCGACAGGCGTCGTCCCAGCTCGGAGGCGCTGTCCCCACCTGCGGCGATCGCTCGCATGGCGAAGTCGTGGACGGGTCGGACGTCGGCGAACCCACGGTGTTCGAGTTCGGTGATCGCGGCGTCGACGAGGATGCGGAAGCCGCCGAGAAGCGAGAGGGCGAGATCCGCGCCTGGGCTCAACACAGTCGCAGATTACGGGAGAGGGCTGGACAGACGACAGTCTGGGTGTCTATTTTTCGACACCCAGGCTGTCGAACTGAGGAGCATCTCATGCTGTCGACCGTGGACGCTGCCGGCGTGCCGGGCGTCGCGCCGGGTGGCCCGAGGGCGGCTGGACGAGGTGCGGCTCGAAGGCGTGGGCCACGTCGTCGCGATAAGTGCGTCCGAGAGACCGACAAGCGTGATCCGACGGTTGCAGCCTCGACGAACCAACTTTTGAAAGTTGCGTGTGTCTTCTTATGTCGGGTACGTTTTCGCCCATGGCGAGGCGAGGCGGCTCCGTGACCCGGGCCGAAGGGGTGTACGACCAGCTTCGCGCGGACATCTTCACCGCTCGCCTGCGACCGGGTCAGCGCCTGAAGTTCCCGGAGCTGTGCGCCACCTACGAAACGAGCGTCGGCCCCCTTCGCGAGGCGTTGACCAAGCTGACCTCGGAGCGGCTGGTCACGCTGCAGCCGCACCTCGGTTACACGGTGGCCGCCCTGTCGGCCGACGAGCTCACCGATCTCACGGCGGTGCGCGTGGACATCGAGGGGCTCGCCTTCCAGCAGGCCATGGTGAACGGCGGGGACTCCTGGGAGTCCGAGGTCGTCGCGACCCATCACCTGCTCGCCCTGCGGGAGCGTGAGATCGCGGCACGCGGCCGAGGCGACGCGTGGTTCCTCGCCCACGAGGCCTTCCACGCGGCACTGGTCTCGGGATGCGGCAACCGCAGGCTCGTGGAGATCACCGCCGGTCTGCGGGCGGAGACCGAGCTCTATCGCCGCTGGGCCGCTCCGTTGCTCGAGGAGCACGATCGCGACCCTGCGGTCGAACACCAGCGGCTCGTCGACGCGGCGTTGAGTCGCGACGTCGAGCGCGGGGTCGGGCTCCTGCGCGACCACATCGCCTACACCACTCAGATGCTGCTCCGGCAGCTCCTTCTCGCCGACCCTGCGGTCACCGGCGAGGGCTGAACCGACCGACCGACGCCACAGCACTGATCCGCGGGCCGGCCACCGGCCCCGCGCCGAGCATCGCCGCTCGACCGGTCCGAGGCCTGTCGTGCGGTACCGCGGAGCACGCGCGTGCCCGCGTCCCAGACGAGCCTGTGAGGAGTCGCCGTGAGACTGACGATCGACCGGGACCGCTGTGAGGGCTACGGACTCTGCGCCGACTCGGCGCCCGAGCTCATGCACCTCGACGACGACGGCGAACTGGTCCTCGACCACGAGGACGTCCCCGCCCCGTCGAGCGCGGCCGCCGAGACCGCGGTGCGGGTGTGTCCGGTAGCCGCGTTGAGGGCCGACTGATGGTCCGGCAGCGGGTCGTCGTCGTCGGTGCTTCGATCGCCGGCGTCACCGTGGTGGACGAGTTGCGGCGCCGCGGGTTCACCGGTGAGCTGACCCTGGTCGGGGACGATCCGCATCCCGCGTACAACCGGCCCGCCCTGTCGAAAGGGTTCCTGTCCGGCACGGACACCCTGGCGAGCATCACGCTCCCGGCGCTGTCGTGCGAGGTCGACCAGCGGATCGGGGCAACTGCGATCGGGCTCGACACCGATCGCAGGGAGGTCCTTCTCGCGGACGGAGACCGCCTCCCGTTCGGTCGCCTCGTGATCGCCACCGGTGCCCGCGCGCGGACGATGACGGATCTCGGTGCCGCCGACCCCGGTGCCGAGGAGTCGACCTTCCGCGACGTGGCCGACGCCCGCGACCTGCGAGACCGCCTGGTCGATCGGCCGCGGGTGGTGATCGTCGGTGCCGGGATCCTCGGAATGGAGCTGGCCTCGACCTGTGCGGCAGCTGGGTCCGCGGTGACCGTCGTCGACCGGCAACCGCCGCTGCGGGCCCAGCTGGGGCGCTTCCTGTCCGATCTGGTGGTCGAGGCGGCGACGGCCCACGGCGTGACGCTCGCCCACCACCCGGCGGGGGTGCGGCTGCGGGGGAGCGGGACCCCCGCCGCCGAGCTGGCCGACGGTCGCCGGTTCGACGGTGATCTGGTGATCTCGGCGGTGGGTTGCCGGCCCGACGTCGAATGGCTGGCCGGATCCGGTTTGGTCACCGACGGCGATCTCCGGATCGACGACCGGTGCCGAGTCGCTGCGGGCATCCTGGCGGCCGGAGATGTCGCCGCGTTCCCCGGTGATCACGGACATCGGCGGACACCGTGGTGGACCAGTGCCCTCGACCAGGCGCGTACCGCCGCCGCGACCCTGCTCGACGACGACGCGGGGGCGCCCCTGGTGCCGTCCCCGTACTTCTGGACCGAACAGTTCGGGATCACCCTTCGGGTCTGCGGGCCCCTTCCGGTGCGCGGCAGACCGACCGTGGTCGCCGGTTCGCCCGCGGAAGGGCTGCTCCTCACCTGGCCGGATGGCCGCGATGGCGCGACCGCCGCCGCGGTGAACCGGCGGATCCCGATCTCGCGCCTGCGGGCCCTCACCCGAGCCACACCCAGCGACCCACCGATGGAGGCACGGCGATGACGCCGACCCTGACCCCGCACTCCGACGTCGACCTGTTCGCCGACCCTGTGCTGGAGGACCCCTATCCCACCTACCGCACGCTGCGGGACCTGGGCGGCGCCGTCCACCTCGCCCGGCTCGACGCGTGGGCGCTGACCCGCTACGACGCCGTCCGCGGGGCGCTCGGCGACTGGCAGACCTTCTCGTCGTCGGCGGTGGCGCTCAACGAGCCGGTCAACGAGATGCTGGTCGGCACTGTCCTGGCCGCCGACCCGCCCGAGCACGACGTGCTGCGTTCGGTCCTCGCCGACCGGCTCGGGCCCCGCGCCGTCCGGAGCCTGCAGGCGGACATCGCCACCCGGGCCGAGGCGCTGGTCGAGGAGGTGGTGGCGAGGGGCGAGTTCGACGCCGTGACCGACCTGGCCGCGGCGTTCCCGTTCGCGGTGGTCTTCGACCTCATCGGGCTGCCCGACGACGCCAGGCCGAACATGCTCCGCTGGGCGGACGCGACGTTCAACGTCTGCGGGCCGATGAACGACCGCACCGCGGGCGGCCTGCTGGTCGTCCAGGAGATGTTCGAGTGGGTGGCCACCCTGAAGGCGGGCGACCTCCTGGACGGCAGCATGGGCAGGGCGATCTTCGAAGCGGCCGAGGCCGGGCGGATCCGGCCCGAGTCGTGCATCCCGCTGCTCGCCGCGTACGCCACGGCGGGGATGGACACCACGATCAACGCGATCGCCAACGCCGTGCACCTCTTCGCGCAGCACCCCGACCAGTGGGATCTCGTCCGCGCGGATCCGGCGCTGTTGCCCGGCGCCTTCAACGAGGTGCTCCGCTTCGACGCACCGGTCCAGGTGTTCGGCCGCCGCACCACCAGGGTGGTCGACGTCGAGGGGACGGAGATCCCCGCGGACTCCCAGGTCCTCCTGCTCTACGGGTCGGGGAACCGCGACGAGCGGCACTACGCGGATCCCGACCGGTTCGACGTGACCCGGGCGCCCGTCGACCACCTGACCTTCGGCTACGGCACGCACGGGTGCGCGGGCCAGGCGCTGGCCCGGCTCGAGGCCCACGCCGTGCTCGGCGCCCTCGCCGCCCGAGTGCACCGTCTCCACGTCGGCGAGCCGAAGCGCCATCTCAACAACGTGCTGCGCGGGATCGAGTCGCTCCAGGTCCACGGTGTGGAGCTCGACCGGTGACCGGGCTGTGGGACATGACCTGGACCCAGGTCGAGACCTATCTGCGTGACGACGACCGGGTCGTGGTGCCGCTGGGCTCCACCGAGCAGCACGCGCACCTTTCGCTGGGCACCGACGCCATCCTGTGCGAGCGGGGCGCGGTGGAGGCGGCGGCACCGGAGGGGGTGCCGGTCCTGCCGGTCCTGCCGTTCGGGCTCACTCCGACGTTCAGCGCCTACCCCGGCACCGTCAGCCTGCGGATGACGACCTACCTCGCGCTGCTCGGCGACCTGCTCGACTCCCTGTACACCCAGGGTTTCCGGCGGATCGTGCTGCTGAGCGGGCACGGCGGCAACGCGCCCGCCCAGCAGTTCGGTCAGGAGTGGAACGCCGGCCGCCCGGATGCGGAGGTGATGTTCCACGGCTGGTACACCGATCCGCGGATCTGGTCACTGGCCACCGGGCTGGCCGAGGCGGGGCACGCCTCGTGGGTCGAGAACTTCCCCGCCTCGCGCGTCGACGGCGTCGAGACACCGGCGGGCGGCAAGCCGCTGGTGCCCCCGTCCGCGCTGCAGGGCGCCACACCCGAGCAGGTCAAGGAGCTGCTCGGCGACGGGTCCGCGGGCGGGGCCTACCACCTCGACGGCGGTGAGGCCGACACCGTGTGGAACGCCGCCGTCACCCTGCTGCGCGAGCGGCTGACATCCGGCTGGCATGGCCGATGAACCGAGAGGAACGACAGCGATGAGCGTGCTGGAACTGGCGACGATGCGGGCCCGCGAGGGGCACGGTGATGCCATGGCCGAGGCCCTGCCCATGGCGCTGAAGGTCGTTGCGGAGGCCGAGGGATGCCTCGAGACCGGCGTTCTGCGGTGCGTCGAGCGCCGCGACGAGTTCGTGCTCCGCATGCGGTGGACCGAGGTTGCCGCACACGAGGCCTTCCGCGACTCGACCGACTTCCCGCGGTACCGGGCGATCTTCGCCGACCACCTCGCCGAGGTGGTCGGGTTCGCGCACTACACCGAGATCTGAGAGACGGAGACATCATGCGAGTAGCCACCATCCGCACGGACGACGGACTGCGGGCGGTCCGCGTCGACGGCGCCGAGCTGGTGGTCCTGCCCTACGCCGACGTGCGGCAGCTGGTCGCATCGGGGGAGGACTGGGCGCAGCGCGCCGCCGGGGAGGACGGCGCCCGGCTCGACCTGGCCGATGCCGACTTCGCACCGGTGACCCCGATGCCGGAGAAGGTGATCTGCGTCGGCCTCAACTACGGCAGCCACGCGGCGGAGGCGAGCCTCGCCCTGCCGGAGCACCCGGTGCTGTTCGCCAAGTACGGGCGCAGCCTGATCGGGGCGAACGACGACCTGGCCATCCCGGCCGCCTCGCAGCAGGTCGACTGGGAGGTCGAGCTCGGCGTCGTCATCGGCAGGCCCGCCCGCAACGTGAGCGAGGCCGACGCCGAGGCCTACGTCGCCGGCTACACGATCGTCAACGACGTGTCGATGCGCGACTGGCAGCTGCGCACGTCACAGTTCCTGTCGGGCAAGACCTTCGAGGCGTCCACGCCCGTCGGCCCGTTCCTGGTGACCCCCGACGAGGTCGACCACGCCCGGTCACTGCGGATGGAGCTGTCCGTGGACGGCGAGGTGCGACAGGCCGCCTCGACCGCGGAGATCCACTTCTCGGTCCCGCAGATCATCTCCTACATCAGCACGATCATCACCCTGATGCCCGGTGACCTGATCGCGACGGGAACCCCGGCCGGGGTCGGGCACTGTGCCGACCCGCCGTCCTACCTGACGCCGGGCAGGACGCTGAGCTGCACCATCGAGGGTCTCGGTGCGCAGACCAACCGCTGCGTGGCGGCCGCTCACGACGTGCTGCAGGCCGTCTGATGGGCGCCCCGGTCATCCGCGAGATCGGCCACGTCTCGCTGCGGGTCCGTGACCTGCCTGCGGCTCAGGACTTCGCCGCCGGCATGCTTGGTCTGCACGTCCGCGAGCGGACCGAGGACGAAGCCTGGTTCGCCCTCGGGGCGGGACATCACGCCCTGCACTACCGCGCCGCGGACGAGGACGCACTCGACCACGTCGGGCTCGTCGCTTCGGACGCCGACGCCCTCGCCGAGGCCCGCAAGCGCGTCGAGTCCGCGGGCCTTCGGATCCTGCAGGACGGGCCCCTGAGCCACGGCGTCGAGGACGGGTTCGCCTTCACCGACGAGTTCGGGTTCGTCTTCGAGATCTACAGCCGGATGGTGCAGACCACCCCTGCGCCGCCGACCGCCGCGCTCCGCCCGACCCGCTTGGGGCACTTCAACTTCTTCGTCCCCGAGCCGCGGCGGATGGAACGGATGCTGGTCGAGCTCTTCGACTTCCGGGTGTCCGACCGGATCGAGGAGGGCGTGTTCCTGCGCTGCAACGTCGACCACCACGGCATCGGGGTCTTCCCGGGTCCCGGGCAGATCCACCACTGTGCCTGGGAGTACCCGACGATCGTCGAGGTCGCCGCGATCGCCGACCTCGTCGACGCGCGCGGCGAGACGGTGCTCTGGGGCCCGCTGCGCCACGGCATGGGCCGCAACATCGCCACCTACGTCCAGGAGCCGAGCGGTCTGGTCCAGGAGTTCTACTGCGACATGGAGCGCATCTACGACGACGAGGCGCACACCCCGGGCGAGTGGACCTTCGACGGGCACAAGTGGGTCAGCCTGTGGGGCCCGCACCTGACGCCGGAGGGCTTCTCCGAGCTGGGGTTGCCGCCGGGGACGCGCACATGACCACCACCGGCGGCCGGGTCCTGGTCGACGACCTCCGCTGGGCCGAGTCGCCGAGGTTCCGGGACGGGGTGGTCTGGGTGTCGGACACCCAGGGATCGAGGCTGATCGAGATCCGGCCGGAGGGCACGCGGGTCCACCAGCTCGACACCGCGGTGAACGGTACCGGGTTCCTGCCCTCCGGCGAGCTCGTCGCCGCCCGGATGCACGCCGCCCGGGTCGACCGCTTCGACGGCGAGCGGTGGGCGCCGCACGCCGACCTCACCGGGCTGGTCACCGGGAGACTCGGTGACCTGATCGTGCTGCCGGACGGCACCGTCTACGTCGACGAGGTGCACTCGCCCGACCTCCCGGGGCGGCTGCTGCGGATCGACCCCGAGGGACGCGCGTCGGTCGTCGCCGAGGACCTGATGTTCCCCAACGGGCTCGTGCTCCTCGACGACGGCGCGACCCTGCTCGTCGCCGAGACGTTCGCGGGCAGGATCACGGCCTTCTCCGTCGACGCGGACGGCGGCGTGAGCGACCGCCGCACGTGGTTCGACCTGTGGGCCGAGCTGGGGAAGCCCTTCCGGCCCGACGGGGCGTGCGGGCTCCCGGACGGGTCGGCATGGGTCGCGGCCACGGACGGCAATGCCTTCCTCCGGCTCCGCGACGGCGTGCTCGTCGACCGCATCGACGTCGACGGGTTCGCGATCGCCTGCTGGCCCGGCGCCGACGGCGAGCTGCTGCTCACCACCGCCACGAGCCTCGATCCCGCCGTCCCCGTGATGGAGGCGGCCCACCAGCAGGGCACCCGGGCCCGAGCCGTCGCGGTCCGGCCCTCCACCTTCGACGACGAGGGATGACAATGACCGACACGAACCGGGTCGACGTCGCCGTGATCGGCTGCGGCACCACCGGCCTCGCGCTCGCGCGGCTGCTCGAGCTCGAGGGCCTGAGCGTCGCCGTGATCGACCGCGGGCGGATGCCGATGGCCCGCCCGCGGGCGACCCATCTCGACGACGAGACGATGCGGGCTTTCCAGACCCTCGGTCTGGAGCACCTGGAGAAGTCCTTCTCGCTCGTCGGGACCTATCGTCATTACGACGCCAAATGGCGGGTGATCATGGCGATGGACATGAACCGCGGGATCACCGAGCAGGGCTGGCAGTCCGACTACATGTTTCACCAGCCGGACTTCGAAGCGGTCCTGCGCGGCTACGCCCACGAGTACCCCGCCGCACGGACCTACTTCGGCTGGGAGGTCCGCGCGCTGGCCGAGGAGCCGGACGGTGTCCTGGTGACCCTGCAGGAGACCGCCACCTCGGTCGAGGAGCGGATCGAGGCGAGCTATGTGGTCGGCTGCGACGGCGCGAACTCGTCGGTCCGGACCCTCATGGGCTGCACCCAGATCGACCACCACGCGACGCATCGATCGTTGATCGTCGACATCGTGCCGTTCGTCGAGAAGAACCGCCTGCCGGGGCGGGACTCCTGGATCCAGGGCGCGATCCGCAACCCGCTCACGCTCGTCCCGATCGCGGAGCCGCGGCTGCGGTTCGAGCTGCTGCTGCGGGAGGACGACGACGCACGTGAGTTCGAACGGACCGACAAGGCCTACGAGGTCGTCGCTCCGTGGTTCAAGCCCTTCGAGTACCGGCTGCTGCGCTGCGACGTCTACGAGTGGCGCTCGCTCACGGCGACCCCGTGGCGGGTCGGTCGCGTCCTGCTCGCCGGCGACGCCGCGCACACCATGCCACCCCACCTGGGCCAGGGGATGTGTTCCGGGATCCGGGACGCCACCGCGCTGGCCTGGAAGCTGGGCCGGGTCGTCCGGGGGGAGTCCGACGACGCTCTCCTGGACACCTACGAGACCGAACGCCGCCCGCACGTGACGACCTACACGACGCTCGCCGCCGAGCTGGCGAACCGGATCGAGACGCTCGAGGCGCCGGAGGAGGAGCCCCCGGTGTTCGCTGCACAGGCCCTCCGACCCCGGCTCGGCCCCGGGGTCCGGGACCAGGACGGCGAGGCGGCGGGCACCCTCAGTCCGCAGCCGAGGACCGGCGACGGGCAGCTGCTCGACGACGTCGTCGGCTACCGCTTCGCGGTCGTCGCGGATCCCGCGGTCCTGGCCGCCACGGCACCGGAGACGACCGTGCTGCTCGACGAGCTGGGCGTCCGGACCGTGGCGGCCGACGCCGACGGGCTGCGGGACTGGCTCTCCGAGCTCGGGGCGGGCGCGGTGCTGGTGCGGCCCGACCGCTACCTGTTCGGCGCCGCGGAGGATGCGGCCGGCCTCGACGCGCTGGTCGCCCGCCTCCGTTCCGGGCTCCGACCGGTCGAGGTCACGGCAACGGCCGGGGTGAGCGGCACATGAGGCTGGTGACCTACGCCGTGTCTCGGGCGGAACGACCGGCGCTGCGGGCGGGGGTTCTGCACGGCGAGCTCGTGGTCGACATCGAGCAGGCTCTCGCGGCCCACGGCCGGGCTCTTGTCGCGGACGACCCGTCGGACCTGCTGCAGGTGATCGCCGGCGGACACCCGGCCATCGAGGAGGTCCGGGCGGCGGTCGACGCGGTCGCCCGGGCCGGGGAGACCGGGCGGCCCGGAGCCGAACGGCTCCATGAACTCGGCTCCGTCCCGCTCGTCGCGCCCCTGCCCCGCCCGAACAGCCTGCGGGACTACCTCGTCATCGAGGAGCACATGCGCGGGGTGGTGGCCGCCGGTGTGATCAAGGAGGTGCCCGAGGAGTGGTTCTCGGTCCCGGCGCACTACAAGGGCAACGTCGACGAGATCTACGGGCCGGAGGACACCGTCCCGTGGCCCGCCTACACCGACAAGCTGGACTACGAGCTGGAGATCTGCGCGGTGATCGGTGCCCCCGGCCGCCGGATCCGTGCCGCCGACGCCGGGCGGCACATCGTCGGCTACACCCTCTACAACGACTGGAGCGCCCGCGACATCCAGGCACGCGAGATGAGCATCGGGAACGGGCCCGGCGTCAGCAAGGACTTCGCCAGCTCGATCGGCCCGTGCATCGCCACCCCGGACGAGTTCGACCCCGCCACCGCGCACCTGCAGGCGCGGATCGACGGTGAGGTCTGGTCCGCGGGGACGATCGGCACGATGCAGTTCTCGTTCCCCGAGCTCGTCGAGTGGACCAGCCAGGAGCAGACGCTGCGCCCGGGAGACCTGCTGGGCAGCGGCACGATCGGCAAGGGCTGCGGGGTGGAGATCGACCGGTGGCTCACCCAGGGCTGCGTGGTCGAGCTCGAGGCGGAGGGCATCGGGGTGCTGCGCAACCGCGTCGGCCACAAGGGACAGGGACCGGCCCGAGCGGTCGCGCTCCCGGAACGGTGAGGAACCGATGAGCTACGACGACTACACCTTCCTCAAGGTCGAACCCGGCAAGGACCGGGTGCTGCGGATCACGATGAACCGGCCCGAGAAGCTCAACGCGTCCGGCGAGATCGGGCACGGTGAGCAGGGCCGCATCTGGCGCGAGTTCGACGCGGACCCCGACATGAACGTCGCCCTCATCACCGGTGCCGGGCGGGCGTTCAGTGCCGGTGGCGATCTCGAGGCCGGGAACGGCCCGCTCGCCACCGACATGCGCGACGGGCGGGCCCTGGTGCGCAACATGATCGCGTGCCGGAAACCGATCGTTTCGGCGATCAACGGATTCGCGGTCGGTGGGGGGCTGGCCATCGCGTTGCTCGCCGACATCAGCATCGCCAGCGAGAAGGCGGTGCTGATGGACGGCCATCTCAAGATCGGCCTGGCCGCCGGAGACCATGCCGCGCTCGTGTGGCCGCTGGCCATCGGCATGGCCCGCGCCAAGTACCACCTGCTGATGTGCGACCGGATCAGCGGGCGGGAGGCGGCGGAGATGGGCCTGGTCGCTCGGTGTGTGCCGCACGAGGACCTCCTACCCACCGCCGAGGAGATCGCGGTGCAGCTCGCGGCCGGTCCGCAGTTCGCCATCCAGGGCACGAAGGCGGCGCTCAACGACTGGTACCTGCACAACATCGGCATCTTCGAGCACTCGCTGTACGTGGAGGCGCTCAGCGCGACCCTGCCGGATGCCGAGGCCGGACGCGAGGCGTTCCGCGCGGGGAGCACACCGGAGTTCCCCGGTGCCGCGCACGCCGACGCGTACTAGCCGGTGACCGTGCACGGCACCGTCGTCGTCACGGGGGCGGCCGGCGGGATCGGGAGTGCCACGTGCCGCCTGCTGGCGGCACGCGGCGTCCCGGTCGCCGCGGTCGATCTGCCGGACGGCGACGGGGTGTCCCTGGCGGAGCCGATGGCCCGGGCGGTCCGGGAGCGTGGAGGTACGGCGGTCGCAGTGTCCGCGGACCTCCGCGACCCGACAGCGCTCGACGCGGCGACGGCTGCCGTCGTCGAGCGGCTGGGGCCAGTCGGCGGGGTGTTCGCCAACGCGGGCGTGCTCCGCGCGGGCGGGGCCGCCTCACCGTCGGACGAAGGCTGGCAGGAGTCGTTCGACGTCAACGTCACCGGAGCGTGGAACGTCGTCAGGGCGGCGCTGCCGCACTTCCGACCCGACGGTGGCGGCATCGTCCTGACCAGCTCGATCGCCGGCGCGAAGGGCATGAGCGGGTTCGCCGGGTACGTCGCGAGCAAGCACGCGGTCGTCGGTCTGATGCGGGCGTTGGCCCACGAGCTGGGGCCGCGGTCGATCAGGGTCAACACCGTCCATCCGACGGCCGTCGACACACCGATGGTCAACAACGAGGACCACGCGCAGCGCTGGACCGGCCTGCGTGGACCCGAGGGGCTGGCCGCGCTCCGAGACGTCTACCGGGCGCGGCACCTGCTCCCCGTCCCCTGGCTGGACCCGTCGGACGTCGCCCACGCCGTGGCCTGGCTGCTGTCCGCGGAGGCGCGCTACGTCACCGGCGTGACGCTCCCCGTCGACGCGGGGGCGCTCGCCCGCTGAGCAGGCGCCGTCCCCGGGATCATCGGGGACGGCGCCGCTCCGGCATGGCACGGACCAGGTCGGAGAGGCGGAACGCGAGGGCGATCTCGAACCGGGTCTCCCAGTGCTGCAGGGGACGGCCGAGCAGCTCGGCGATGCGTCCGAGCCGGTACTTCACCGTGCTGACGTGGACATGGCAGCGCGCGGCGATGCGCTCGTGGTTGCCGTCCTCCTCGATGAACGCACGCAGGGTCGTCAGCAGCCGCGCCCCACCGCGCTCCTCGTGGGCCGCGACCGCACCGAGCACCTCGTCGACGAACTCGCTCGCCGCGCCCAGATCCTGCATGTCGACCATGAACCGCAGAGGGCCGAGCGTGTGCCCGTGGACCACGTGCGAGCCCTCGGTCTCCGCGAGCCGCGCCAACCGGCAGCATGCACTCGCCTCCCGCATCGCCGCGGCGATCGTCGGCCTTCCGCCGCTGGTCCCGATCCACACGACCTCACCGCAGGCGCGGTCCAGGAGCGCCTCGACGAACCGGGCAGGTTCGTGGCCCTCGCCGACGAGCGCGACCACGGCACGGTCACCCCGCTGTCCACTCAGGACCGTCTTGCGGTCGACGCCCGAGGCGGGCGAGTCGAGGACCCGGCGGACGAGGGTGCGGAGACCGGGCAGGCCCAGCGCGGGTGCGTCGATCACGACGAGGGTGCACTCCAGGGCCAGGTCGATGCCGTGCCGCGCGGCGCGTGCGACCAGGTCGGGCGAGCGAACGTCCTCGGCCTCCAGCAGCTGCTCGAGCAGCTCGCCCCGCAGCCGCCACTCCACCGCCCGGGCAGCCTCGTGCTTCATCAGTTCCAACGCGAGCACCGTCGCCCCGTGCGACAGGGCGTTCTCCTCGAGCTCTCCCAACGGCTCGCCGAACACCGAGATCGTGCCGAGGTCGGTGCCGTCGCGACGGACCGGGACCGTCGCGACGGGCTGTGGTTCGGTCCCCTGTGGGTCGGTCTCCTGAGGGTCCTCGCTGTGGATCTCGAAGGGCTCCACCACGTGCTGTTCCAGCACCAGCCGGCGACCGGTCAGGCCGCCGAGTGTCGCCAGGACCCGCTCGAGACCGAGATCGGCCACCGCCGCCGCCCCGAGCACGCGGTGGATCTCGAATGTCGCCTGGAGGGTCCGGGTCTTCTCCAGCAGGCCCTGGTAGAGCTTGCCGTTCCCGATCGCGATCGACGCCTGCGCAGCCAGCGCGCTGACCACGGAGACCTCGGTGGGTGAGAAGTCGGTTCGGGTGCGGTTCCCGACGTAGAGCACCCCGATCGCCTCCCCGCCGCGGAGCAGCGGGGCGCAGACCACCGACGCGACTCCCTCCCTGAGCATCGCGTCGCGGACCAGGCCGGGGGCGGCCCACGTCTCGTAGTCCGCCACCACGACCGGGCCTCCCGTCGCGAGGGCGGCCCCACCCAGGCCTTCACCGTGCACGACCTGCATCTCGGCGAACCCGGGCGTCGTCACCCCGTGGCTGACGGCGACCCGCATCGAGCGGGCCGCCTCGTCGTAGAGCGAGAGCCAGGCGATGTGCGTACCGAGCAGCCGAGCCGCGTTCTCCGTGGCGAGCCGCAGCACCCGGGGCAGGTCGACCTCCTCGGCCTGCAGCTCGGCCCCCAGATCGACGAGCGCGCTCAGTACCTCGAGCGGGAGGTCGCGCGGGGTGGTCGGCACACCGCCAGTATCGGTTGGTCTGTAGCAGACGAGCAAGGTGTCGTTCTTTGGTCTGTCGACGACATGGCCCCGGCGTCGAGTCGGTCCTGATACTGCGTCGGTGGAACGACTGACGGACTGGACCACCCTGGCCCGGCGATGGGAACAGGCAGTCGCCGCCGTGCCGGACGCGAGCTTCCTCGAGTTCGTCCCCTCGGAGGGGGAGGGATCGGCGTGGACCTACGCCGAGTTCGACGCCGTCGTCGACGAGACCGGTCGAGCGCTCGGCGCGTACGGCGTGCGACCGGGCGACACGGTTCAACTCGTCCTGCCGAACCACCCGGCGTTCGTGGCGACCCTCCTCGCCGCGGCGCGCGGAGGCTGGACGGTGGTCCCGTGCGATCCGCGCAGTACACCGGCCGAGCTGGCTCGGCAGGCCGCTCGGACGGGCGCCGTCGTCGCGGTCTGTGGCGCGGCCCAGGCGGCCGCGTACCGTGCGTCCGGGACGGTCCTGCCCCTCGTCCCGGTCGCGCCGCAGGACGCGGGAGTCCCCGCTGCGCCGGGCCCGGCGGGACCAGGACACGCACCGGCCGACCCCACGTTCCCGCTGTCGCTGATGTTCACCTCCGGTACCACCTCGGCGCCCAAGATGGTCGAGGTGACTCAGGCGAACTACGCCTTCGCCGGGGACGTCATGGCCGCGGCGGCGGGTCTCCGCCCCGGTTCGCGCTTCCTCGTGGTGCTGCCGCTGTTCCACGCGAACGCGCAGTACTACTCGGTGTCCGCGTCGATCTCCGTCGGTGCCACCGTCGTTCTGGCAGAACGGTTCTCGGCGTCCCGGTTCCTGACGCAGGCCGAACGGGTCCGCGCCACCCACGCCTCGTTGTTCGCCGCCCCGATCAGGATGATCCTGGCGCGCGCCGAGCCCGTCGCGCTGACCCGGCCGATGGAGAACGTGTGGTTCTCCCAGAACCTCACCGCCGACGAGTACGGACGGTTCGCCGCGCTGGTCGGCTGCCGCCCACGCCAGATCTACGGCATGACCGAGACCGCGCCCGCCGTCCTCATGAGCCGACGCCTCAACCTCGCGCCGACGACCATCGGTAGCGCCACGCCGGGCTGTCACGTCCGCCTCCGCGACCCCGACGCCGACGCGCCGCCCGCCCCCGGCGGGACGGGCAGGATCCAGGTCGGCGGGTTCCCGGGGCTCTCGCTGTTCCGCGCCTACCGCGACGACCCGATCGCCACCGCGTCGACCTTCACAGAGGTCGGTCCGGACGGGTTCACCTGGATGGACACCGGTGACCTGGGCCGGCTCACCGACGACGGCGAGGTCGAGTTCATCGGCCGCGGCGGGGACCTGCTGAAGGTCGCGGGGGAGAACGTCTCGGTCGTCGCGATCGAGGCGGCCCTGGTCGAGCACCCCGACGTGCTCGACGCCGCGGTCGTCGGCATGCCGGATCCGGTCCGCGACGAGGTCGCCGTCGCATTCGTCGTCCCGACCGCCGACGCACCGTCGACCCTGGCCCACGACCTCGGGCTGTGGTGCGCGGAGCACCTGTCCGGACCTCGTCTCCCACGGGAGATCCACGTCGTCGAGGAGCTCCCGCGCACCGCGGTGGGCAAGATCCAACGGTTCCGGCTGGTCGAACGCTCCACCGGCTGAACCGACCGTTCTCAAAGGAGAGAGCCATGACCACGGACACGCAACACGGCACCCGGTTCCCGCTCGAACCCGACTACGACCCGTTCGCGCCGGCGATCCGGGAGGACCCCTACACCTGGCTCGCGAACCGGCGGGACCGCGGGCCGGTCTTCTTCAGCCCAGCCGTCGGGATGTGGGTGATCACCCGGTACGCGGACGTCGACGCGGTGCTCCGGGACCCGGACACCTTCTCCTCGGAGAACGCGATCGTCGGGCGCTACCACCCCGAGGTCACGGCGCGGCTCGCGGGGAAGGTCCCGATGACGGCCACCCTGATCGGGATGGACCGACCGGACCACACCCGGCTGCGCCGCATCGTGAACGCCGCGTTCACCCGGGCCCGCGTCGCGCGGATGGAGGAGGACGTGACACGGCTGGCCCGCCGCCTCGCCGAGGACCTGCCCCGGGACGAGCCCTTCGACGTCCTCGCCCGGTTCTCCTACCCGCTGACCCTCACGGTGATCGCCGGGCTGGTCGGCATCCCGCAGCAGGACATCCAGCGCTGCCACGACCTGTCCGAGCAGTGGAACGAGCTCCTGGGCGCCGACGAACGCGGCATGCCGCTGGACGACCAGCTCCGCTGCGCAGACGCCGCCCTGGAGTACCACGCCCACATCAGCGAGCTCATCGCCCAGCGAGAACACGAGCCCGCCGACGACCTGATCACCGCGGTCTGGGACGTCCGCCGGACCGGCGACGTCCCCCTCTCGGACATGGAGATGCTCTCGCTGTTCCCCGGCCTGATCAGCGCCGGGCACGAGACCACCGCCAACCTCATCGGCAACACCCTCTGGCACCTACTGCGGCGGCCGGAGCGCTGGCGAGCGTTCGTCGACGGGACGACCGACGTCGGGAACCTGGTGGAGGAGATGCTGCGGTTCGACACCTCCATCTACGGCATGCCGCGACGCGTCACCCGGGACACGGTCGTGGGGGGCGTCGCCATCCCCGCCGGGGACCTGGTGTTCCTCCACTTCGCCGCCGCCGGCCACGACCCGGACCGGTTCCCCGACGCAGCCGAGCTCCGGCCCACCCGCGAGGACCTCCAGCACCTGTCCTTCGGCCGCGGCGCGCACTTCTGCCTGGGTGCGGCACTCGCCCGGCTCGAGACCCGGATCGCGCTCGAACAACTCGCCGCAATACGTCCCGGGCTCCGGCTCGTGAGCGAACCGGAGCACGTCCCGCACTTCGTCTTCCGCGCACTGCGGGAGCTCGTCGTGGAGTAGTCGGCCCGCCCGGGGCAGACCTCTGGGCCCGCCTGCCGCTCGACCTTCGGCGACGGCCATCGAACCCCGCTGTCCACCCGGAACGGGTCGTCGACGTCCGCGACGGCGAGCGGCTCGCCCGCACGACCGTCCCGCCCTACGACGAGGACTCCTACCTCGCCGTGGCGCCCGGTCCGTACACGATCAAGGGTTTCGGCTCCGGGATCGCCAGCGGCGTCGACGGTCGATCAGCCTCCTCGCGGACCTCCCCGCACCACCCGGACGGCCACGGGCATCCACACCGGACTTCGCTCGGGTCCAAAGTTCGACTGATCGCGACGGGCCGCGGCGCGGAGTGCGCGTGCCCGCAGAGGGAGGGCCGTCGAGCTGGGCCGGTCAGGGGCGTCCACCGGTGCGAACTCGGTGGTGCCGGCGAACCGGTCGTGACCGTCGCGCGGCCCCGACGGGGACGAAGATCAGGACCGTGGCGCCACGACTCGCCAGACGTCCTGCCGCGGACACGCCGGGCCGATGGAGGTGTCCGTCGGCGTGGAGCCACCCGTGGTGTGAAACCCTGCGCGGGGGCGAGTTGTGGAGGCCGCAGAGGGGCTGTCCGGTGACGTCGTCGCGGGTGGAGTGAGGAGATGACGAGTGCCGGGACAGGGTTCCGCGTTGACCGAGCAGGACGTGGCGGCGCTGCGCGACGAGCTGGCCGCGGGCACGACCGTGACGGTCTGGTTCACCGCGGCCGCGGTCGGGGTACCGACCGGGGGGTCGGCCAAGATCGTCGCGGTCGGTGAGGTCCCGGAGGGCGACTTCATCCAGGTCCGGCCCGCGGGCTCGCGCGACACGATGTTCTGCTCGCCCAACGAGCTGACCCGCGCCCGGCCCGCCCGCAGGCCGGCGGCACCGCGGTCCCGGCTGAAGCCGGCCGAGAAGGAGAAGCCGGCTGAGACGCAGAAGCCGGCCGCGGAGGAACAGGCGCCCGCCCCCGAACCTCCCGCACCGCAGGGGGAGCCGCCCGCGGCGCCCGTGAAGAAGTCCCCGGCCCGTCCTCGCAAGCGCGCCGAGCGGTCGGGGCCGGTGACCGTCAGCCTGTCCTCCACCGTCGACGGCGACTGGGCGGTCGAGGTGCGGGTGGGCGCGAAGAGGGTCGTGGCCGCGACACCTCTCCCGGCCACCGTCGTCGCCGCCGTGTCCCGCTCTCTCCCGCCCGCGGTGGCGGAGGTGATGACGTCGGCGCTGGCGGAGGCCCGTCGCCGTCAGGAGGAACGGGTCGCGCAGCTGCGCGAGGAGCTCGATGCCGCCCAGCGCACCCTCGAGCAGCTCGGCGTCGACAGTTGCTCCGACGCTCATTCCTCCGGCTGCCCCAGCCCGACGAGGTAGCCGACCAGGGCCTGGGTGGCCTGGATCGTCGAGAGCAGGTGAAGGAGCTCGTCGCTGGTGTAGGTGACGGTTCCGCGTCGGGACCTCAGCTCGTCGAGCGCGGCCCTGAGCGCGGCCACCGCCTGTTCGGCCCGGCCGACGGCCTCAGCGAAGGCCGGGGCCTCCACGCGGTCGGCGTAGGTGCGTGTCGTCTGCTCGATCGCGTCGCCGACACCGAGCAGCTGGGGGGCGAGCAGCTCCGCCGCCCGATCCCCGGCCCCGCTCGTCGCGGCCCGCGACAGTGTGATCGTCTCGGCGACGAGCCGGGCGGCGACGTCGGTCTGGCGCTGCAGGGCTGCTCCGGCGCCCGGTTCGCGGGTCGCGTCCCTCAGCAGGGCAGCATGCGCCGCCGGTGCGTGTTCGATCGCGCGGACCTGCTCGTGGATCACGTCGACCGAGCCTGTTCCGGCGTACCCGGCGAGGGCGTCGCGGGCGAGGACACCCACGCTTGCCACGTCCGCCCGCAGCCGGCTGCGTAGGGCGCGCGACGCGCGCGACGGCCACACGAGTAGGCCCACGAGGACCGCGACGGCACTTCCGAGCGGGATGTTCAGCCCGCGCGACACCGCGACCACCAGCTCGTCGGTCGCCGGGTAGACGGTGAGGATCAGGGTGGTCGCCGCGCCGAGGCGCACTCCCGTCGTGATCCCGATCATCGGCAGGACGAGGACGGCGACGCCGACCACGACCGCACCGACCACGATCCCCTGCCCGAACAGGGTGAGGGCCGCGAGTCCCAGGGCGAGCCCGGCAACCGTCGCGCCCACCCGGGAGAGGGCGGAGCCGATGCTCCCACCGAGGTTGGGGTTCGACACGACGGCTGCCGAGATCCCGGCCCAGTAGGGATCCTCCAACCCGGCGAGCCGGGCGAGCCACACGGCGAGGCCGACGGCCAGCCCGGTCTTGAGTGCATGTTTGAGCAGCGGGATGGTCGGCAGCTGGACCCGCGCCCGGACCGCCGCCCCGGCGTGGGAGACCCGTGCCGTGCTCATGGCGTGATCATAGTTGCGGTCCGACAACACGCTGGGCAGTGCGCGGGCGAGGTCCGGTCCGGTGTGGAGCTGGGGGCTGGGCCGGGTTCAGCAGGACTGCAGGACGGTGATCTCGACCGACGGCGCGATCCGGTACGGCCGGCTCTCGACGATCCCGCCCAGCGTGCGACGCAGCCGCGACACCTCGGCGCGGACCGTGACGAGGTGCTGGTCGTCGCCGTGGAGGCGGCGGCTCAGCTCGGCCGCGCTGAGTCCGTCGGGGCCCGCGGCGTGCAGCAGCCGCAGGATCTCGGCGTGGCGCGCGGTCAGCGAGCTGCGCCAGTGCCGGTCGCCGCCGGAGACCTCGACGAAAGGTGTGGTCGAGAGGTCGAGGTCGACGACGATGCGGGTCGGGTGGCCCGTCGTCGGCCGCACCAGCCAGCCGCCCGCGACGCGTTCGGGCATGCACAGCCCGAGGCCCGCAACGGTGACGGGCCGGTTCTCCCGCGGGACGGCGATGCGCGCCTGCGCGGCCACCCCGGCGGTGTGGGCGACCCAGCCGTCGTCGTCGACGAGCAGCAGCGGGCCGTCGGCGGCGGCGAGCAGGGGCCCGGCGGAGGTCCGCAGCTGCTGCAACGCCGACTGGTGGTGGCTCCACAGCCGTGACTCCTGGAACCGCACGGCGGTCTGGACGAGCGCGACGATCGCGGGGTGCAGGGTCAGTGCGGGCCCGCTGACGTCGACGATCCCGATCAGCGCGCCGGTGCGCGGGTCGTGCATCGGCGCGGCGGTGCAGTACCAGGGATGCTGCTGCTGTTCGAAGTGCTCGCCGGAGAACAGCTGCACGGGCGCGGCCTCGGCCAGCGCGGTCCCGATCGCGTTGGTGCCCACACGTTGTTCCGTCCACTCCGCACCCTCGGCGAAGCCCAGACCGTCGGCCTTGGCCCGCACCCGGGCCGACCCCTCGCGCCACAGGATGATCCCGTCGGCGTCGGTCACGACCATCAGGAACTGCGACGCGTCGGCCACCGAGCAGACGATCTGGCGCAGGTCGTCGATCACCAGCGACAGCGGGGACTCGCGGCGGCGACGGTGCACGGCGTCGAGGGGGAGGGGGTCGCGCAGCGAGCGGCGACCGGCCGGGTCGAGCCCGTCGCCGAGGACGCGCTTCCACGACCTGGCGACGAGGTCACGCGGGCGCAGGGCCGACCGGCCGCCGCCGATGACCGCGTCGTGCATCCGGACCAGCTCGCGCGCGTAGCTCGGCAGGTCGGTGCCGGGCCGGATCGCGCTGAACTCCATGGACATGGCCTCCTCGACACCCCGGCGTGCCGTGAGGATAGGCGGCCGGGCCCGCCGCGGGCAGCCCGTGCAACCTCGTGCAACCCTTGTCGCCCGTCCCCGCCGCGTGTGGGCTTTGCCACAGGCGACACACGCGGAGGACGAGGATGACCCAGACCCTGGAACCGAGGACCGACGACGCGGTCGGCGACCCGCAGGCCCGCGCCGAGGCGTGGCTCGCCGACTTCGAGGCGGCACTGGCCGCCCGCGACGTCGAGCGCGCGGTCGGGATGTTCGCCGTCGACTGCTTCTGGCGCGACCTGGTGTCGTTCACCTGGAACATCACCACCGCCGAGCAGCGCGACGGCGTCGCCGACCTGCTGCGCGCCACGCTCGACACCACCGACCCGCGCGGGTTCCGCACGTCGGAGCCCGCGGAGGAGGACGGCGGTGTCGTCAGCGCATGGATCGAGTTCGAGACGGCGGTCGGTCGTGGCCGCGGGCACCTGCGGCTCGGGGACGAGGGCGCCTGGACCTTGCTGACGACGCTCTACGAGCTCAAGGGCCACGAGGAGCCGCGCGGGCGTCGTCGCCCCCGGGGTGCCGAACACGGCGCCAACCGCAACCGAGAGACGTGGACCGAGAAGATCGAGCGCGAGCGCGCGACGCTCGGCTACACCGAGCAGCCGTACGTGCTGATCGTCGGCGGCGGGCAGGGCGGCATCGCGCTCGGCGCCCGGCTGCGCCAGCTCGACGTGCCCGCGATCGTCATCGACAAGCGCAGCCGGCCCGGCGACCAGTGGCGCAGCCGTTACAAGTCGCTGTGCCTGCACGACCCGGTCTGGTACGACCACCTGCCCTACATCAAGTTCCCGGACAACTGGCCGGTCTTCGCGCCCAAGGACAAGGTCGCCGACTGGCTCGAGTCCTACACGAAGATGATGGAGCTGAACTACTGGGGCGACACCGAGGCCAAGAGCGCCCGCTACGACGAGGCCACCGGTGAGTGGGTCGTCGAGATCGAGCGCAACGGGCAGCCGCTGGTGTTGCGCCCCAAGCAGTTGGTGCTCGCGACCGGGATGTCGGGCAAGCCGAACGTGCCCGACTTCCCCGGCATGGACCGCTTCCGCGGCGACCAGCACCACTCCTCGGCCCACCCCGGTCCCGACGCGTACGCCGGCAAGCGCGCGGTCGTCGTCGGATCGAACAACTCGGCCTTCGACATCTGCGGTGCGCTCTGGGAGAAGGGCGCCGACGTCACGATGGTGCAGCGCTCGTCGACCCACATCGTGCGGTCGGACTCGCTGATGGAGATCGGCCTCGGCGCGCTGTACTCCGAGGAGGCGGTCGAGGCGGGGATGACGACGGAGAAGGCCGACCTGGTCTTCGCGTCGTTGCCGTACCGGATCATGCACGAGTTCCAGACCCCGCTCTACGCGCAGATGCGCGAGCGCGACGCCGACTTCTACGACCGCCTCGAACGAGCCGGGTTCCGCCACGACTGGGGCGACGACGGGTCGGGCCTGTTCATGAAGTACCTGCGCCGCGGGTCCGGCTACTACATCGACGTCGGCGCCGCCGACCTCGTCGCCAACGGGGACGTGAAGCTCGCCCATGGGCAGGTCGCCGAGCTCACCGAGGACGCCGTCGTCCTGGAGGACGGCACGACCCTGCCCGCCGACGTCGTCGTCTACGCAACCGGCTACGGCTCGATGAACGGCTGGGCAGCCGACCTCATCGACCAGGAGACCGCCGACCGCGTCGGCAAGGTCTGGGGGTTGGGCTCGGCGACCACCAAGGATCCCGGTCCGTGGGAGGGCGAGCAGCGCAACATGTGGAAGCCGACGCAGCAGGAGGCGCTGTGGTTCCACGGCGGGAACCTGCACCAGTCGCGGCACTACTCCCTCTACCTGGCGTTGCAGCTCAAGGCCCGCGCCGTCGGCATCCCGACCCCGGTGCACGGTCTGCAGGAGGTGCACCACCTCGGTTGAGCCGAGGGCAGGGCTTCGCCCCCTGTGAGCGGCGATAGTCGCTATAGCGACTATCGCCACTCACAGGGGTGTGGTGGGTACGCGGTCGGCGGCGGAGGTGCGGGTCGGCGCGTCGGGGGAGTCGGGGTGCTGCAGGGCGGCGCGGGCACGGTCGGCGAGGTCGAGTTTCGCGATCTTGTTCGTCGCCGTGCGGGGCAGGTCGGGGACGAGCACCAGGTACGACGGGACCATGAAGCGGGGCAGGACGTCGTGGGCGTGGGCCTCGACGTCGGCAGCGGACAGCGTCGCGCCCGGGCGGGGGACGACGAAGACGAACACCTCCTCCTCGGAGATGTGCGCCGGGACGGAGACGGCGGCGACCTCGGCGATGTCGGGGTGGCCCGCGAGCAGGTCCTCGACGACCGTCGCCGGGATGTTCTCGCCGCGCCGGCGGATGACGTCCTTGCGGCGGCCGCGGTAGTGCAACCAGCCGTCGGGGCCGATGTCGCCGAGGTCGCCGGTGTGGAACCAGAGGTTGCGCCAGGCCTCGACGGTCTCCTGCGGTTTGCCGAGGTAGCCCTGGAAGGTCGTGTACGGGTCGCGGGGGCGCAGGGTGATCTCGCCGGTCTCGCCCGCGGGCAGGGGGAGGTCGTCGTCGCCGACGATCCGCACCTGCGTCCAGGGCAGGACGGGGCCGGTGGCGCCGGGACGGTCGTAGCCCTGCCCGGGGCGGGTCATCGACGAGGGGAGCCATTCGGTCTGGGCGTAGCAGGTGGCGAAGTCGAGGCCGAACCGCTGGGAGAGCTCGACGGCGTCGGGCGGCAGCGGTGCGACGAACATGGTGCGGACGGAGTGGTCGCGTTCGGCGGGGCGCGGCGGCCGTGACTGCAGGATGCGGAGCATGCTGCCCATGGCGTTGACCTCGGTGGCGCCGAGGTCGGCGACGTCGTCCCAGAACGTCGTCGCGGAGAAGTGTGGCCCGAGGGCGAGCGAGGCGCCGCTGACCAGCGCCCCGGACAGCGAGTAGGCCGTCGCGTTGATGTGGAACAGCGGCAGGCAGGTGTAGAGGCGGTCGTCGGGGCCGAGGCCGAGGCGGTCGGTGAAGATGGCGCCGCAGGTGATCACCTGCGCGTGGGTCACGGCGGTCGCCTTGGGCATGCCGGTGCTGCCGGAGGTGTAGAGCACGACGACGGTGTCGGCGAACGACGCGGCGCCGGGGTCCAGCGGCGTGGGGTCGGCGGTGCCGAGCTCGCCGAGGTCGTCGGCGCCCTCGGGGAGCACGATGGCGGGCGGTCCGTCGGGGCCGGCGGCGGCGGTGAGCGCGGGCGCGCGCTCGCAGTCGACGACGCCGAGGACGCACCCGGAGTCGGCGACGAAGTAGCGCAGCACCTCGCCGGACGCGTCGGGGTTGAGCGCCACGGGGACCGCGCGCAGGTGGGCGAGGGCGAGCAGGAGCCAGACGTGTCGCGGGGACGTCGGCAGCATGATCGCGACGCGGGAGCCCTCGCCGATGCCGCGGGCGGTGAACGCGGCGGCGAGCGTCGCGACGATCCGTTGCGTCTCGGTGTGGGACCAGGACCGTTCCCTGGTGACGACGAACGGGCGTGCGGGGTCGAGCGCGGCGGAGCGGGCGAGCATGCGCGGCACGGTGCGCTCGGTCAGCGGGACGCCGGCGGGGTCGGTCACGGGTGCGCTCCTGTCGCCGTTGCCGTCGGAAGTCGGTTCAGGCTAGCGTACGAGTCGACCGACTGGTCGGTCGGTTTCGGAGCCCGGACAGCAGCGAGAGAGCGACGATGCCCGACGACGTGACGTCCCCACCGCCCGCGGACCTCTACCGGCAGCTGTTGCTGTGCAGACGATTCGAGGAGGTCGTCGCCGAGCAGTACCGCGAGGGCCGCGTCCCCGGACCACTGCATCTCGCGCTCGGCCAGGAGGCCACGGCCGTCGGTGTGTGCGCGGCGCTGCGCCGCACCGACGTCATCACCTCCACGCACCGCGGGCACCACCACTGCCTGGCAAAAGGTGCCGACGTCGACCGCATGATGGCCGAGCTCCTGGGTCGCCGCACCGGGTACTCGGCCGGGCGCAACGGGTCGATGCACATCGCCGACCCGGACGTCGGCCTGTTGGGCACCAACGGGATCGTCGGCGGCGGGCTGCCCATCGCCACAGGTGCCGCGTTCGGACTGCAGGTGCAAGGCCGCGACGACGTCGCCGTCTGCTTCTTCGGCGAGGGCGCGACCGCCACCGGCAACTTCGGCGAGGCCCTCAACCTCGCCGCGCTGTGGTCGCTGCCCGTCGTGTTCGTCTGCGAGAACAACCGCTTCGCCGAGCTCACCCCGTCGTCGACGCACGTCGCCGGGGAGGTGTGGCAGCGCGCCGAGGCCTACGGGTTCCCGGGGGTTCGGGTCGACGGCAGCGACGTCCACGCCGTCGCCGCCGCCTCCCACGAGGCCGTCGCCCGGGCCCGCGCCGGCGACGGACCGACCCTGCTCGAGGTCATGACCTACCGCCTGTCCGGCCACTACGTCGGCGACCCCGCGACGTACCGCGACGAGGCCGAGGCCCAGGCCTGGCGTGACCGCGACGCCGTCGCCCGCGCCCGCGCCGACATCGCCGAGTCCGACGCCACCGCGATCGACGACGAGATCTCGACGTTGCTCGCGACCGCCGTCGAGCGCGCCCTGGCCGCCCCCACCGCCGATCCGGAGGACCTCGGATGACGACGACCCGGCCCCTCAAGTTCTGGCAGGGCGTGAACCAGGCCCTGCACCAGGAGATGGAACGCGACGAGAAGGTCGTGCTCGTCGGCGAGGATGTCGGCGGACCGGGCGGGCCCTACGGCGTCACCCGCAACCTGCGCGCGACGTTCGGGCCGAACCGCGTGCGCGACACCCCGATCAGCGAGTCCACCATCGCCGGACTCGGCGTCGGCGCGGCGGCCGTGGGGCTGCGGCCCGTCGTCGAGCTGATGTTCTTCGACTTCTGCATGCTCGCGATGGACCAGATCGTGAACCAGGCGGCGAAGTACCGGTATTTCACCGGCCGGTCGCTGCCGTTCACGATCCGCACGATGAGCGGCTCCGGCGGCTCCTACGGCGCGCAGCACTGCCAGAGCTTCGAGGCCTGGTTCGCCGCCGTCCCGGGGCTGACCGTCGTCATGCCGTCGAACGCGCGCGACGCCAAGGGCCTGCTCAAGAGCGCCATCCGCAGCGACGACCCGACGCTGGTCATCGAGACGTTCGGCCTGCTCACCGCCCGCCGCGACACCCCCGTCGACGAGGACTTCCTCGTCCCGCTCGGCGTCGCCGAGACCCGCCGCACCGGCGACGACGTCACGGTCGTGGCCACCGGCCGGATGGTCGACAGGTCGCTGGAGGCCGCCGAACGCGCGGCCGCCGACGGCGTCTCCGCCGAGGTGATCGACCCGCGCACGATCGCCCCGCTCGACCGGGCGACGATCGTGGAGTCGGTGTCGCGCACCGGCCGGCTCGTCGTCGTCCAGGAGGCGCCGGGCCCGTTCAGCGTGGCCGCGGAGGTGTGCGCGCTCGCCGTCGAGGAGTGCTTCGACCGGCTGCGCGCCGCGCCGGTCCGGCTGTGCGCGGAGTTCGCCAACGTGCCGACGCCGCAGGAGCTCGTCGAGGCCCGGGTGCCGGGTGTCGACGCCATCCACGCCGCCCTGCTGACGGTGACCCGGTGACCGCGCAGGAGCTCGCCGCGCGGACCGCCGTCGTCACCGGGGGAGCGGGCGGGTTCGGCCGTGAGATCGCGCCGCTGCTGGCGTCGGCGGGGGCGAAGGTCGCGGTGTGGGACGTCGACGAGGCCGGGGCCTGCGAGGCCGCCGCCGAGATCGGTCCGACCGCGCTCGGTCTCGGGGTGGACGTCGCCGACCCGGCCGCCGTGACCGCCGCCGCGGCCCGCACCGCCGAGGCGCTCGGCGTCGTCGACGTGCTGGTCAACAACGCCGCGGTCGTCGACGCCGTGGACCCCTGGGACGTCACCGACGACAGCTGGACCCGCACCATGGCCGTCAACGCCGACGGCGCGTTCTGGTGCGTGCGCGCCGTGCTCCCCGGGATGCGGGCGCAGCGCTACGGCAAGATCGTCAACATCGGGTCGCTCGCCGCACAGTCGGGGCGGCCGGCGTCCAACCCGGCCTACGCGGCGTCGAAGGGCGCGATCCTCGGGCTCACGGTGTCGTTGGCGCGCAACCTCGGCGAGTACGGCATCTGCGTCAACGCCGTGAACCCCGGCTTCATCCGCACCGCGATCCACGACGCGTTCACCGACGACCAGATCGCGACGCTCACCGCCGACATCCCCCTGCGCCGCCACGGCGAGCGCGGGGCCCACGGCCACCCGCGTGACATCGCCGAGGCGGTCCTGTTCCTGGCCTCACCACGGTCGGACTACATCAGCGGCGAGTTCCTCAGCGTCAACGGGGCGTCGCGCACGGGGTGAGCGCGGCACCGTCGTCGGACAGGGCCCGGGGGTCGTGAGCGGCAATAGTCGCGATAGCGACTATTGCCGCTCACAGAGCAGTTGGGCCAGGTGCAGGGAGGGGCGGCCGCGGAGGTCGTCGAGCTGGGTTCGGCAGGAGAAGCCGTCGGCGAGCACGATCGCGTCGGGGTGCGCGTCGACGGCGGGGAGGAGGTTCTGACCGGCGATCGCGACGGAGACGTCGTAGTGCCCGCGGGTCATCCCGAAGTCCCCGGCCAGGCCGCAGCAGCCGGCGACGGTGTGGACGGTGGCGCCCGCGCGTTCGAGCAGGGCCTGGTCGGCGGCCCAGGTCATGATCGCCCGGTGGTGGCAGTGCGGCTGGGCGACGACCTCGGTGCCGCGCAGGTCCGGAGGTGACCACTGTGGATGGTCGGTCAGGAACTCGGCGAGCGTGACGGTGCGGGCGGCGACGGCGCGGGCGTCGTCGGTGCCGAGGAGGTCGACGGCGTCGCGGCGCAGGACGGCGGTGCACGACGGTTCGAGCCCGATGATCGGGATGCCGTCGTCGACGGCGCGGCGCAGGGTGGCGACGGTGCGGCCGAGGATGCGGCGCGCGGCGTCGAGCTGGCCGGTGGTGATCCAGGTCAGTCCACAGCAGACGCCGGCCCCGGTGGGCCGCGCCGCGACACCGGCACGTCGCAGCACGGAGACCGCCGCGTCGGCGACGTCCGGGGCGAAGGCGTCGGTGAAGCTGTCGACGAACAGCACCGCCGGAGTCCCGGCGGACGGCGAGAAAGGCCTGCGGCGGAACGGTGTCCGGGCGAACGGCGGCACCGACCGCCGCGGGTCGACGCCCGCGAGGCGCGCGGCGAGGCGGGTGCCCGCGAGCCTGTTCACGGGCCCGGCGACCCGGCCCGCGAGCCGCGCCCACTGCGGGAGCCGCCCGAGCGTGTAGTGCGTGAGCGGCCGGGGGCGGCGTCGGTAGGCGTGGTGGAGGACCTCGGCCTTGTAGGTGGGCATGTCGATGCCCGTCGGGCACTCGGAGGTGCAGCCCTTGCACGACAGGCACAGGTCGAGGGCGTCGTGCACCTCGGGCGCGCGCCAGTCGGTGCGCTCGCCGCGGACGAGCTCCTGCAGGACCCGGGCGCGGCCACGGGTGGAGTCCCGCTCCTCACGGGTGGCCACATAGGACGGACACATCACCCCACCGGTGCCCGAGTTGTCGGCCCGGCACTTGCCGACGCCGGTGCAGCGGTGCACGGCGGCGGCGAGGTCGCCGTGGTCGTGCGGGAGGGCGAACCCGCCGGGCCGCGCGACCGGGAACGTCCCGGCGACGCGGACGGCGGCGTCGACGGGATCGGGATCGACGAGGACGCCGGGGTTGAGCAGCCCGTCGGGATCGAAGGCGCCTTTGACCTGCGCGAACAGCTCCAGTGCCGCCGCGGGGTACATGGCGGGGAGCAGGGCGCTGCGGGCGCGGCCGTCGCCGTGCTCACCCGACAGGGTCCCGCCGTGGGAGGCGACGAGCGCGGCGGCGTCGGTGAGGAACGCGCGGAACCGGTCGGTGCCGCCGGGGCGGTCGAACGGGAAGTCGAGGCGCACGTGGACGCAGCCCTCGCCGAAGTGGCCGTAGGGGGCGCTGGTCAGACCGTGGGCGGCGACGAGCTCGTCGAACCCGGCCAGGTAGGCGCCCAGCGACGACGGCGGGACGGCGGCGTCCTCCCACCCCGCCCACCCGGGCCGCCCCGACGGCGCGACCCCGGCCAGACCCGCGCCGTCCTCCCGGATGCGCCACAACCGGGCGGCGACCGCGGGATCGTCGACGACCCGCGCGTCGACCCCGAGCCCCGCGGCGGCGAGGACAGCGGCCCGGTCGAGGACCTCGGCGTGGTCATCGCCCGCGAACTCGACGAACAGCCACGCCCCACCGCGCGGCAGGTCGGGAACCCGGTGCGGCCCATGGCGTTCGCGGACGACGTCGACGATCCGTGAGTCGAGCCCCTCGCACGAGCTCGGACCGTGCGTGACCACCTCGGGCCCGGCCGTCCCGGCGGCGACGATGTCGTCGAAACCGAGGACGACGAGCACGCGGTGCGCCCGGTCCTCGACGAGGCGCACCGTCGCCTCCGTGACGACCACGAGGGTGCCCTCGGAGCCGACGAGCGCCCGGGTGAGGTCGAACCGCTCGGGCAGCAGGTGCTGCACCGGGTAGCCGGAGACCTGGCGGTCGAACCGGTCGAACTCCGTGCGCGCGACGGCGAGGTGGTCCGCCATGACTGCGCGCAGCCGGGCGGAGAGCGCGTCGGTGCCCGTGGACGTCCGGAACCGGGTTCCGTCGGCGAGCAGCGCGTCGAGGTCGACGACGTTGTCCGAGGTCCGCCCGTACGCGAGGCTGCGTGACCCGCAGGAGTTGTTGCCGATCATCCCGCCGATCGTGCAGCGCGTGTGCGTCGACGGGTCGGGCCCGAACCGCAGGCCGACAGCGGTGGCCGCCTTCTGCAACGTCGCGTGCACCGTGCCGGGTTGGACGGTCGCGGTGCGGGCGTCGGCGTCGAGGGACAGGACGCGGTTCATGTGCCGGGAGAAGTCGACGACGACGCCCGGCCCGATCGCGTTGCCCGCCACCGACGTCCCGGCCCCGCGAGCGGTCAGCGGGGTCCCGGAGGCCCGGCAGACGGCGAGGACCGCCTCGACCTCTGCCGACTCCCGCGGGTGCACGACCGCGAGCGGCGGGATCCGGTACAGCGACGCGTCGGAGGAGTACCAGGCGCGGGTCCCGGCGTCGGCGGCCGTGGGGACCCCGGTGCGGCGCAGGGCCTCGACGACGTCGCCGTGCGTCGTCGACATCTGGTGACCTCCGGCGGAGGAAGGCGGGCGGGACGGCGCGCGGGAGGCGCGCCGAGCACGACACTAGGCGCGCGTCCCCCTCGTGTGCTCACCCGTGCCCGGTCCGCCGCCACAGCAGCACGACGACGGCGAGCCCGACGACGCTGGGTGCGAGCCCGACCCAGCCGAGCAGGGGTGGGAGGCCGGTGTCGCCGGAGGTGTCGCGGGTCAGCAGGCCGGCGAGCGCGACGGCGGTGCCGGCGACGAACAGCGTCGTCGCGACGCCGCGGGCCCACCCGCGGCCGGCCCGGAGCGCACGAGCGGTGCCGAGCCACCCGGCGACCCCGAGCACCCCGACGACCGTCAGGACCGCGAGCCACGTCCAGGTGGCCGTTCCGACCTCGGCCGGGCCGTAGGCCGGGTAGCCGGCGCCGATGTGGGTGCCGAGCACGTCACCTGTGAGGTGGTCGAGGTACGGGACGGTGGCCGCCGCGACGGTCACCGCCAGTCCGGTGAGCACGACCGGGCGGACGTGGTCGGCGCGGGTCGAGGTGAGGGTCATGCGGTGCTCCTTTCCGCCGGGCGTGCCGGCGACTGTGCGGGCCGCGGCCGGGCCGGTCGCGGCAGGACGACGAGTGCGACGACGACGGCGGCCCCCAGCAACGCGGCGCACAGCGTGAGGCCGAGCGCGTAGCCGTCGTTCAGCGCGGCCGGGGTCGTGAGGCCGTGGCTGCGGTCGTGCGCGGCGGTGCCGAGCGCGGCCAGGCCGAGCGACGCGCCGATCTGGCGTGAGCTCGAGAGCAGCCCCGACGCGGTACCCGCCTCGTGCGGCGCGACGCCGGCGGTCGCCAGGGAGACGACCGGCCCGAGGCACAGCCCGAACCCGATGCTCGCGACGATCGACGGCCCGAGGACGTCGGCGGCGAACGATCCGTCCGGATCGATCATGCCGAACCATGCGAACCCGACGGCTGTCAGCAGGCCGCCCGAGACGAGCAGCGTCCGCGGTGCGACGTGGTAGCCGAGGCGGATCGCGAGCACCGACCCGGCGACGACGCCGAGCGCGAACGGCAGGAACTGCACGCCGGTGAGTGCCGGCCCGACCCCCAGTACGCGTTGCAGGTACAGCGACGCGAAGTAGAACGCCGCCGCCATGGCCGCGCCGACCAGCAGGTTGTAGATGTTGGCTCCGGTGACGGCCCGGTTGCCGAACAGGCCGAGCCTGATCAACGGGTCGCGGCCGGTGGTGCGCTCGACGACGACGAACGCCGCGAGCAGCGTGACCGCGACGGCCAGCGTCGCGATCGTGACCGGGGACGACCACGGATACCGGTCCGTGCGTACGACGCCGAACACCAGCGTTGTCAGCCCTGCGGTGGCCAGTGCGGCGCCGAGGACGTCGGGACGGGCGCCGCGGGTGACCGGGACGTCGGTGGGGACGCTGCGACGTGCCAGGACCAGCGCGAGGGCGGCCATCGGCACGTTGACGAACAGCACGCCCCGCCACCCGGCGAACTGGGTGAGCACCCCGCCGGCGAGGACGCCGAGCGCGCCACCGGCGGCGTTGGTCGCGCTCCACACCCCGAACGCGCGGACCCGCGCACGACCTGCCGGGAACGTCGCACTCAGCAGGGCGAGTGCGGCCGGGGCGAGTGCGGCGGCGCCGATCCCCTGCGCCGCGCGGGCGGCGACGAGCTGTCCCGGGTCCTGTGCCAGCCCGCCGGCCAGGGAGGCCAGTCCGAACAGGACCAGTCCGGCGACCAGGATGCGGCGTCGTCCGAACCGGTCGGCGGCCTTGCCGCCCAGGAGGAGCAGGCCGCCGAAGGTGAGCGCGTAGGCGTGGATCACCCAGGTGATGCCGGTGGCGCCGAAGCCGAGCCCGGTGGCGATCTGCGGTAGTCCGACGTTCACGACCGACAGGTCCAGCGACACCATGAACTGCACGACCGCGACGGCGGCCAGGACGACCCCGGGTGCGTCACCGGGGCGGGTCGGGCCTCTTCGCAACTTATAGAACATGTTCCGAAAGTAGCACCGGCAGCCGCGGTGGTCCATCCGGTTGCGATCCGGCGACGCCCGCCATGATGAGGGCGTGCCCCGCTCCGACACCCCGCGCGGCCGCACCGGCCGGCCGCCGGTGACCTCGCGCGCACAGATCCTCGACGCCGCCCGGCTGCTCATCGACCGCGACGGCTGGGAGAAGCTCACGGTCCGCAGGCTCGCCACCGAGCTGGGCATCGGCACCACGACGCTCTACCACCACGTCCGGGACAAGGGAGACCTGCTGCTCCTGCTGCTCAACGAGTACGTCGCCGCGATCCCGCAGCAACCGCTGCCCACCGAGCCGCGCGACCGCGTCGTCGCCGCCGCTCTCGCGATCCACGACGCCCTCGCCGCCTGGCCGTGGGCCGCGGAGGTCCTCACCACCGACGGCTTCATCGGCCGTCTCGACGCCCCCTCGCTCGCCCTCGTCGAGGCCGTCCTCGACGGTGCCGTCGACCACGGCTGCACCCCCGACCAGGCCGTCGACGTGTTCCGCGGCATCTGGTACTTCACCGTCGGGGAGATCCTCGTCCGCGCCCACTCCACCGGCCGCCCCACCACCCTCCCCGCCCTGCGCGCGCCGTTCTTCGCCGCCCTCGACGCCGAGCGCACACCCCGGCTCGCCTCGGTCGCCGACCGCTGGGTCGAGCTCGCCGCGCGCGACGTCTTCCCCGAGACGCTGCGCGCCGTCGTCGACGGACTGCTCACGCAGGCCACGGCGGGGTGAGCCCTACCCGGACCGTCGGGTCGGCCCCCGGCGGTTCGGGTGCGTCCTCCCTCGAACGCGCCCGCCCCGGTCTCCATCCTCGATGCCGTGCGCCGCTCGCCGGCCCGTCCATCGGCGGGATCATCGCCGCCGCGGCCGACCGGGAGGACCGACCAGGATGACGATCTCACCACGCCGCGCGGCTCTGGCCGCGCTGGCAGCCGCCGCGAGCGTGGCGCTCGCGTCGTGCACGGTGTCGACCGCGGGGGTCGCCATGGCGGCGACGACCTCGGGAAACGCACCGCTCGACCTCGACCGCTACTACACCCAGCTGCTCGACTGGGGCCCGTGCGCGCCGTTCGCCGGCACCGACGCGGAACGGACCGCATTCGCCGCGCCCGGCCTCGACTGCGCGAGGCTCACCGTCCCGCTCGACTACTTCGAGCCCGACGGGCGCGTCGCGACCATCGCGGTCCTGCGCCACCGCACGACCGCGACGGCGCAGCGGGTCGGTTCGCTCGTCGTGAACCCCGGCGGGCCCGGCGGGTCCGGCATCGCCCTGGCCGCCCAGTTCGGCGCGGCGCAACAAGACGGCCCGTTCGACGTCGTCGGGTTCGACCCGCGCGGGGTCGGGGCCAGCACCCCGGCGATCGACTGCGTCACCGACCGCGAGATCGACGAGCAGCGCGCCGAGACCGACGTGGACACGTCACCGGCAGGCGTGGCACGCATCGAGGAGGAGAACAGACGCGCGGCAGCGCAGTGCGTCGAACGCTCCGGCGGAGCCGACGTCATCGCCCACTCCGGCACACGCGACGTCGCCCGGGACATGGACGTGCTGCGCGCCGCCCTCGGCGAGAGGAAGCTGACCTACCTCGGCTACTCCTACGGCACCCGGATCGGCTCCACCTACGCCGAGCTGTTCCCCGGCAACGTCCGCGCGATGGTGCTCGACGGTGCGATCGACCCGACACAGTCGACCGCCGACAGCGCCGTGGCGCAGATGCAAGGCTTCCAGAAGGCGTTCGAGGCCTACGCCGCGGACTGCGCGACCACGGACGGCTGCCCACTGGGCAGTGACCCGGCCGGTGCGACGGCCGCGTTCCAGGCGCTGGCCCGGCCGTTGATCGAGCACCCCGCGGCTGTGCGCGACAGTGACCGCACGCTGTCCTACAGCGACGCCGTCACGGCCGTCGTCGCCGCGCTCTACAACCCGGCGTCCTGGCCGACGCTGACCACCGGGCTCACCGAGCTGAAGGCCGGCGACGGCACCACGCTGATGACGCTCGCGGACGCCTACTTCGAACGCAGCGCGACCGGTGCCTACGGCAACTCGCAGGAGGCACTGATGGTGGTCAACTGTGCCGACGGGGGCACCCCCGACGACCCGGCGGCCACCGCCGAGACGGCGCGCCGGGTCAACGAGGTCGCGCCGTTCCAGGACTCCGGTATCAAGGTGCCCGCCATCCACAGCACCTGCTCGTACCTGCCGGTGGAGCCGGTCACACCGCACCTGCCGAAGGCCGACGGGCTCCCGCGGACGCTCGTGATCTCCACGACGGGCGACCCGTCGACGCCGTACCAGGCAGGCGTCGCACTGGCCGAGGCGCTGGACGCCCGGCTGCTGACGTTCGAGGGGACCCAGCACACCATCGCGCTGCAGGGCAACACGTGCGTCGACACGATCGTGGGGAACTACCTGATCGACCTGTCGCTCCCGCCCGCCGACCCGCGCTGCGGGCCCGGCACGAGCTGACACGATCCGTGTCCCCGGCCCGGACACCTCCGTCCGTGCCGGGGACGACGTCTGCGCGGGTCACGGCGTTGCGCCTCGGTGTGTCGCCCGTCGGGATGGCATGGTTCGATGGATCGCACCCGGCGGGTCCCGGAATCGTCCGGTCCGCGCCGATCCGATCGACCCGCAACCGGTTGGTCCGACGTGAGATGCGTCGGGTGGGCGGACAATGCGGGTCGTGGTGTGATCTGCTGTGCCACAGGGAAGGGTGGTCCTGCGGGATCACCCGCGAACACATACATCGAAGGAGGACACCAGTGGCCGACGACGCGACCGGATCGTCCGCCGTCCTGTCGATCCAGGGCGAGCAGCAGCAGGAGACGGGGCGGGTCCGCGCGTCCGACGAGGACGTCGACCTCTACGTCGACGGGGTCTCGGACGAGGTGCTGGCGTGCCGCGAGCGCGGGCGCCACCTGTTCCCGACGATCAGGCAGGCGGGGATCCACTTCAACGGTGTCGACCGTGACGGAATGCTCCTGCGTCGCCTGGTCTGCACCTGCTGCAACTTGGCGGTGAAGGTGGAGAAGTGGGAGGGCGTCCGCGCGGGCGGTCGCACCCGGTTCCGGCGCGTCGCGTCGAACCTCGAGTACCGCACCGGCAACGACGGCGAGGTCTACCTCGCGCCGAGCGGCCGCGGGCACATGACGCCGCGTCAGATCGGCGACTCCGTGGCGTCGAAGGCGCTCGCCGGGCAGACGCTCACCGCGCTGCGCAAGGCCGCCACCAAGGCGGCGGCCGAGGCGGCCGCGGAGAAGGCGGCGGCCGACAAGGCGGCGGGCGAGAAGGCCGCGACCAGGGCAGCGGCCCGCACGGCCGCGAAGCCCGCCGCGAAGCCCGCCGTGAAGGCCCCCGCGAAGGCCGCCGCGAAGACCCCCGCCAAGTCGGGCGCCGCTGCAGGCAAGGCGCGCACGACCCGCGCCCGCAGCGCGAAGGGAACCAGCTGATCCATGGGTATCCGGGAGATCCGCTACTGCGACATCAGCGGTACGGAGGACGAAGTCGAGACCCACGAGCTCAACATCGACCAGATGCACATCCGCATCGATCTCGCGGGACCCGAGTACCGGAAGCTGCTCGACCTGCTCGGGCCCTACCTCGAGGCGGGGACGATCGAGGCCTCGATCCCGGGCTACGGCGGCCGCCGCGCCGTCCACACCAGCACGGGCCTGACCGTCGAGGAGCGCGCACAGCTGCGCGAGTGGGCGGAGTCCAAGGGCATCGAGGTGCCGTCGAACAACCGCTTCAAGCGCACGCTGGTCGACCAGTGGCGTGAGGAGATCGAGGGCGGCGGCTCCGAGTCGTCGGGATCTCCGACGTTGTTCGAGGACGACGACTCCGAGGACTGACGCACGACAACCGGCCCCGGCCCCCGTCCACAGTGGCGGGACCGGGGCCGGTGCGCGTCCGCTCAGCTCGCCGCCGGGCGCGCGCCCTCGCCGAGCAGGGCGTCGACCCACGCCTCGGCGGGCGGGCGGAGCAGGCCGTGCGCCTCGAGGAACGTCTCGTGGGCGCGGCGGCCCGACCAGTCGGCGGGCAGCAGGTCGGGTGGGAGGTCGGGGTCGCGGAACGGGAAGTGCCGGTAGTCGTGCACCAGCCGCATCCGTTCGACGAGCGCGTCCGCCCCGGCCGGTGTGCCGGCGCGGTACCGCGGCAGCCGGGGCCGGTAGGTGTCGAGCAGGACGCGGTAGTCGCGGTCGAGCCCGTCGAGATCCCAGGCGCGGGCAGCGATGTCGCGGTCGGAGGCGTCGCCCGCCGACCGCGACCGGAACAGCTCCAACCGGACGGCCGGCTCGTCGGCGAACGTGGCGCGGACGTCGTCGAGACGCTCGTGCGGGCTCAGCCACACCGACGCCGACACCGGCCCGAACCCGAACCAGGCGAGCTTCTTGCGCAGCTGTTCCCGCAGCGCCCGCTCGGTCTCCGGAACCGAGTAGATGACCATGCGCCACTGGCCGTCCCACGGACCGGCGGCGCGGCGGAAGATGCGGTCGCGGCCCTCGTCGAGCAGCGCCCACGCCGAGTCGCTGAGCGCGTAGACGGTCTCGCGACCCTCGCGCCGGCTCGCCAGCCAGCCCTCCTTGCGCAGCCGGGCGACGACGACGCGCACCGTCGGCTCCGGGATGTCGAAGCAGCCCATCAGGGCGACGAGCGCACGCAGGCGCACCTCGCCGCCGCGATAGCGCAGGTAGTCGCCGAAGAGGTCGAACACCAGCGAGCGGGCCTTCACGACTCGGCAGGGTAGCCGCTCGGACGCGTTCCGAACAGCAGACGACCGTCATGTGTCTGTCGCGATCTCGGGCGAGCAGGGTCGGGATGTGCCGCGGCTCCGCCGACGACGTCCAGGTCGCCTCGTCGGTGAGGGTGAGGGCGGTGGTGCGGGCGAACCGTCCGGGCTTCGAATGTGCGCCGCTCGGGTGACCCCCGTCATGACAGTAGGGTCGTCGTGCTGCATCCGTACATCGGCCGTCAACGATGTGGCACGTGTCCCGCCGCGAGTAAGGGTAACGAAGCATGGACGGCCGTTGCCTGTGCGTCGTACATTCGGGTCGTTCCGCCACGGTGCTGTCGAGAACGTGAGCCTCCCGGCCCGCGCGCCGTCGGCGGGGGGAGGGCGCGATGACCGCGACCGACCGGCTCCCGAAGATCAGCGCAGCGGAGCAGGAGCACACCGACGCCGCGCTCGCCGCGCAGCTGGAGCTGGAGGCCGAGGGACACCCCGGCGTCGTCGAGCCCGGGCACGCCGCGGTCCGGTTCACCAACCCCGCGACCGCGGGCGACTGCCTGTCGACGATGCGCTGCGAGATGCACCGGCTGCACGCCGGCACCCGCACCGCGACCACTCGCACCGCGGGCTCGGCGGTCTGGCAGGTGTTCGACGGCGCTACCCGGGGCCCGGGTCGTCGCTCGTGACGCGGGTCGAGGGCGTCGGCGAGCTGCGCAACACCGTCGTCGCGGGGGCCTGAGGGATGCGCGTCGCCGTCGTCGGGGGCGGGCCGGGAGGGCTGTTCGCGGCCACCCTGATCCGCCGCGCCGACCCGTCCGCCGAGGTCACCGTCTTCGAGCGCAACCGCGCCGACGACACGTTCGGCTTCGGCGTCGTCTTCTCCGACCGCACGCTCGCGGCGATCGACGAGGCCGACCCCGTGCTGCGCGAGGCGCTCACCGAGCACGGCCGGCACTGGGACGACATCGAGGTCCGGCTCAAGGGCGAGCGGATCCGCTGCGGCGGCAACGGGATGGCCTCCGTCGTGCGACGGACGCTCCTGGGTCTGCTGCAGGCACGGGCCCGCGAGGCGGGCGCCGAGCTGCGGTTCGCCACCGAGGTCGGGCTCGACGATCTCTGCGGGTACGACCTGGTCGTCGGGGCCGACGGCGCGGGGTCGCGGATCCGGGAGGCGCTCGGCGACGAGCTCGGCACCGAGGTCGAGACGGCGACGGCCAAGTTCATCTGGTTCGGCACCGACCACCTCTTCGACGGCCTGACGTTCGTCCACGAACGCAGCCCCGACGGCGTCTTCGCCGTCCACGGCTACCCGATCTCCGCACCCGGCGCCGACCCGGTGTCGACGTTCATCGTCGAGACCGACGAACAGTCGTGGCGCCGAGCAGGCCTCGATGAGTTCGACGTGACCCAGCCGCCCGGCGCCAGCGACATGATCACCAAGGAGTACCTGGAGAAGCTCTTCGCCGAACAGATCGACGGCAGGAAACTGCTGGTCAACAACTCGCGCTGGGGCAACTTCCGCACCCGGCGCACCCGGCGCTGGCACACGCTGCGCCCGCGGCCCGTCGTGCTGCTCGGCGACGCCGTGCACACCGCGCACTTCTCCGTCGGCTCCGGCACGAAGATGGCGATGGAGGACGCGGTCGCGCTCGCCGCCGCGCTGGCCACGCACCCCCGCGACCTACCGGCCGCGCTGGCCGCCTACGAGGAGGCCGCGCAGCCGTCGGTGCGGCGGATCCAGGACTCGGCCCGGCCGAGTCTGTCCTGGTGGGAGCACTTCGGCCGCTACCACGACGCGTTCGAGCCGTGGCAGTTCGCGTACCACTTCCTGTCGCGCAGCATCTCCGACGCGCGGCTCGCCCGTCGGGCCCCCGACTTCGTCGCCGCCAGCCACCAGGGCTGGGTCGACGCGCACGGCTCCGAGCCGCTGCAGACGCCGTTCGGATCGGCGCACGGGCGGCTCGTTCCCGCGAGCCTGGCCGACGACATGCCCGTCGTCGACGCCCCGGACTCCGAGGCCGGCCTGCCCGAGGCGTTCGCCGGGCTGGACCGGGTCGCCGCCCTCCGGCCCGCGTTCGTCGTCGTCCGCGGCGGGACCCCGCTCACCCGGGTACTCGTCTCCGAGCAGGCGCGGCTGGTGCTCGGGCTGTCGTCGATGGTCGTCGAGCCCGACGCCGACGCCGACCTGGCGACGACGCTCGTCCTCTCCGGGCGGGCCGACCTGGTCGGGGTGCCGTCGTGACCTGCGCGGCCGCCGTGTGCGGGTTCCGTGCGCGGGGTGGTGTCCGACGAGCACGTCGCGAAGGAGCTGCTCGGCCGCATCGGCATCCGGACGACCGACCGCCGCGCCTGCGACCGATCGCCGCCGCACTCGGCGACCTGCTCGTCGCGAACCCCGCATCTCGACGAGATCGAGATCAACCCCTTGCGCCCGACCCTGACCGGGTTGGTCGCGCTCGATGCCGTCGTCGTTCCCGGGAGGGTCAGATGCCCAGTCCGATCAGTGACCACACCGTGCCCTGGCCCGACGACGTGGCCGCCGACTATGTCACCAAGGGGTACTGGGCCGGCGTCCCGCTCGGCACCCTGCTGCGCGAGGCGGCGGACCGCGATCCCGACGCGACGGCGCTCGTGGACGCCGCCGCCGGAATCCGGCTCACCCATCGCGAGCTCACCGAACGCGCCGACGCCGCCGCCGTCCGGCTGCTCGACCTCGGCCTGGAGCCCGGGCATCGGATCGTCGTGCAGCTGGCCAACGGCTGGGAGTTCGTCGTCTCGACGATCGCGTGCCTGCGGGCGGGGATCGTCCCGGTCATGGCGCTGCCCGCGCACCGCCGCACCGAGCTGGCCCACCTCGCGTCGCACTCCGAGGCGACGGCGATCGCCGTCCCGGACCGGTTGCGCGACTTCGACCACCAGGAGCTGGCCCATTCGCTCGAGGTCGGGCTCGTCCTCGTCGCCGGTGACGACGTGGCCCCCGGCAGCGTCGACCTCCGGGCAGTCTGCGGTCCGTCGACCGACCCCGCGGCCGACCGCGACCGGCTCGCCGCGATCCCGATCAGCAGCCGTGACGTCGCCGTCTTCCTGCTCTCGGGCGGCACGACCGGCCTCCCGAAGCTCATCGCGCGCACCCACGACGACTACGCCTACAACGCCGGCGTCAGCGCCGACGTCGCCGCCGTCGACGCCTCGTCGGCGTATCAGCTCACGCGAACGCGCAGGCGTCGAAAGCCCCGGCCCTTGTTCTCCACCTTCACGACGTCGACGCGGCCGATCAGCTTCGTCGACGCCACGTGCGTGCCGCCGTCGGCCTGCTGGTCGAGACCGTCGATGTCGACCACGCGGATCGTCTGCAGGTCCTCGGGCAGCAGGTCGGCCGTCGTCCGGATGAGGTTCGGGATCTCGAACGCCTCCGCCCGTGGCAGCAGCCGCGCGGAGATGGGCCGGTCGAGCGCGATCTCGGCGTTGACGGCTTCGGCGACCCGGTCCTTGAACCCCTCCGGGACCTCGGGGAGGTCGAAGTCCATCCGCGCGGTCAGCGGCTCCATGTTGCCGCCGGTGACCTTCGCGCCGAAGTCGCGGAACACCACCGCCGTGAGGATGTGCAGGCCGCTGTGGGTGCGCATCAGGCCGGTGCGGCGTTCGTCGTCGATCGCCCCGCGGACCTCGGTGCCCGCCGCCGGGACCGGGTCGCCCTCGGCGGGGACGAGGTACAGGTCGTCGCCGCGGAAGGTGCCGACGATCCGCGTCCGCACCCCGCCCCACAGCAGCACGCCCTCGTCCGGCGGCTGGCCCCCGCCACCGGGGTAGAACGCCGACCGGTCGAGCACGATCCCGCGCTTCGGGTCGACGGCCACCACCGTCGCGGTGAAGTCGCGAACGCTCGGATCGACCAGGTCGAGACGGTGGGTGTGTCCGTGCCGGGTGACGTCGTCGGCAGCCATGACCGCGACCCTAGGACCTGCCCCGCCGAACTGCGCTGAACCGGTCGGGATCGCGAGACGTCGGGGAGAGGGTGGGTTTCGACCGGTACCTGTGCTCTCCTGAGGTGATGACGGGACGTCCGCACGTGCTGCTGTCGGCCGCGGTGTCCCTCGACGGCTGCATCGACGACGTCAGCGGCGAGAGGTTGATCCTCTCCAACGACGCCGACCTCGACCGGGTCGACGAGGTGCGGGCGTCGGTCGACGCGATCCTGGTGGGCGCCAACACGATCCGCTGCGACGACCCGCGTCTGCTCGTGCGGTCGGACGCCCGCCGCGCGGCCCGGGTCGCGACCGGACGGCCGCCGTCGCCGGTCAAGGTGACGCTGACCCGCACCGGCAAGATCGCCCCCGACTCGCGGTTCCTCACCGCGGGGGAGGGGGAGCGGATCGTCTACGCGCCGGCGTCGGCGGTGTCCGACGTGCGCGACCGGATCAGGGACGCCGCGACCGTCGTCGGGGTCGGGGACCCGCTCGACATCGAGACGCTGCTGGCCGATCTGCGCCGGCGCGGGGTGCGTCGGCTGATGGTCGAGGGCGGCTCCGAGGTGCACACCCTGTTCATGGCGTCGGGGCTGGTCGACGAGCTGCACGTCGTGTTCGCGCCGTTCCTCGTCGGGCAGCCGGGGGCGCCGCGGTTCGTCAACGCCGCCGAGTTCCCGCAGGGGCCGACCCACCGGATGCGGCTGGTCGAGACCCGCCCGATCGGCGACGTCGTGCTGCTGCGCTACCTGCCCTGCTCAGATACCTGACGTCGCGCCCGAACGACCAGACGAGAGCGACGAGGGCGATGCCGACGATCGCTGCGTCCACTGTCGCGGGCAGCAGCGGTGCCGAGGCGACGACCAGCACGATCCCCTGCGCGGCGGCGACGACCTTGGCGCCGGTCGTCGGCGGCACGGTCCCGCGCATCCACGGCACCACGGCGGTGATGCCGACGAACGCGTACCGCATCGCCCCGATCGCCACCACCCACCAGCCGAGCAGCCCCGCGACGTGCACGGACAGGACGGCGATGAGCCAGGCGTCGGTCTCCATGTCGAACCGCGCCCCGAACTCCGACGCGGTTCCGGACCGGCGCGCGACCCGGCCGTCGACGGCGTCCAGCGCGAGTGCCACCGTGGCGAGGACCACGAGCGCGCCGACGGGCACCGGGAGACCGGCCACCCCGTCGGCGACCAGGGCGGTGACCCCGCCGCCCAGGACCGCACGGACCGCGGTGACCCGGTCGGCGGGCCCGTTCTCGCGCCGCCCCCGGGCGAGCAGGACCGCGAGCACCAGGGCGTGCACGGTCCCGGCGACCCACCCGGCGACCCCGAGCCCGGTCGTCGCAGCCAGGACGCCCAGCAGCGCCAGCTCGCCGAGCACCGTCGTCGCGATCATGAGCCCTTCCGTTCCCCGTCCCGTCCTTGCGACGCACGCGAGGCCCGCCCGGTTCACCCCCAGCCGCGCGCAACCTCAGTGTCGTCGAACGGGCGCGGGAGGACCGTGAGGTTGCGCGCGGCATGCGAGAACTCGCAACAGGCGGGAGGCCATGACCGCGGAGTGGCAGCGGAACGGCTGGTTGAGGGTTCGCGGGGACCTTGCGGTGACGTTCACGTGCTCCTGGTGGACCGGGACGGCCTCGACGCGTGATCCTCTGACGCGACCGTCGTCCGGGAGGAGCGCGATGACCGACGCACGAGCGCTGTGGTTGCGCGCGCCCGGCGAGCCGGAGATCCGGGACGTCCCCGTGGAGGAGCGGGGGCCCGGCGAGGTGCTCGTGCGGACGTCGTTCAGCGGGGTCAGCCGGGGCACCGAGGCGATCGTGTTCCGCGGCGGGGTGCCGGAGAGCCAGCGCGAGATCATGCGCGCGCCGTTCCAGGAGGGCGACTTCCCCGGACCGGTGAAGTACGGGTACCTCAATGTCGGCGTCGTCGAGGAAGGCCCCGCCGATCTCGTGGGCCGCACCGTGTTCTGCCTCTACCCGCACCAGACGCACTACGTCGTCCCGGCGTCGTGGGTCACCGTCGTCCCACCCGACGTGCCGCCGGAGCGGGCCGTGCTGGCGGGGACGGTCGAGACGGCGGTCAACGCCCTGTGGGACGCCGCGCCGCTGGTGGGGGACCGGATCGCGGTCGTCGGGGCGGGAATGGTCGGGTGTGCGGTCGCGGCGGTGCTGGCGGGGCTGCCGGGGGCGCGGGTGCAGCTGGTCGACCCGCTGCGGTCCCGTTCGTCGGTTGCCGCCGCGCTTCACACAGGGTTCGCGCAGCCCGAGGACGCCGACGGCGACTGCGATTTGGTCGTCCACACCAGCGCCACGAGCGAGGGGCTCGCCCGGTCGTTGGAGCTGCTCGCCGACGAGGGCGAGGTCGTCGACATGAGCTGGTACGGCGACCGGCCGGTCACCCTGCCGCTGGGCGAGGGTTTCCATCCGCGCCGGCTGACGATCCGCAGCAGCCAGGTCGGCACGGTGGCGCCGCGCCGCGCCCGCCGCGGGTTCGCCGGGCGCCGCGACGTCGCCATGCGGCTGCTCGCCGACGACCGGTTCGACGCACTGGTGACCAGCACGGGAACGTTCGAGGAGCTGCCGGTCACACTCCCGCGCGTCCTCACCGATGAACCGCCGGGGCTCCTGCACCGTGTCGGGTACGGGGGAAGGAGCTGACGTTGTTCGCCATCACCGTCCGCGACCACTTCATGGTCGCCCACAGCTTCCGCGGCGAGGTGTTCGGCCCGGCGCAGGCGCTGCACGGCGCGACGTACGTCGTCGACGCGACGTTCCGGCGCACCGACCTCGACGACGACGGGATCGTCGTCGACATCGGGCTCGCCACCGCCCAGCTGGGCGAGGTGCTGGGGGAGCTCAACTACCGCAACCTCGACGACGAGCCCGCGTTCGCGGGGCGCAACACGTCGACGGAGTTCCTGGCCAAGGTCGTCGCCGACCGGCTGGCCGAGCGGGTGCACGCCGGCGCCCTGGGGGAGGGCGCCCGCGGGCTCGCGGGTATCGCGGTGACGCTGAACGAGTCGCACGTGGCGTCGGCCTCGTACGAAAGAGCGTTGTGAACCGCGCGGTCACGGTCGTCGTCCTGCCGGCCGGCGTCGACGACCCTGCGCGCCCGTCCGGCGGCAACGTCTACGACCGGCGGCTGTGCACGGCGCTCGCGGCGAACCGGCCGCTGTGCGAGATCGAGGTCGACGGCACCTGGCCGCGCCCCGAACCCGCCGCCCGGACGGCACTCGCGTCGGCGCTGGCCGCGATCCCGGCCGGCACCGTCGTCGTGCTGGACGGGCTGGTGGCCTGCGGGGTGCCGGAGGTCGTCGTGCCGCACTCCGCGCGGCTGCGGTTGGTCGTGCTCGTCCACCTCCCGCTCGGCGACGAGGCGGGCGCCGCGCCGGGTCTGGCCGCCGCCGAGCGCCGCGTCCTGCACGCCGCGGCGGCGGTCGTCACGACGAGCGCGTGGACGGCACGCCGGGTCGTCGAGGGGCACGGTCTCCCGGCCGCCCGGGTGCACGTCGCCGAGCCGGGCGCTGACCCCGCACCCCTCGCGGCCGGCTCCGGCGACGGCGGCAGCCTGCTGTGCCTGGGCGCGGTCACGCCGACGAAGGGGCAGGACGTGCTGGTCGAGGCCCTGGCCGCGGTCGCCGACCGGCGCTGGACGTGCCGCGTCGGCGGGCCGCTCGACCGGGCGCCCGCGTTCGCCCACCGGGTCCGGGAACGGGCCCGCGTCCACGGCCTCGCCGAACGGGTCAGCTTCGACGGGCCGCTCGCCGGCCGGGCCCTCGACGCCGCGTTCGACGGCGCCGACCTGCTGGTCCTGCCGTCGCGGACCGAGGCCTTCGGGATGGTCGTGCGCGAGGCCGCGGCCCGCGCCATCCCGGTGCTCGCCACCGACGCGGGGGGTGTCGGCGAGGCGTTGGGGGAGGGCGGGCTGCTGGTCGAACCCGGCGACGCGCGGGCCCTGGCCCGTGGGCTGCGCCGCTGGTTCGACGACGCCGGGCTGCGACATGCGTTGCGCCGCAGCGCAATGGTGGCGCGGTTCGCTGTCCCGGGCTGGGACCGGACCGCGGCCCGGGTCGCCGCGGTGCTCGACGCCCTCGCCCCCGCACCGGCGTTGCTGAGATGACCGCGGTCGCTCCGGCACCGGCCGCGCCGCCGCGGCCCGGCGGCCGTGCGCTCCTGCGCCGACACGGCAGCGTGATCGGCGGCGTCGCGGTGCTCGCCGTCGTCGCGTGGCAGCTCGGCGCCGGCCCGCTGCTCGACGGGCTGCGCGCTGTCGACCCGACCGTCGTGGTCGTCGCGCTCGCCGTCGGCCTGCTGACGACCGGCTGCAACGCCGCCCGCTGGCGACTCGTCGCGGGCGGGCTGGAGCTGCCGCTGCGGTTGCGGCCCGCGCTCGCCCACTGCTACCAAGCGACGTTCCTCAACACCGTGCTCCCGACCGGCGTGCTCGGCGACGTCGGACGGGCCGTCGGGCACGGCCGTGCCGTCGGCGCGGTGGCGCGGTCGGCGCGCGCGGTCGCCCTGGAACGCTTCGCAGGCCAGATCCTGCTGGTCGTCGTCGGTCTGACGGTGCTGCTGGCGCAGCCCGACGCGTTCTCGGTCCTGCTGCCCGGGCCGGTCGCGGTCGGCGTCGCCGGGACGGTCGTGGTGGCCGGCGCGGTCGCGGTGCGGTGCGTGCCGCCGCTGCGATCCGCGGTCGCGACGCTGCTCGCCGATGCCCGGACGGGCCTGTTCTCCGCCCGCGTGTGGCCCGGCGCGTTCGGGCTCTCGACGATCGCGCTCGCCGGCAACGTGACGCTGTTCGTCGTCGCGACCAGAGCGATCGGGTCGGACGCGCGCGTCACCCAGCTGCTGCCGGTCGTGCTCGTCGCCCTGTTCGCGACGGGCCTGCCCGTCGGCATCGGCGGCTTCGGTCCGCGCGACGCCGCCGCGGCACTGGGCTTCTGCGCCGCGGGCCTGCCTGCCGCCGACGGCGCGTCCGCGTCGATCGTCTACGGCCTGCTGACGTTCGCGTCGACGATCCCGGGCGCGGTCGTGCTGGCGGCCCGGCGCGGTCGCGCGGTCGGATGAGGAGCGTCCTCGCTGTCGCCGTGGTGGTCGTCGCGCTGGTCGCTCCCGCGGCCTTCAGCGCACTCACCCCGGCCGCCTTCCTGCGCATCCCGCTCGAAGGGCTCGTCGCCGCCGCGGTGCTGCTCGTGCTGCGCGGGCGGGCCCGCCGGATCGCGGCCGTCGTGTTCGGGACCGCGCTCGGGGTCCTGACGGTGCTGCGCCTGTTCGACCTCGGCTTCTCCGCCGTCCTCGACCGACCATTCGACCCGCTGAACGACGCCGGCCTGCTCCGGGGCGGTGTCGACTTCGTGCGCTCCTCCTCGGGCGGGACCGCGGCCGTCGGGACGATCGTCGGTGCGGTGGTGCTCGGGCTGCTGGTGATCGCCCTGGTGACGGCCGCGGTCCTGCGCACGGCCCGCGTCGTCACCGGGCACCCGACGCCGTCGACGCGCGTCGTCGCGGTGCTCGCCGTCGCCTGGACCGTGCTCGCCGTGCTCGGCACCCAGGCCGCCGGACTGCCCGTCGCCTCCCGCGACGCGGCCGCGCTCGCCGCCACCCACATCGGCCAGGTCGGTGCCGCCATCACCGACCACCGCGAGTTCGAGGCCGCCGCCGCGGACGACCCCTACCGCACCACCCCGGGTGACGAGCTGCTGACCGCGTTGCGCGGCAAGGACGTCGTGCTCGTGTACGTCGAGAGCTACGGGGCGCACCGCCCTCACCGACCCGTCGCTGGACGCCCTGCTCGACGGGGCGGGCCTGCCCGCCCGCAGCGCCTTCCTCACCTCGCCGACCTTCGGCGGCGGCAGCTGGCTCGCGCACTCGACGCTGGAGTCCGGCGTCTGGATCGACAACCAGGCCCGCTTCGACGATCTCGACGCCACCGGCCGCGCCACGCTCGCGGCGTTGTTCCGCCGGGCCGGCTGGGCGACCGCCGCGGTCCAGCCCGGCACCACCTCCGGCTTCGCCGACGCCGACTTCTACGGCTACGACCAGGTCCTCGACGCGCACACCCTGGGGTACGAGGGCCCCAACTTCAGCTTCGCGACGATGCCCGACCAGTACACGCTGAAGACGTTCCAGGACCGGCTCCGCGCCCCCGGCCACGCGCCGCTGATGGCCGAGCTGACCCTCGTGTCCAGCCACGCGCCGTGGACGCCGCTGCCCACGCTGGTGCCGTGGGACCAGGTCGGCGACGGCTCGGTCTACGCCTCGACGTCCGGGCCGAGCCTGCCGCCGCAGGCCATCATGACCACCGACCCGGCCGTCGTCCGCGCGAACTACCTCGCCTCGATCCGCTACTCGCTCGCGACGCTGATCTCCTACCTGCAGACCTACGGCGACCCGGACCTCGTCACGATCGTCGTCGGCGACCACCAGCCCGCACCCGTCGCCACCGGCAACGACCCGAACCGCGACGTGCCGGTCTCGATCGTCGCGCGCGACCCCGCCGTCCTCGACGCGATCGCGACCTGGGGCTGGGAACCCGGGCTGCGGCCCTCGGCGCAGGCACCGGTCCGGCGCATGGACACCTTCCGCGACGGGTTCACGCAGGCCTACGGGCCGCGCCCCATAGAGTGATCACATGCCTGGGCGGGCCGCGGCCGCGGTGGTGGATGTCTTCGTCTACGTGGTCGTACTCGGCCTGTTCGTCGAGTACCTGCCTGCGGTCCTGAGCGAGACCTTCACCCTCACCCTGCTGACGGCGGTGCTGCTCAAAGTCGTCCTCGAGGTGGTGATCCTCGCGAAGAACAAGGTGAAGACACGATTCCGCGAGGCCGCGTCCCCGATCGGGAAGGTCGGTGCCGCGCTGCTGCTGTGGCTGGTGCTGTTCAGCAGCAAGTTCGTCGTCCTCGAAGTCGTCGACCTCGCCTTCGGCTCCCGCGTCAGCCTGGGCGGCTTCTTCTCGGTGTCGGGGCTGATCGTCGCCCTGATGGTGGCGCGTGAGCTCGTGCGCCGGCTGCTCGCCTCCTACGACGCCCCCGAGCCGCGGTAGGCCGGCGCCCTCCGCGGTGCCGCCCGCGGAAGGCTGCGCAACAGCGGCAGCGTCCGCGGCGCCACCACCTCCGAGAGGACGACGACGCTCGTCGACCGCGCCACCACCCCGGACCGGTTGAGCTCCAGCAGGGTGCGCTGCAGCTCCTCGTGCGACGACGCCGCCAGCCGGCACAGCACGTCCGACGAACCCGTCGTCGCGTACGCCTCGAGCACCGCCGGATGAGCCGCCAGCTCAGCGGCGACGTCGTCGAGCGCGCCCTGGGCGATCTCCAACGTCACGAAGGCGTGGACGCCGAACCCGGCCGCGACGAGGTCGACGTCGGGGCCGTACCCGGTGACGACGCCCTCGCGTTCGAGCCGGTCGATCCGCGCCTGCACCGTGCCGCGCGCGACCTGCAGCAGCCGCGACAGCTCCAGCACACCCGCGCGGGGGTGCTCGCGCATGGCGGCGAGGAGGTCGACGTCGAGCGCGTCGAGGTCGGTCATGTGGTCAGAATGTACAGCTCTGATGGTGTTCTGCCGCGCGATCTGCACACCTGCTCCACTCGCAGTGACGCTGGTTGCGGGCCATCCCACGCCGCGCTGTCCTGGCTGCACACACCCCACCCGAGGAGGCGCCATGAGCATCGACCACGACCTCTCGACGGACCAGCTCCACCGGCTCCTCGGCCTCGTGGATCACGACGCCGGCGACGACCCCTTCCCCGTCACGGGGTGGGACGCGGTGGTGTGGGTCGTCGGCAACGCCGCGCAGACCGCGCTGCACCACCGGCTCGTCCTCGGCATGGAACTCGTCGCCTACTCCGGGCCCGAGACCGGCAACGCCGACCACCACGCCTACGTCCTGCAGGCCGGCCACGTCCGGTTCGTCGTCACCGGAGGGGTCGACCCCGCGAGCCCCCTGCACGACCGGCACCGCCTCCACGGCGACGGCGTCGCCGACATCGCGCTCGAGGTCCCCGACGTCGACCGCTGCGTCGCCCACGCCCGCTCCGCCGGCGCGACCGTCCTCGTGGAGCCGCACGACGTCTCCGACGAGCACGGCACCGTCCGCACCGCCGCGATCGCCACCTACGGCGACACCCGGCACACCCTCGTCGACAGATCCCGCTACGACGGCCCCTACCTGCCCGGATACATCGCTGCGAATGGACCCGCCCTCGCGACGCCGGCGTTCCAGGCCCTCGACCACGTCGTGGGCAACGTCGAGCTCGGGCGGATGGACGAGTGGGTCGCGTTCTACACCCGCGTCATGGGGTTCACGAACATGGCCGAGTTCGTCGGCGCCGACATCGCGACGGACTACTCGGCGCTGATGAGCAAGGTCGTCGCCAGCGGGGACCGGCGGGTGAAGTTCCCGCTCAACGAGCCCGCCCGGGGCCGCAGGCGCTCCCAGATCGACGAGTACCTCGACTTCCACGCGGGCCCCGGCGTCCAGCACCTCGCGCTGGCCACCGACGACATCCTCGCCACCGTCGACGCCCTGCGCGCCAGGGGCATCGAGTTCCTCCCGACGCCGGCGTCGTACTACTCCGACCCCGCCCTGCGGGCCCGGATCGGCGACGTCCGCGTCGACATCGAGGAACTCGCCGCCCGCGGCATCCTGGTCGACCGCGACGAGGACGGCTACCTGCTGCAGATCTTCACCCGACCCGTCGGCGACCGGCCGACGGTGTTCTTCGAGTTCATCGAGCGTCACGGCTCGCTCGGCTTCGGGAAGGGCAACTTCAAGGCCCTGTTCGAGGCGATCGAGCGCGAGCAGGCCCGCCGCGGCAATTTCTGACCCCCCGCCTGTGAGTGGCAATAGTCGCTATCGCGACTATTGCCACTCACGAGAGCGCGGGGCCCAGGGCCGAGTAGCGCGCCCCCGATCCGCGCCGAGAGCCGAGCGCAACCTCACGGTCGTGTTCCGGGCCAGGAGCAGCAGTGAGGTTGCGCGCGGATTGTGGGGCGGGTGGGTGCCGGCCAGGAGGGCGGCGCGGACGCGGGAGGCGTCGGCCGGGTCGGTCCCGCGCCAGGCGACGACGTGGTCCGGGCGAAGCAGCGCGTACTCGCCCGGGGCCAGGAAGCCGACGCCGTCGAGCAGTGCCAGTCCGGTCCGGCGAGGTCGAGGGTCGAGCGGCCGTCGGCGAGCCACCGGTGCGGCACCCGGGCCCCGACTCGACCGGCCGGCGCGAACACAGTGATCGGCTCCTCCCCGGCGGGTCCGCCGCCTCCGAGGGCGCCGGCCGGGTACCGGAACGTGCCTGTGGCCAGCACGAACGGGTGCGCGATCGCGCTCGCCGGCCGGTGAGGTCACCATGCACGCCCTGGCCGACCGGATCGGCGTCCGCAGCCCGATGGCGCTCTACCGGCACGTCGGGAGCAAGGACGGGCTCGCCGCCCCGATGGCCGACGCTGTCTACGCCGCGATCGACGTCCCCACCGGCGCCGGCGCCCGGCCCTGCACGGGCTCGGGACCAGCGCCTGGGCGCAGGTCCAGGAGCATCCGTGGTTCGCCCGCCTCGCGTTCGCACGCCCGCCGCTGGGCCCGGGGCCCTCGCGATGTACGAAGCCGCCCTCGGCGAACTCGCACTGCTCGACCTCGGCACCGCCGCCCGCATGGGTTTCGTCAACACCGTGCTCGGGCACGTCCTCGGCTCGGGTCTCGCGCTGCTCGAGGAACGGTCGATGAGGGCGACGGCCGACCTGGCGACCGCCGCGGACCTCGACCGTGCTGTCGGCCCCTACCTCGCCCGGGTCGCCGCGGCCGGCGCCCACCCGCGCACTTCAGCGCGCGGGCGGCCGACCCGGACCGGCTGGCCGCGCCACCACAGACGTTCGAGGCGATCCTCGACTGGCTGCTCGACGGGCTCGAGACCCTGTCGTGAGTGGCAATAGTCGCCCCAGCGACTATTGCCACTCACAGGGAGGCACGGTCAGCGGTCGAGCCAGGTCGTCGCGAAGAACATGTCGCGCGACAGGTACCGGTCGACGCCCTTGACGTCCTTCTTCGTGATCGTCGCCAGGTAGGCCCGGCTGATCCAGACCACCGCGAGGTCCTTGTTCACCTGGACCTCGACCTGCTGGTAGTCCTTCGTGCGCTGGGCGTCGTCGCCGGTGACGGCGGCGTCGGCCAGCCACGTGTCGACGTCCGGGTTCGAGTACTTCCCGAAGTTGCCGCTGCCCCCGGTGCCGACGAGCCGCTGCGCCCCCGGGAACGGATTGTCCAGCGGCGCGACGGTCGTGCTGAGCTGGAAGTCCCCGCTCTGCACGACGGCCGACGAGTACTGCGCCAGGTCGTAGGTCTTGACGTCGACGTCGATCCCGATGGCGGCCATCTGCGCCTGGACGAACTCGGCGAAGGGCTGCCGGCTCGACGTCGTCTTGAACGTGAAGTCGGGGTTCCCGCCCTTGGCCCGGTAGGCGTCGACGAGCTCCTTGGCCTTGGCCTGGTCGAACGTCGGCCACAGGTCGGCGGCCTGCTGGGTGTGGAACGGGCCGGCCCCGTCGAACAGGCTGGTCGCCGTCGTCAGCCGGTTGTTGTACTGGCTGGCCGACAACGCCTTCATGTCGAGGGCGCGGATGATCGCCTCGCGCATGCTGCGGTCGTCGAACGGTGCCGTGGTGAAGTTGAAGAACAGGTACTCACCGGAGTTGCCGGGGCCGTAGTAGACCCGCAGGTCCGGGTTGTTCAGGCCGCGGACGAGCTCCTGGTTGTACGCGGCGAAGGCGAGGTCGATGTCGCCGTTCTGTGTCGACGACGTGCGGGTCTCGGTGTCGGGCAGCGGCCGGAACTCCAGCCCGTCGAGGTACGGCTTGCCCTGCTGCCAGTAGTTCGGGTTGCGTGCCAACGTCATCTTCGAGTCGCGGGCCCAGCTGGTGAGGGTGAACGGGCCGGCGCCGACCGGGTTGTCGGCGATGTCCTTGCCGTACTTCTGCAGTGCCGCCGGCGAGATGATCATGCCGAGGGTGCCGTTGAACCCGCTCTGGGCGAAGACGATCGGGAACGACGCCAGCGGGGACGTCAGCGTGAACCGCACCGTCAGCGGGTCGACCGCCTGCATGTCGGCGATCATCGCCGCGTAGGCGTGCGCGGGTGAGGTCGCCTTGTCGATGTGGCGCTGGGTGTTCACGATGACGGCGTTCGCGTCGAAGTCGGTGCCGTCGGAGAACGTCACGTTCGGGGTCAACGTCATCGTCCACGTCGTTCCGTCGTCCGACGTCGTCATGCCCGTCGCGATGAACGGCTCGACCTTGCCGTCAGGGGAGAGCCTGAGCAGCGAGTCGTAGACGGCGTTCTGCGCCATGTTGGTGTTCTGCACCGTCGGGTCGAAGCTGACGGCCTCACGGTCGGTGCCGAGGATCAGCGTGCCGCCCTCCTTGGGCGTGCCTTCCTCGGCGAGGTCACCGCCGTAGGGGTCGATCGCGGTGATCGGCCCGGTCTGTGCACCCGACGATCCCGTCGACGACCCGCAGCCCGTCACGACCAGCAGCATCGCGGCGGCCGCCGCCACCACCCCGGCCCGGCGGGCCTGCCACCGTCGTCGTCCCGTTCGCACCTGCATCTCGCCCACCCACTCCTCGTCGAGTCCGGCAGTGATCAGTGCTCGCGCGGCCGGCGCCTCACGTCCCGGCGGGGGACGGCGTCGACACACCCACCCCGCCGCGCGTGTCCGCGCCGTAGCGCGCGACCTCCGCGCCCAGGTCCAACGGCACGCCGCGGCGCGTGCGCGCCTCGTAGTGCGAGTCGTCGAGCCGGTCGGCGGGGACGAGCCAGGCCACCTCGAACTCGATGCCGTCGGGGTCGCGCGCGTAGATGCTCTTCGTCGTGCCGTGGTCGGTGGCGCCGACGAGGGCGCCCGCCCGGCCCAGGACCTCGGCGAGATCCCCGAGCTCGCGCAACGTCCGCAGCTCCCAGCCGAGGTGGTAGAGCCCCACCGTGGTGGAACCGGCCGGCGAGTCGTGCGCGCCGTCGCCGATCGCGAACAGCCCGATGTCGTGGTCGTTCGTCGAGTCCGGAGCCTGCATGAACGCCGCCCGCCCAGGGCGGTCCATGACGACCCGGAAGCCGAGCAGGTCCCGGTAGAAAGCCACACTGCGGTCGACGTCGCGGACGTAGAGGACGGCGTGGTTGAGCCGGCTGATTCCCACGGTGGTGCCGGGTCAGTCGCCCGCGACCGGGAGCGGCCGCCCGATCGAGTCGAGCGCCTCCTGGACGGCGGGATCGTCGTCGGTGCCCAGGTGACGCCAGTCCTCGCCCTCGTCGAGGATCTTGTCGGCGGCCCGGATCGTGGTGAAGTCGTGGCCGTCTCCGGCGAGCGCCGGCGGCGGGGTGCCGTCGGTCTTCAGGGCCTTCGCCGCGCCGAGCAGGATGCGCCGCATCCGGATGACCGCCTTGTCGAGCTGGCCGAGCTGCTCGGTGCTGCGGTCGTAGATCGGGCCCATCGACTCGGTGACCATCAGGTCCTGGCTGACGAAGTCGGCGACACCGCTGAAGGTCTCGGTGCGCTGGACGTCGCGGTCGAGCTTGTAGCCGTTCTCGGCGGTGTACTCGCGCGGGGTGATGCCCCCGACGCGGCGGATGAACGGCGTCTCGAACGGGCTGAAGCTGTGCAGCGGGGCGCCGCCGTGGCCCTGCGGGTTGGCGTCGACCTGCGCGTCGAAGTTGTAGCGCCAGCAACTGTGGTCGTCGATCGGGACGACCATCAGGTGCCGGGTGTTGTAGGGAATCGCCGCGATGATCGTCGAGTAGGGGGCGATGTACTCGGTGATGCGGACGTTGGTGTGCCCGTTGGGCGTGGTCCGCAGGCCTCCGTAGCGGAAGCCGTACCAGGTGTTCTCGACCTCGATGCGCGGCGCCTGGTCGTGGGTCCAGAACCGCCACGTCGCCTTGTTCGACGGGTAGCCGGGCTTGTCGGTGCCGTCGTCGGGGAAGTCGCCCGCGGCGAAGAAGCCGTGCAGCCAGGAGATGTGGGCGGTGTCGAGGTTGCCCTCCATCGTCTGGATCCAGTTGCAGTCGGCGTAGAGCTTCGTGGCCAGGGTCCGCTCGGGCGGCAGCGACTCGGTGCCGAAGTCGCGGAACGGCGTCATCGTGTCGGCCGGGCCCATGTAGGTCCAGACGATCCCGCCCGACTCGTGCACCGGGTACGCCTTGGCCTTCACCCGCTCCTTGAACGAGCTCTCCGGCGGCTCGCTGGGCATGTCGACGCAGTTGCCCTCGGTGTCGAACTTCCAGCCGTGGTACGGGCAGCGCAGGCCGCAGTCCTCGTTGCGCCCGAAGAACAGGGAGGCGCCGCGGTGCGGGCAGTTCTCCTGGATCAGGCCGGCCTTGCCGCTGGTGTCGCGGAACGCGACGAGCTTCTCGCCGAGCAACGTGACCCGCAGCGGCGTGCAGTCGGGACCGGGCAGTTCCTCGCTGAGCGCGGCGGGGGTCCAGTAGCGGCGCAGGACGTCGCCCATCGGGGTCCCCGGCCCGACCCGGCACAGGGTCTCGTTGTCCGCGTGCGACAGCATCGTCGGCCCTCCTCGTGGCGCGTCCGGGCACGGCTGTTGCCGGGCACGGTCGTGCCACTCCCGGAGCGAATTCAGGTCCTCGGCGGGATTCCGCCGGATTGCGTCTTCGACGTTAACCCAGGCCATTCACGCGGCGGAAACAAGCAATTCGTCTGACGCGCCATCAGCGTCGTGAATACCGCGACCCTTGATTCAGGAAAGGCTTACCTTCCTTTCTCGACGTGATGTGATGGCGGCGTGACGTCCTCGTCGGCGAGGCTCGCCCGTCTCGATCTCAACCTGCTCGTGGTGCTGCGAGAGCTCCTGCGCGAACGCAACGTCACCCGCGCTGCCGCCCGCGTCGGCGTCTCCCAGCCCGCCGCCAGCGCCGCCCTCGCCCGGCTCCGCCGCCACTTCGACGACGAGCTGCTGGTCCGCAAGGGCGCCGGCTACGAGCTGTCCGCGCTCGCCCACCAGCTCGCCGACCAGGTCGAGACCGTCTGTGACGGCATCGACCGGCTCCTGACCACCGGCGCCGACTTCGACCCCGCCACCTCGCACCACGAGTTCACGATCGTCATGTCCGACTACGCCATCGCTGTCATGGGGGAACGCCTCGCCGCCGAGACCCGCAGGCGCGCACCCCACGTGCGGCTCAACATCGTGCTGGTGCGCGAGGCCCTGGCCGCCGGCATCGACCGCACCATCCGCGCCGTCGACGCCGTCGTCTCCTCCGCGACCGCCCGGTTCCGGCTGCCCGAGATCCGTTCGACGCTGCTGTTCCGCGACCGCTGGGTGTGCGTCGTCGGCCGGGACGCCCCCTACGGCGACACCCTCACCCTCGACGAGCTGCGCGGCGCCGGGTGGGTCGTGCCCTACCACCGCGACTCCGAGTTCCCCTCGGTCGTGCCCGTCAGCGAGCAGCTCGCAGCATTGGGAATCCGGCCGTCGGTGGCCGTGCGCGTCGACAGCTACGTGGCCGTCCCGTTCCTCGTCGCCTCCTCCGGGCACGTGGCGCTCATGCAGGAGACGCTGGCCCGGACGATGGAGACGCGCCTGGGGCTGCGGGTGCTCGACCCGCCCGCGCCGCTGGAACCGTTCGTCGAACGGGTGTGGTGGCACGAGCGCCTCACCTCCGACCCTGCCCACCGCTGGTTCCGCCGGATCGTCGAACGCGCCGCCCGCCCGCTGTGAGAGCGCCTGCGACGCTCGTGAGTGGCAATAGTCGCTATAGCGACTATTGCCACTCACAGGGGCTACGACTTCCAGCTGCCGGCGAGGAACAGCTCGCTCGACAGGTGCCGCGAGACGCCCTTCACGTTCGGGCGGGCGATCGCGGCCTTCGCAGCCCGCGAGCGCGCAGCAGTTCCGGACGACGCGTGCGACCGGAAACGACATCCCGCGCGCAACCTGACGGTCGTGATCCGGTGCCGCGACGACCGTGAGGTTGCGCGCGGGGTTCTGGGCGCGGTCAGGCGCCGACGGCCTGCTTGCGACGCTCCATCAGGCGCCAGATCATCGGGGTGAAGATCAGCTGCATCGCGAGGTCGAACTTGCCGCCCGGGCAGACGATCGTGTTGGCCCGCGACATGAACGAGTCGTGCAGCATCGACAGCAGGTAGGAGAAGTCGATGCCCTTGGGGTTCGCGAAGCGGATGATCAACATCGACTCGTCGGCCGTCGGGATCGCGCGGGCGATGAACGGGTTGGACGTGTCGACCATCGGGACCCGCTGGAAGTTCACGTGCGTGCGCGAGAACTGCGGGCAGATGTGGTTCACGTAGTCCGGCATGCGGCGCAGGATCGTGTCGGTGACGGCCTCGGTGGAGTAGCCGCGCTGGACCTTGTCCCGCTGCAGCTTCTGGATCCACTCGAGGTTGATCACCGGGACGACTCCGATGAGCAGGTCGGGGTGCTGGGCGACGTCGGCCTTGTCGGTGACGACGGCGCCGTGCAGGCCCTCGTAGAACAGCACGTCGGAATCGGGTGCGAGGTCGGTCCACGGGGTGAAGGTGCCGGGCGGCTGGTTGTGCGGCGCGGCCTCCTCGTCGTCGTGGAGGTACTTGCGGACCCTGCCCGTGCCCGACTCGCCGTAGGTGCGGAACAGCTCCTCGAGCTCCTCGAAGAGGTTGGACTCGGGGCCGAAGTGGCTGAAGCTGTGGTCGCCCTTGGCGTGGGCCTCGGCCATCGCGACCTTCATCTCGGCCCGGTCGAAGCGGTGGAAGCTGTCGCCCTCGACCGTGGCCGCGTTGACGTGCTCGCGGCGGAAGATCTGCTGGAAGGCCCGCATGACCGAGGTCGTCCCGGCCCCTGACGCGCCGGTGACCGCGATGATGGGGTGCTTGTTCGACATCGTGTCTCTCCGTTCGTCTTCCGGGTCAGTTCGCGGTGGCGCGGAACAGTCCGCGGGTGCTGTAGAAGGGGGTGTCCACCCCGGTGTCGACGTTCTCGACGTGGTACTTCGCCACCCGCTCGACCTCCTCGACGGCGCCGAAGACGAGCGCGATGCGCTGGTGCAGCCCGGTGGGCACGACGTCGAGGATGCGCTCGTGGCCCGTGTTCGCGGCGCCGCCGGCCTGCTCGACGATGAACGCGACGGGGTTGGCCTCGTAGAGCAGGCGCAGCCGGCCCGGCTTGGCGGGGTCCTTGGTGTCGCGCGGGTAGAGGAAGACGCCGCCGCGGGTGAGGATGCGGTGGGTCTCGGCGACCAGGGACGCCACCCAGCGCATGTTGAAGTCCTTGCCGCGGGGGCCGGACCTGCCGGCGAGGCACTCGTCGACGTAGCGCCGTACGGCGGGCTCCCAGAAGCGGCGGTTCGACGCGTTGATCGCGAACTCCGACGTGGACTCCGGGATGCGGATGTCCTCGCGGGTGAGGATGAACTCGCCCAGCTGCGGGTCGAGGGTGAACGCGTGCGTGCCGCGGCCCACGGTGAGGACGAGGATCGTCGACGGCCCGTAGATGGCGTATCCGGCGGCGACCTGGGTGGTGCCGGGCTGCAGGAAGTCGTCGGCCGTGGGGGCGGCGGCCGCGCCCTCGGGCGCCCGCAGGACCGAGAAGATGCTGCCGACGGACACGTTCACGTCGATGTTCGACGACCCGTCCAGCGGGTCGAAGACCAGCAGGTACTTGCCGCGCGGGAACTCGGCCGGGATCTCGTACGGGTCGTCGAGCTCCTCGGAGGCCATGCCGGCGACCTGGCCGCCCCACTCGGTGGCGCGGATGAAGATGTCGTTGGACATCACGTCGAGCTTCTGCTGGGTCTCACCCTGCACGTTGACGGTGCCCTGGGCACCGAGGACGCCTTCGAGCGCGCCGTGGGCGACCCGGCCCGCGATGGCCTTGCAGGCGATGGCGACGTCGAGGATCAGCGAGTTGAGGTCGCCCACCGCGTCGGGGTGGCGCCGTCGCTCGTCGTTGAGGAACCGGGCGAGCGTCGTACGGTCGGCGAGCATTGCGTTTCTCCCCGCAGCCGGGTCGGACAAGAGTCAGGGTCGAGCACGGTCGAAGGACAGGGCGGCGCGCACGGTGCGGCCGCCGTGTCATGGAGGTTGCCGTTCCGCGTCGCCCGGCCCATCCCCTACGGGGGTGGCGGGCAGGGGGTGATGCGCACGAGCCGCGCCCGGTGGTGACGGTCACTACAGTGACGCCGTGGACGCGATCGGGCCGACGCGTGTCGTGGGCGACGACGCCCCCGACGGCGCGGATCCCGGCACGTCCACGGCGGCTCCCGGGCGGCGGCGCCGGTGGTGGCCGCGGTCGCGGCGGCTCCCGGCGTCGGACGCGATGGCGGTGCTGGCCGCGGGCCAGGCGATCGCCGAGGACCTGCGGGGCGGGCTCGTCCACGACCGGGCCGGGGCGGCCGCGCGGCGGCTGCGCACCCTGCTGGACGCCGACGCGGTGGGTCTCGGGGCCCTGTCGGGGCCGCTGGCCTGGGCCGGGCGGCCCGACGAGGACGCGGCCGGCCTGGTCGACCAGGTGCGTCGCGACGGGCACCGCGCCGGCCGGGCGGGCCGCACGCTCGCGTTGCCGCTGCCGGTGCGCGGCGAGCCGGGCGGGGTGCTGGTCGTCGTCGGCGCGGTTCCCGCGGCCGCGGCCCGGCAGGCGGCGGCGTGGACGGGAGAGGCGCTGGCCCGCGGCCGGCTGGAGTCGTCGGCGGAGGCGGCGGAGCGCGCCGAGCTGCGGGCGTTGCGCGCGGAGATCTCGCCGCACTTCGTCTACAACGCGTTGACGACGATCGCGGCGTTCGTCCGCTCGGACCCCGACCGGGCACGCGAGCTGATCCGCGACTTCGCCGAGTACATCCGGCACAGTCTGGCGCGCCGCGGTGAGTACACGACGCTGGCGGGGGAGTTCCGCGCGATCGAGGCCTACCTGGAGCTGGCGCGGGCGGTGCTGGGGGAGCGGCTGCGGGTGCAGGTGCGGATCGCGCCGGAGGTGCTTCCCGTCGCACTGCCGTTCCTCACGTTGCAGCCACTCGTGGAGAACGCGGTGCAGCACGGTGTGGAGCGGATCGAGGGTGGCGGATCGGTGCAGGTCAGCGGGGAGGCGCAGGGCACGGACTGCGTCATCGCGGTCGAGGACGACGGTCCGGGCATGGATCCCGAGCACGCCCGCGCGGCGCTCGCCGGGGACGCGTCGGGGTCCGGGCTGGCGCTGGCCAACGTCGACCGCCGGCTGCGCGCGGTGTACGGGCCGCAGTACGGCCTGGTGATCGAGACGGCGGAGGGCGCGGGCACCCGGATCGTCGTGCGGGTGCCGCGTTTCGCGCCCGGTGTGGTGGCGGTCTGATGCCCGACCGGCTGCGGGTCCTGGTCGTCGACGACGTCGCGCCGGCACTCGACGAGCTGTGCGGGATGCTGCGCGACTCGCCCTGTGTGCGGGAGGTCGTCCCGGCCGGCGACGCGGTGACGGCGCTGCGGCTGATCCAGGCCGCCGACGGCGACGGGCCCTTCGACGCGGCGTTCCTCGACATCTCGATGCCGGGCATGGACGGGCTGGAGCTGGGGTCGCTGCTGTCGCGGCTGGCCGACCCGCCGGAGATCGTGTTCGTCACCGCGTTCGAGGAGCACGCCGTGTCGGCCTACGGCGTCGGCGCCCTGGACTACCTGCTCAAACCGGTGTCGACGGAACGTCTCGACGGCGCGCTCGCCCGGATCCGCCGCGTCGCCGGGGCGTCGCGGGAGGAGCAGCCCGCGGGTGCGCGCGCCGCCGAACCCGTCGACAAGCTGGCCGCGGTGCCGGTGGAGCTGGGTGGGCGGACGCGCTGGGTGCGTCGCGACGACGTGCGGTTCGTCGAGGCCCAGGGCGACTACGTGCGGCTGCACACCCGCGGCGGGTCGCACCTGCTGCGGATGCCGATCTCGCGGCTGGAGGAGCACTGGGCCGACCACGGCTACACGCGGGTGCACCGCAGCTTCCTGCTCGACGTCAGCTCGGTGCTGGAGCTGCGCAGCGACAGCGGCGGCGGGCTGCTCGCCCACACCGACGCGGGCGACGTCCCGGTGAGCCGCCGCCACGCCCGCCCGCTGCGCGACCTGCTGCTCGACGCCGCGACCCGCGGCGACCTGCGCGGGGCCCGGTGAGCACGTGGTGAGCAGGGCCAGGCGCGTGACCGTCACCAGCCCGCAGACGGCCGTCGTGCTCACCGCCCGCCGGGGCGGGGTGTCGTCGCCACCACCGCGGCTCTCGGCGGCCGAGCGCGACCGCGCCGAACGCCTCCGCCGGGCGCAGCTGCGGCTCGCGCTGGTCGGGCTGACCGGGCTGGCGCTGGTGCTCGTCGGGCTGCCGATCCTGCTCGACGCCGTCCCGGAGCTGATCCGGCCCCGGCTGTTCGGGCTGCCGGTGAGCTGGCTGGCCGTCGCGGTGCTGCCCTACCCGGTGCTGGCGCTGCTCGCGTGGCGGCAGCTGCGCCGGGCGGAGCGCCTGGAACGAGCAGACGAGCTGTGATCGCCCTCGCTGCGCTGCCGGTGGTGCTGGCGACGCTGCTCATCGGGGCCCGCGGGGTCGCGGCGCTGCGCTCGACGTCGGACTTCCTCGTCGCGTCCCGGCGCATCTCGCCGACGCTCAACGCGGCCGCGGTGTCGGGGGAGTACCTGTCGGCGGCGTCGTTCCTCGGGGTGGCGGGGCTCGTCGTGAAGAACGGGGTGGGCGCGCTGTGGTACCCGGTCGGGTTCACGGCGGGCTACGTGGCGATGCTGCTGTTCGTCGCCGCCCCGATGCGCCGCACGGGCGCGCTGACCGTGCCCGACTTCGCGGAGGCCCGGCTGGGCTCGCCCGCGCTGCGCCGGTTCTGCGCGGTCGTCGTGCTGGTCATCGCGGGGTTGTACCTGGTGCCGCAGTTCACCGCCGCCGGGCAGGTCCTGATGGCGGTCAGCGGCCTGCCGTACTGGGTGGGTGTCGTCGTCTCCGGGGTCGCGGTCAGCGTGACGCTCGCGCTCGGTGGGATGCGCGCGGCGACGTACGTGCAGGCGTTCCAGTTCGTCCTCAAGCTGCTGCTGTTCATCGTCCCGGCGGTGTGGCTGATGACCGCGGTCGGCCCGGAGACCCGGCACGAGGCGCTGCACCCGGCGGAGTTCAGCCGGTTCACCGCGGACACCCCCGTCGAGTTCCGGCTGCCGACGCGCATCGAGGTCTCCACGCCGACGACGGTCGTCGCCGACACCGACACGGGACCCGTGCCGGTGCACCTCGAACAGGGGACCCACGTCGCGCCCGGGCAGGCGCGCTGGGTCTTCCCCGCGGGTGCCGACGTGCCGCGCATCCGCGGTGCAGCCCTGCCCGGCAGCGACGACTGGCAGCGCCCGCTGCTCGACTCCGACCGCTCGGGGCACTCGCTGCTCGCGACGTGGTCGGTGCTCGTCGCGACGGCGCTGGGCACGATGGGGCTGCCCCACGTCATCGTCCGTTTCCACACCAGCCCCGACGGCCGGGCGGCGCGGCGGACCGCCGCGATCACCGTCGGGCTGCTGGGCACGTTCTACCTGTTCACGTGGGTGTACGGGCTGCTCGGCGGGGTGCTGATACCGGAGCTCTACCTGTCGGGTGCCACCGACACCGCGGTCGTCGAACTGCCCGGCCGCGTCGACGACGGCACCGCCGGGCAGGTGTTCACCGGGCTGTTGACGGCGGGGGCGTTCGCGGCGTTCCTCGCGACGTCGCTGGGGCTGCTGCTCGCGCTCGCCGGGGCGGTCGCGCACGACCTGTTGCCCGGCTCGCTGCGCCGGCTGCGGCTCACCGCGCTGGTGGCCGCAGCGGTCGTGGTCCCGATCGCGCTGCTCGCCGCCCGCGTCGACGTCGGGGCAGTCGTGACCTCGGCGTTCGCGGTCGCGGCGTCGACGTTCTGCCCGCTGCTCGTGCTGGGCATCTGGTGGCGGCGGCTGACGGTGCGGGGCGCGTTCGTCGGCATGGGGGTGGGCCTCGTGGCCTCGGCGGGGGCGATGGCGGCGAGCCTGCTGATCCGGCCCGCCCCGGGTGTCACCGCCCTGTTGCTGGGGCAGCCGGCGCTGTGGTCGGTGTCCCTCGCGTTCCTGACGATGGTCGGCGTGTCGTGGCGCGACCGGCCCCCGCCGGGTGCGGAGTCGGCCATGTTGCGGCTCCACCTGGACGAGACCAGGGCGTGACCTGCGCCACCGTTCGTCGCGCGACGCGACCGTTCGTCAACCGTTCGTCGTCGCGGAGGGGTGTGTATCGCCCATTGCTTCCCGCTGTTGCGCGGTGCCGCTTTCCTACTGCCCGTAGCCGACCGAGTGCCTACGAGGAGGCAGCGTGAGCACCACCGAGTCACAACCCCCGGGCGAGGGGATCGCGACCACCGACTGGGAAACGGTCCAGGCGAGCCCTGAGTTCCAGTCCCTGCGACGGCGGTTGCGGGGGTTCGTCTTCCCGCTGACCGCGGCGTTCCTCGTCTGGTACCTGCTGTACGTGCTGCTGGCCAGCTACGCGCCGGCGTTCATGGCGACGAAGGTCGTGGGCAACATCAACGTCGGGCTGATCTTCGGGCTCCTGCAGTTCGTGTCGACCTTCGCGATCACCACCTGGTACGTGAAGTGGGCCGACAAGAACTTCGACCCGCCCGCGGCCGCCATCCGTGAGGAGATCGAGGGGAGCGGGCGATGAACCTCGCGCAGGCCGCCGACGGGGTCGAGGGCTCCAACCCGTGGCTCAACATCGGCATCTTCGCCGTCTTCGTGATCGTGACGCTGACGATCGTGGTGCGCGTGTCCAAGCGCGCGAGCAGCGGCGCGAAGGACTTCTACACCGCCGGTGGCGGGTTCTCCGGCACCCAGAACGGCATCGCGATCTCCGGTGACTACCTGTCCGCGGCGTCGTTCCTCGGGATCGCCGGCGCCATCGCGCTCTACGGCTACGACGGCTTCCTCTACTCGATCGGCTTCCTCGTCGCCTGGCTCGTCGCGCTCCTGCTCGTCGCCGAGCTCCTGCGCAACACCGGCCGGTTCACCATGGGCGACGTCCTCGCCTTCCGGATGCGCCAGCGTCCCGTCCGCGCCGCGGCGGCGACGTCGACACTCGTGGTGTCGTTCTTCTACCTGCTCGCCCAGATGGCCGGCGCCGGCGGACTCGTCGCCCTGCTGCTCGACGTGAAGTCCAAGACCGGGCAGTCGATCGTCATCGCGGTCGTCGGCGTCCTGATGATCGCCTACGTGCTCATCGGCGGCATGCGCGGCACGACGTGGGTGCAGATCATCAAGGCCGTCCTGCTCATCGCGGGCGCCGCCATCATGACGTTCTGGGTGCTCGGCAAGTACGGCGTCAACGTCTCCCAGCTGATGGGCGGCGCCGTCGAGCGCGCCGGCCAGGGCGGGGAGAAGCTGCTCAACCCCGGCGCGCAGTACGGCAAGTCCGGCCTGACCAAGCTCGACTTCGTCTCGCTCGGCATCGCGCTGGTTCTCGGCACGGCCGGTCTGCCGCACATCCTGATGCGCTTCTACACCGTGCCCACGGCCAAGGAGGCCCGCCGCTCGGTGGTCTGGGCGATCTGGCTGATCGGCCTGTTCTACCTGTTCACGCTCGTCCTGGGCTACGGAGCGGGCGCGCTCGTCGGGCCCGACGCGATCAAGAAGGCCCCCGGCGGGGCCAACTCCGCGGCCCCGCTGCTGGCCTACGAGCTGGGTGGGACGATCCTGCTGGGCCTGATCGCGGCGGTCGCGTTCGCCACGATCCTGGCGGTGGTCGCCGGGCTCACGATCACGGCGTCGGCGTCGTTCGCCCACGACATCTACGTCAACGTGATCAAGCGCGGCAAGGTCGACGACGCGGCCCACACCGAGGTGAGGATCGCGCGGCGCACGGCCGTCGTCATCGGCGTCGTCGCCATCGCGGGCGGCATCCTGGCCAACGGCCAGAACATCGCGTTCCTGGTGGCGCTGGCCTTCGCGGTCGCCGCCTCGGCGAACCTGCCGACGATCCTCTACTCGCTGTTCTGGAAGCGGTTCAACACCAACGGTGCGCTGTGGAGCATCTACGGCGGCCTCACGATCACACTGGTGCTGATCATCTTCTCGCCGGTCGTGTCCGGGAAGCCGGTCGACCCGGTGACGGGGAAGAGCCCGTCGATGCTGCAGGGCGTGGACTTCCACTGGTTCCCGCTGGACAACCCGGGTCTGATCTCGATCCCGGCGTCGTTCCTGCTGGGCTTCCTCGGCACGGTGCTGGCCAAGGACAAGGCGGACAAGGCCCGCTACGCGGAGATGGAGGTCCGGTCGCTCACGGGCGCCGGGGCGGAGAAGGCCGTCGCGCACTAGAAGTCCTACCGGTGCGGGTCCGCGGAGTCGCGGGCCCGCACCGTCGTGCGGGCGTAGTGTCGACGGCCGTGACCGCGTCCCTGCAGGAGACCGCCCGCACCGTCGCGGCCGGCTCCACCACCGCAACCCGGCTGGTCGAGGAGGCGCTGGAGCGCCTGGCCGCCACCGAACCCGACATCCACGCCTGGGTGACCGTCGCCGCCGACGCCGCGCGCGAGCAGGCCCGCCGGCTCGACGCGGGCTCGCACCGCGGGCCGCTGCACGGCGTTCCCGTCGGCGTCAAGGACATCATCGACGTCGCCGGCCTGCCGACGGAGTGCGGCTCGCCCCTGCGTGCCGGTCGGGTGGCGGGGGAGGACGCCTGGGTCGTCGCCCGGCTGCGCGAGGCCGGTGCGATCGTCCTCGGCAAGACCGTGACCACGGAGTTCGCCTACTTCCAGCCCGGCCCGACCCGCAACCCGCGCGACCTGACGCGGACCCCCGGCGGGTCGTCGAGCGGGTCGGCGGCCGCCGTCGCCGCCGGGGTGGTGCCTGTCGCCGTCGGCACCCAGACGGCCGGGTCGGTGATCCGGCCGGCCGCGTTCTGCGGCGTCGCCTCGTACGTGCCGCCGGTCGGCGCGCTGTCCTACGAGGGCATCCACCCGATGTGCCCGTCGCTGGACACGGCCGGGTTCTTCGCGACGACCGTCGAGGACCTGGCACTGGTCCGCGCGGCCGTCGGCGGCTGGTCGGAGGTACCGGCACCGCGCAGCGACGCGCCCACGCTGCTGCTGATGCGCGGTGACGAGCTGGGGCCCGTCGAACCGGAGATGGCCGACGCGCTGGAGCGTGCCGTAACGGCGCTGCGCGGCGACGGGGCCCGGATCAGCGACGCGACCCTGCGTCTCGGGCCGCTGGAGGACGACCACGTCACGGTCATGGAGTACGAGGCCGCGGTCTCGATGCGCACCGAGCTCGCGACGTCACCCGACCGGCTCAGCGACATCCTGCGCGAGATGCTGGTGAAGGGCGCGGCCGTCGGCGAGGCGTCCTGGGCGGCCGCCCGGGCCCGGGCCACGGCCCAGCGGGACCTTGTCACCGGGCTGCTCGGCGAGGCCGACGCGATCCTGCTGCCCGCCGCCCCCGGCCCGGCGCCCGAAGGCCTGGGCGCCACCGGGAAGCCGACGATGTCGCGGCCGTTCCAGCTGATGAACCTGCCCGCGGTCGCGATCCCGGGAATGCGGACCGCGGCCGGTGTGCCGCTCGGGGTGCAGCTCGTCGGTCATCCCGGGCGGGAGGCCGGACTGCTCGCGACGGCGGCGTGGGTCCAGGCGCGGTTGCAGGAATAGGAACGCGCCGGCGGTGGTGAGCCGCCGGCGCGCGAGGTGGAGCCGGGTGCGGGCCCCGGATCGCGGGACCCGCACCCGGAGTTCTACTTGACGACCGGCGCGCCCATCGGCAACGCGCGGCCACCCAACTCCTGGTTCATGGCGTCGTAGAACAGGTAGATGCCGATCAGGCAGAACACGAACACGGCGATGCCGCCGCCCGTGAGCATCCCCGTCGACCCGCCGAGGACACCGGCGAGCACCAGCGCGACCGCGATGTCGACGAAGAGGAACAGCAGCGTGAAGGCCAGCGGCAGGCGCATGGTCGCCACGGTGACGACGACCAGTACGACCAGCCAGGAGATCAGGAACGTGGCCTGCAGGGACTGGACCTGCGAGGCGGCGGCGGTGGCGTCGGTGGCCGACACCCCGAACCACCCGTTGACCAGGCCCATGACCATGAACCCGAAGCTCAGCCAGAAGACGCCGAACATCCCGAAGATGCCGGCGACGGCGCTCTGGCCGATGCGGGCGGCCCACAGACCCGACAGCAGCACGCCGATGCCGGATGCGAAGAACACGGCGGGGACCAGTCCGCCGGGAAGTGCGGCCGGCAGGTAGCCGACCAGCCAGAGGCCGAGCGTAAGGCTGCCGACCAGGAAGCAGGGAAGCGCGAACAGTGACGGGTTTCCGGCGGGGGCGGCTGCGGGTGCCGCAGCCTCCGCGACGGGAGCCTGGGCCTCGTTCTCGACTGTCATGACCGGATCTCCTCGTTGAGTTCGGTACTGCAGCGGGTGAGTACTGGGTGAGTACTTCGAGGGACGGGCGTGCCATGGAGTGCGCGGGCACCGTGGACGCGGAGCGTTCTCGAGCGATCTGGTGTGACGGTGTGGACGGCGACCGCGCGCACCGGCTGTGCGACGGTCTGGACGCATCGTGAACCCCTCACGGGAGGCCGGATGTCTCGAAAAGAGACGGTGACCGATTCGTGATGTCGCTGGTCACGGGTTCGTGACCCGGCGGGCGCCGTGAGGCCGGCCCCCGGCGAGGCAGGCCGCGCACGTTCCGCGGAGGACGACCTGGGCCTCCTCGACCTCGCCCACCGACGGATCCGGGTTCAGGCAGGGCATCGCGTCGGCAGCGCAGGCGACGTCGATGACGCGGTGGCAGACGCGGCACACGAAGTGGTGGTGCCACTCGCGTCCGGTCTCGTAGAGCACGGCGCCGGGGCCGGCGTCCGCGGTGAGCGCCAGCCCCGCCCCGACCAGCGAGGACAGGGCGTTGTAGACGCTCGACCGCGGAACCCGCCGGCCCCGGGTGGTGAGCAGGTCGTGCACCTCGTCGGCGGTGCGGTGGCCGCCGAGGTCCTCGAGGGCGCCGAGGACCTCGACGCGCGGGCCGGTGGCCCGCAGTCCGCCGGAGCGCAGACGACTGCTCAGGCCTGCTGCGCGTCGAACATCCACCGCTGCTTCTCCAGCCCCGCGACGATCCCGATCAGCAGGTCCTGGCTCACCAGGTCGAGCGAGTCGAGCTGGGCGATCCGGGTGCGGATCCGCTCGATCACGGTGTCGAGCACGCGGACGGTGTGCGCGACGACGGCGGCCGTGGGGAGACGGCCGTCGGGCGCCTCGGGGAGCGGGGTCTCCTTGGCGACGATCGCGACGCGGCCGTCGGCCGGCTGTCCGAGCGCGACGGCCCGCTCGGCGACGGCGTCGCCCCCGGCGCGCGCCTCGTCGGTCAGGGCGTCGAGCTGCTCGTGCACCGACAGGAACGTCGGGCCGGTGACGTTCCAGTGCAGCTGCTTGGCCTGCAGCGCCAGGTCGGTCAGCTCGATCAGGGTGTCCTGCAGGTCGGTGCCGATGCGTTCGCGGTTCATGGTGGGTCGGCCTCCTCGGGAGAGCGAGTCAGTTCTTTTCTGGACAGGTTCCAGATTACCCCTTTTCTGGACCAAGTCCAGAAAAGGAGCTGTGGGCTCGCTCTCGGAAGGTCAGGCTGGGCTCGGCTGCGGCTGCGTGCAGTGGTCGACCAGGGTGTCCGCGAGCTCGCGGGCCCAGTCCGCGCCACCGGGACGCTCGGTGAACAGGGCCCGGAAGTAGATCGGGCCCATGAGCATGTCGGCGGCCCGGTCGACGGTCGGCACCGCGCCCCCGCGGTCGCGCTCACGATCCAACATCGACCCGAGCTGGGTGCGCCGCTCGCCGATGCACGCGCAGCCACCCTCGGTGCTCGTGCCCAGCGCGGCGCGGATGATCGCCAGCGTCTCCGGGTCGGTCAGGTCGGTGGCGACGTCAGCGGCCCACCGTCGCAGGTCGCCGCGCAGCGAGCCGGTGTCGGGGACGACGAGGTCGTCGGTGAACCGGCTCTCGGCCACGGCGCTGAGCAGGTCGCCGAGCGAGGCCCAGCGGCGGTAGACCGTCGTCGGGTGCACGCCCGCGCGGGCGGCGATGACGGGCATCGTCAGCTGCTCGGCGGGGGCCTGCGCGAGCAGCTCGATGACGGCGCGATGGACGGCGGTGCGGACGCGCGCGGACCGGCCGCCCGGTCGGGTCGGTGGGCCCGCGGCGGCGTCCGAACGGGTGGTGTCTGCCGTGCGAGAAGCCATGACGGCATTATTGCAGCGATCGTTGCGTTGGTGCCGTAATCTCTAACGCAACGATCACTGCTGTCTGGAGAGCGATGCCCGCCACCGCACCACCCCCCGCCCCCGGGACGACTTCCGGGACGACTTCCGGGACGACGTCACGACGGCTGACCCGGGCCCGCACCTTCCCCGTGGTCGCCTCCGTCATCGTCCTGTTCATGGCCGCCGCGGGTGCCCCGACCCCGCTCTACGTCGTCTACCAGCAGGCATGGGGCTTCACCCCCACGGCCCTCACCGTCGTCTTCGCCGTCTACGTCATCGGCCTGCTCGGCTCGCTGCTCGTCGTCGGCGGACTGTCCGACCACGTCGGCCGCCGCCCGGTCCTCGCCGCCGCCGTCGCACTGCAAGCCGTCGCGTTCGTGCTGTTCCTCGTCGCCGACGGCGTCCCCGTGCTCCTGCTCGCCCGCGCGCTGCAGGGCCTGGCCACCGGCGCCGCCATCACGACGCTCTCCGCCGCCCTCGTCGACACCGCCCCACCGCACGAGCCCACCCGTGCCGGCGTCGTCAGCAGCGTCGCGCCCATCGCCGGACTCGGGATCGGGTCGCTCGGTGCCGGTGCACTCGTCCAGTACGCACCCGCGCCCACGCAGCTCGTCTTCGTCGTGTTCCTCGCGCTGCTCGCGGTGGCCGCCGTCGCCGTCGCGCTCATGCCGGAGACGTCCGCCCGGGTGCCCGGCGCCCTCGGGTCGCTGCGGCCCGTCGTCGGTGTTCCGCGCAGGCTGCGTCCCGAGGTGTTCGCGCTCGTGCCGATCCTGCTGGCGTCCTGGTCGCTGGGCGGGCTGTTCTTCTCCCTCGGCCCGTCGGTGGCCGCCGAGGTCCTCGGGGTGCGCAACCACCTCGTCGGCGGGTTCGTCGTGGTCCTGCTCTGCGCGCCCGGCGCCCTGACAGCACTGCTGCTGCGGCGCCGGCCGCTCGACCGGCTGCTGACCCTCGCCGGCGCCCTCGTCAGCCTCGGCACCGCCGTCGCCCTCGTCGGTGTGGACCTCGGGCTCGGGCTGGTCGCGGCGCTCGGCACGGTTGTCGCCGGCGTCGGGTTCGGTGCCGCGGCGCTCGGGACCTTCGGGACCTACGCCCGCATCGCCGCACCTCACGAGCGCGGCGCCCTCTTCGCCGTCGCCTACACCATCTCCTACCTGGCCTTCAGTGTCCCCGCCGTCGCCGCGGGGTTCGCCGCGACGTCGCTCGGCCTGCAGGTCACGACCGCCGGCTACGGGATCATGGTCGTCGCGCTGGGGGTGCTGTCGCTGGTCGCCCAACGCCGCGCGACCTCGCGCCGCCGCGTCGCGGGTGCCACCGCGGCGTGACCGAACTCCGCGCGCCACCTCACGGTCGTTCCGCGAGCCGCGGACGACCGTGAGGTTGCGCGCCGTGCGGGGTCAGGTGAACGCGGCCGCGGCGCCCTCCCGGCCGGTCGCGGCGTTCGCGAAGAACGAGGTGTCGCCGTCGAGCAGCGCCTTGCCCGCGTCGATCAGGGCCCCCGACGCCGCGTAGAAGAACGTTCCGCCGACGGAGATGCGCGCGACCCCGGCCCTCCCCAGCTCGGCGACGGTCGGGCCGCCGTCGACCAGCAGCACGTTGACGGGCCGGTCGACGTTGCGCACCACCGTCTCGACGTCGGCGATCCGGGCGAGGCCGGGCGCGTAGAGGACATCGGCCCCCGCCTCCTGGTAGGCCTGCAGCCGCTCGATCGTGTCGGCGAGGTCGTGCACGCCGTGCAGCAGGTTCTCGCAGCGCGCGGTGAGGACGAACTCGCCGCCGGCTGCGGACGTCGCGGCCGCGATCCGCTCCACCGCCGCGTCGCGGGCGTAGATCGGGGAGCCGGCGTCGCCGGTGAAGTCCTCTACCGACCCGCCCGCGAGCCCGGCCCCGCGGGCGGCGGTGATCGTCGCGGCGACGTCGCCGGGGGCGTGGCCGAAGCCGTTCTCGAGGTCGGCCGAGACGGGCAGGTCGGTGGCGGCGACGATCGTCGCGGCGTGGGCGAGGGCCTCGTCCCGGGTGACGCCGCCGTCGCGACGGCCCAGCGTCCCGGCGAACCCGCTGCTGGTCGTGGCGAGGGCCCGGAAACCGAGCGAGGCCAGCAGGCGCGCCGACCCGGCGTCCCACGGGTTGGGGATCAGCAGCGGGGTGTCGCGGTGGTGCAGGTCCGAGAACGCGGAGGGCATGCGACTCACGCTAGCCGTGCGGGCCCGGGTCGTCGTTCCCGTTCGGCGGTGCCGGGGGTCGCCGTGGGTGCGGGTCCGTCGGCGTTGTCGGGATCGTAGGTGCGAACGGGGGCCGGCGCCGCACCCAGTCGCGGCGCGTCGACAGCGGTGGGGTTGCGCGCGGGCGATCGGCCGCAACCTCAGCGTCGCGGCACGGCGCTTTGACAGCAGTGGGGTTGCGTGCGGGTGTTCGGCCGCAACCTCAGCGTCGGCCGGGCGGCGGGCCGAGGGGCGACGCACCCCGCCGATCGGTGGCCCGGCGGTCGGCGGACCGGTAGAACTCGTCCCCGTGACGGAACCGGGCGGGGGACCGAGCGGGCTCGGCCCGATGGCCGACGTTCAGCTGCTCGCGGAGATGCTGCGCAGCGACCGGAGCGACGTGGCGTCCTACGCCCGGCTGCTCGCCGGGGCGTTGGCGGGGGCGCTGCCCGCCGGGATGGTGGAGGTCGAGCTCAGGCGCGGGCTGACCGACCGGGTGACGGGCCGCGAGGGGCGTCCCGTCGCGGTGCTGGTGCACGGCCAGGACCGCGACCTGGAGCTGCGCGAGGGTCCGCGGGGTGCGGTCGAGGGAGAGATCCGGCAGGTCGTGCGGGGGACGGTGGTCAGCCGCCGCCCGGTCGGGGTGGACCTGTGGCTGGAGGCACTGGCCGTGGACCTCAACCGCATCGCCGCCCGCGACGCCCTGGAACGCCTCCTCCGCCCCGACCCCGGCTGATCCGGTGTCTACGGCGACGGATTCGTCGCCGTAGGCACCGGATCAGGTGTGCCCGGGAACCGCCCGGGTGTCGGCCGGTTCCTTCTCGTCGACGAACTCCAGCAGATCGCCCGGCTGGCACTCGAGCACCCGGCACATGGCCTCGAGCGTCGAGAACCGGACGGCCTTGGCGCGCCCGTTCTTGAGGACGGCGACGTTGGCCGGGGTCAGTCCGACCCGCTCGGCGAACTCGCCGACGCTCATCTTGCGCCGGGCGAGTTCGACGTCGATGCGCACGACGATCGCCACTCAGATCACCGCGTCGAGATCGGTGCGCAACGTCGTGGCCCGACGCAGCAGGGTGCGCAGCACCACGACCAGCAGCCCGAAGACGGTGACGCCGGTGGTGAGCAGCAGCAGGAGCATGGGCATGCCGGGGTCGTCGGCCTGGGTGAGGACGACGACGTCGACCGCGACGAGCACGAGCCAGCCCGCGGCGATCGCGCCGACGATCACGTCGACCCAGCGCAGCGAGCTCTCGCTGAAGATGCGGTCCTGCGTGACGCGGGTGAGCAGCTGCCAGGTCGCGACGATCACGACCTGCACGCACAGCACCCAGAACCCGGCGATGATCGTCGCCGGCCAGCGCAGCGGGGCGTCGTTCGGGTTCTGTTCGGCCATGTATCGGAAGGTGCCGGGCAGCGACAGGAACTGGAAGACGAGGAGGACGCAGAACAGCACCACGAGGAACACCCGTAGCGTGGGTATCGCTCGACGCTCGATCATCATGAATCGAGCTTCGAGGAAAATCTATCGAATGTCAATCGTCGCAGGGTGTGTGTCGTCAATGCCGGAACAGCCGGGGGACGTCACGGACGCGGGTGATGCGGTGCTCCCGGCAGGCCGCCGCGACGTCGGGTGAGCGCGTCGAGCCGCCGGGCTCGGCGAGGTGGCGCACCCCGTGCCGCGCGGCCTGGTCGACGTTGTCGCGGAACGGGATCGCCCCGTCGGAGACGAACGCGACCTCGTCGAGCCGCCCGATCCACGACGTCCGCTCCCGCGCCGTGAACAGCGTGAACCCGCGCGTCGCCGCCGACAGCAGCCCCGTCTCCCGCAGGTCCAGGTCGCCCTCCACGACGCGCAACCGCCAGTTCGTCCGCTCCGTCGCCGACAGGCCCTCGACGAACGTCATCGACCGCACCGCCGGGTGCCGGCGCAGCCACCAGTTGTCGGCCTTCGTCCCGGCCAGCCGGGTGCAGTCGATCCGTGACTGCTGGCCCGCCCCGATGCCCAGTGCCATCCCGTCGCGCAGGTAGGCGACGGCGTTGGACTCGGTGTGCCGCATGGCGACCAGGCCGAGCAGCAGGTCGGTGACGGCGCGCGGGGCCAGCGCGGGCGCCGAGCGCGTGAGCAGCTCTGCGGTGAGGGGTTCGACGTCGCGCGGTTGTTCGAGCCGGACCCCGCCGATCTCGCGGACCTCCCGCTGCGGCGGCGCCACCGACGGGTCGGCCTCCAGCACCAGGAACCGGCCGTCCTTCTTGGCTGCCAACGTCTCCACGGTCCCGGGCGCGTAGCCGGGCGCGATGATCCCGTCGCTGGTGAGGCGCCGGACGAGGTCGGCCAGCTCGGCGTCGACGGGCTCGGAGACGGCGATCATGTCGCCGAACGAGGCGCGGGGATCGGCGTCGCGGGCCCGGACGTAGGCGCTCGTCAGCGGTCCGACGGCGGCCGCGTCGAGCCCGAACGTCTCGGCGGCGACCTCGTCGACGCGCCCGGCGAGCGCCACCCCGGCGGGCGACACGTGCTTCATCGACGCGGCCACCGGCGTACCGCACACGGCGGCCGCCTCGCGGACCAGCGCCCACCCGGTGAGGGCGTCGAGCATGTTGACGTAGGACGGTTCGCCGGACAGCACCCGCAGGGGTGGGCGGGCCGGGTCGAGGAACTCGGCGGTGGCCGGCTGCTGGTGGGGGTTGGTGCCGTAGCGCAGGAGCATGCGGGTCCTCACGGTCGGCGGTCGGGACGGGCCGGGGCACCCAGGCGGTCGACGCTCCGATGGACGTGCGGTCGGCCGCTCCCCGGTGGTGCTCCACCCTCGCCGGTCGCGGCCGACACCCACCCTACGGGCGTGGCGCGCCCGCGAGATCCGGTGGGCTGGCATCCTCGGCCCGTGGACACCGACGTGATCGTGGTCGGCGGGGGACTGGCCGGGCTGGCCGCCACCGCCGAGCTGGCCGACGCGGGCCGCCGCGTGATCCTGCTCGACCAGGAACCCGATGCGTCGCTGGGCGGGCAGGCGTACTGGTCGTTCGGTGGGCTGTTCCTCGTCGACTCCCCGGAGCAGCGCCGCCTCGGCGTCCGCGACTCCGCCGACCTCGCCTGGCAGGACTGGCTGGGCAGCGCGGGGTTCGACCGCGACCCCGGCGACGTCGGCGGCGCCGACCACTGGGCCCTGCGCTGGGCCCGCGCCTACGTCGACTTCGCCGCCGGTGAGAAGCGGTCCTGGTTGCACGCCATGGGGGTCCGCTGGTTCCCGGTCGTCGGGTGGGCCGAGCGCGGCGGCGGGCTCGCCGACGGCCACGGCAACTCGGTGCCGCGCTTCCACGTCACGTGGGGCACCGGGCCGGGGCTCGTCGAACCCTTCGAGCGCCGCGTCCGCGAGCACGCCGCCGCCGGCCGCGTCGACCTGCGGTTCCGGCACCGCGTCGACGCCCTGACCACCACCGACGGCACCGTCGACGGGGTGCGCGGGGCGATCCTCGAA
>NZ_BJVJ01000005.1 GCF_007989085.1 Pseudonocardia sulfidoxydans NBRC 16205
GGGCCGTCGTCGTGGAACGGGTACCTACAGGTAGCCGGCGGTGGCGGGCACCAGGTCCTGCACGGTGCGCCCGCTCGCGGTGGCGCCGATCGCCGTCATCGTCCAGTCCCCGGAGCCGGCGCGCGACACCTTGGCCATGATCTGCGCGTTGTGTCGGCCGGAGCCGCTGAGGTCGTAGCGGGCGAGCTCCTCGTTGGTGGTCTCGTCGACGAGGCGGCAGAACGCGTTCTCGATCTGGGAGAAGTCCTGGCCGGTGAACGAGTTCACCGTGAAGACGATCTGCGCGATGCCCGGCGGGAGCCGGGTGAGGTCGACGATGACCGACTCGTCGTCGCCCTCACCGTCGCCGGTCAGGTTGTCGCCGGTGTGGCGCACCGAGCCGTCGCGGCTCTGCAGCTGCCGGAACCAGACGGCGTCGACGAGCTGGCCTGCGCCGTCGAACAGCAGGGCCGACGCGTCGAGGTCGATCGACTGCGACTTCGAACCGCCGAACAGGCCGCGCTTCTTCACCGCGTCCCATCCCAGGCCCATCCGCACGACGGTGAGGCTGCCGCCACCGCGCTTGGCCAGCGAGACCTTCTGGCCCTTGGTCATGTTCACGCTCATGCAATGGCTCCGTTCGGTTCACGGGTCATCCGGTGAGCCGGGAGGAACGGCGGCTGCCGCCCCTCCCGGTGTGTCACGTACGAGCTACTTGCGGACCTGGCTGCCGGACTCGGCGGCGGCAACCTCGTCGAGCGGCTGTTCGGTCTCGACGCCCTCCCGGGCCAGCCTGCGGTTGCGCAGGATGCTGGACAGGAAGGCCGCGCCGATGAACGCGACGCCGATGAGGCCGGTGATGATCTCGTTGACGTGGTAGCCGATGCCGACCAGCAGGATCACCGACAGGGCGCCGATGGCCCAGTGCGCACCGTGCTCGAGGTACACGTAGTCCTGCAGGGTGCCCTTGCGGACCAGGAACACCGTCAGCGAGCGGACGAACATGGCGCCGATGAGGCCCAGGCCGAGCGCGATGAGGATCGGGTCGGTCGTGATCGCGAAGGCGCCGATGACGCCGTCGAACGAGAACGCCGCGTCGAGGACCTCGAGGTAGAGGAACAGGAAGAAGCCGGCCTTGCCGGTGGCCTTCGCGAGGTTCGACGGGCCGCCGGACTTCGTCGCGGCCCCGTCCCCGGCCTCGTCCCCGTCGCCGCCGCCCGCGAGCGCGTCGGCGCCGCCGGCCGACTCGAACAGGTCACCCAGGCCATTGACCAGCAGGTAGGTGACGAGACCCAGCGAGCCCGCGACGAGCACCTTGCCGGGCTCGGCCGCCAGGGTGCTGGCGAGGACGACGAGCGCGCCGATGGCGATGACGACCGAGAGCCGGTTGAGCGCGCCGATCTTGGCGAGGGGACGCTCGAGCCAGGCCAGCCAGCGGTGCTCACGGTCCTCGAAGACCCAGTCGAGGAAGAGCATGAACAAGAACATGCCGCCGAACGCCGCGATCTCCGGGTACGCCTGGTTGAGCAGGTAGGCGTAGCTCGTCGGATCGGTCTCGGGTCGTTGCTCGAGGGCGAGCTGGAACGCCTCGATCGGGCCCAGGTTCGCCGTGATGCCCACGATGAGCAGCGGGAACACGAGCCGCATACCGAAGACGGCGATCAGGATGCCGATCGTCAGGAAGATCTTCTGCCAGAACGGGCTCATCCGCTCCAGCACGGTCGCGTTGACGACCGCGTTGTCGAAGGAGAGCGAAATCTCCAGGATGCCGAGGATCGCGCAGAGGATCAGCGCCTCGACACCGCCGTACAGGAAGGCGACGACGAGAGCCACGACCGTGACCGCGTACGACCATCCGAAGATTCGAAGGTTCATGTCCTCTGCTTCTGTTGCGCTCGTGTGGGGCCTCACGGCCCGGCGGGGCTCGTGCCCGTCACCGTTCGCGGCAACGGTATCGCCGGTGATCAGGACGCCGGTGGGCGGTCTCCCGAAAAGGGACGTCCCGTCCGATTCCAGTGTGCCCGGATCGTCGGGAGCGCGTGGCGGGCGTGGAGCAGGTCACCCGTCCGAGCACGCCCGGGGCGCGACGTCGCCCGGGGAGGCGCCGTCGTCGACCAGAACGACCTCGTACACCGGAAGGTTCCCGGGTGGGACGTTTCCGTCGTCGATCGTCGTACCGGCTACCCGCCCCACGACGCTCCAACCACCGTCAGGGCGACGACGTCGGACGCGGTACCGCGCGGCGGGACCGCCCGCCCAGCTGACGTGGACGACGCCGCCGGGGCCACGCTCGGCGCGCACCCGCGACGGTTCGGGTCCCCCCGGCCCCGGCTCCCCCGCGGCGGCCCGCGGCGCGTCGTCGGAGCGCACGGGTTCGGACGCGCGACCGTCGACCAGCGAGGTGACCCGGTAGACGGGCGCCTCGACGCCGGGTGGGGCGCCGCCGTCCTCGATCGTCGCGTCGGCGGTCCGGCCGACGACCCGCCACGCCCCCTCGGGTGTGAGTCGTTCCACCTTGTGGGTCACGCCGGCCTCGGCGGGCGGCTCCCAGAGCACCAGCACGGCGCCGGCGGCGTCGCGGGCGGCCGAGACCCAGACCGGGGCCGCGGGCGGCGCGCCCCGCGACAGCGCCTCGAACGCCGCCGCGTGGTCGGCGCAGGCCGCCAGCACCTGACGCAGCGCGCGCACGCGTTCCGTCGGCGGCCCCGACGGCACCCGCGCGAACGCGCGGTCGGCGGCGGCGACGTGCCCGTCGGCCTCCGCCACGGCGTCGGCGACGGTGCGCCCGTCGGGGCCCGGCACGTCCGAGGCGGTGCGCCGCAACCGGTCGGCGAGCGCGGCGGCCTCCACCCAGCGGTGGGCGGCGCGGGCCGAGTCGAGGACGACCCAGGTGCGGGCGGCCTCGGCGACGACGGTCTCGATCTGCGCGGCGAGCGCGCGGGCCTGGGTGCCGGGCGCGCCGTCGAGGCCCCGGACGTCGCCGAGCACCGCCGCCGCGGCGCGGGGCCGGCCCTCGCGCAGGGCGCGGCGGACCTCGCGCAGGTCGGGGCCCGTGAGCGCCGGAGCGGGGTCGCGACGGGGTGGCGCAGCCGCGCCGGGCACCGGTTCGACCTGCGCACCCAGCTCCGCGGCCAGCCGCGCGACGAGCGCCGCCGCGGCGGCCCGGTCCAAGCCCGCCTCGACGCCCGTGTCGACCAGATGGGCGTGGTCCTCGGCGACCAGCCGGTCCTCCACCAGCACGGCGGCCCGGACCTGCGGGCGGAGCGCGTCGGCGGCGTCGGCCTCCACGGCGGCGAGGTAGCCCGCGATCGCCCGCGGCCCGGCCTCCAGCAGGTCGGCAACGTGCACGAGCAGCTCGTCGACGACGACGCGCAGCCGGTCCGGCGGCAGCTCGCGGGCCCGGGTACGCCAGCCCGCGGCCCGCTCGCCGACCTCCTCCGGACCGGCGCCGGTGTCGAGGCCGAGCAGGGCGAGCAGCGTCGGCGGCGGGGTGGCGCCGGTGAGGCGGCCGAACTCGTCGAGCAGTGCTCGGACCTGACGCCGTCGTTCCGGGCCGACCACCGCGGCGTCCGGCGCGGGGGCCGCAGCAGCGGGCAGCAGCCGATGCCGGTTCAGCCGCGCCGACACCTCGGCCCGGTCGAGCCCGGCCAGGGCGCCGACGTCGTGCAGCCCCTCGACCTTGTCGGCCGGGACGCCGCCGTGCCGGTCGACGAGCCGGGCGATCGCGGCGTCGAGGAGCTGGTAGCGGGCCGCGTCGCGCTGCTCCCGCACGGCCCTCGCCGCCACGGCGGCCACCCGGCGCCGCCCGGGGTCGCGCAGGTCGGCGCTGCGGGCGTCGTGACCGGCGACCAGCTCCGCGACGAGCAGCCGGTACTTCGGATGGTCACGCTGGCGCTGCCAGAACCCCCACACCTCGTCGATGCGCGCCACCACGGCGGCGTCGTCGAGGGTGCCGGCGGCCGCGGCGTCGACGGGGATGTCGTAGAGCTCGAACGCGTCCGAGGTGTCGGGGCCGCCGCGCCGGTCGACCGCGGCGAGCACCCGCTTGCGGTAGCCGTTGGGGTCGAACGGTTCCAGGGTCACGGGGCGGTCAGCCACGACGGCGGGCCCGGCCCAGCTGGTCGCGTTCACGGGCGACCTCGGCCTGCGACAACGTCGCGCCGGTCGTCGCGGTGAGCTCCAGCGGCATCGCCGCGTCGACATGGAACGCGGTGACGTGCAGGACCCCGTCGAACCCCATCTCGAACGTCACCCGGATCTCCGACCCCTCGTCGTGACCGGGCGGGATGCCGGTGATCTCACCCTGGATGAGGATCTTGACGTCCTGGGTGCGCTGCGACTCGGCCTGGCCCTGCTGCTCGACGACCGTCAGCGCCACGACGGACTGGTCGGCCCGCACCGTCCCGAACGAGCGGCTGGTGCGCACCGGCAGGCGGTCGTTGCGGTGCACCAGCCACGACGGCTCCAGACGTCCGGCGTCGCTGACCGCGAGGACGCCGAACCCGCGCGACACGACGGTGTCGACGCGGATCTCCACGGCGCGGCGGACCTGCGCGAGGGGGACGGAGAAGGCGTCCGCGACGCGGCGGCACGCGTCGTCGAGGTCGGCCGAGGGGGCGTCCTCGACGGGGTCGCCGTCGCGCAGCCTCCCCCGGGTGCGCAGGTCGGCCGCGACCATGCGCTCCAGCTCCTTCTTCTCGCCGTACAGCGCGGCGCCGCGGGCGACGGCGAGGTCCGGGTCGTGCAGCAGCGGCTCCAGCCCGAGCTCGGCGCGCAGCGCCTCGGCCACCGACGGCATCCGCGACGACCCGCCGACGAGCAGCACCCGGTCGACCCGGTCGACGCCGCGACGGGCCGCCTCGGCCAGGCAGGACCGGGTCAGGTCGATCGTGCGGCGCAGCAGCGGCGCGGTCAGCTCGGTGAGCTCCGCGCGGGTCACCGGCACCGTGACCCGGGCACCGTCGTGGGCGACGACGACGTCGGTCCGGTCGGCGTCGGACAGCTCGTGCTTGGCCCGCTCGGCCGCGAGGACGAGCGCCTGGGCGCCGGCGGAGTCGTCGAGCGGGTCCTCGGCGCCGGGTGCGGCCTCGGCGAACCTCCGCGACAGGTGCAGCGCCAGCCGCTCGTCCCAGTCGGCACCGCCGAGCTGGTGGTCGCCCTCCACCGCGAGCACCGAGATGCGCCGGTCGGCCAGCTCGATGACGGCGACGTCGAAGGTGCCACCGCCGAGGTCGTAGACGAGGACGGTCTCCCCGTCGGCCTTCCTCATGCCCACGCCGCTCATGCCCACGCTGCCGTCGAGGCGGCCGAACCCGTAGGACAGGGCGGCGGCGATCGGCTCGGACAACACGTCGACGACGTCGAGGCCCGCGTAGACGCCGGCCTGCACCGTCGCGCGGCGTTCCTCGTCACCGAAGTAGGCGGGCACCGTGATGACGGCCGACGTCGGCTCCTCGCCGTCGGCGAAGCGGGCGTCGGCGACCAGGCTCGACAGGATCAGCGACGAGACCGCGGGTGCCGACCACGCCTTGCCGTGCGCGACGAACCGCCACGCCGCGTCGCCCATCCGGCGTTTGACCAGCGCGCACACGTGCTCCGGGTCGAGCCGCGCCTCACGGCGGGCGCCCTCGCCGACGACGTACTCGTCGCGGGACGCGAACAGCACGACCGACGGTGTGGTCGGCTCCCCCGACATCCCGGCGAGCACGACGGGGCTCCCGTCCGGGGCGATACGGGCGACGGCGGAGTTGGTCGTACCGAGATCGATACCGTGGACGGCCACGGCGCCAGGCTATCGATAGGTTCTGAAGGCGTGAGCGAACCTTCCCTGCGCGACGTCGCGGACAAGGTCGACGACGTCGCCCGGCTGCTCGCGCGGCAGGCCGCCGCGTCCTCCGCGCGTCCCGCCGCCCCCGGCCCGGGGCCCGACGTGGCGCTGCTCGTCGACCTGCACGCGTTGCGTTCCGACGCCATGACCTGCGCGTCGACGGCGGCGTCGACGCCGGACGCCGAGGCCTTCGAGGCGCTGGCCGCCGGCCTGGAGCGGGTCCTCGCGGGGCGTGGCGGGTTCGTCGTGACGCCCCTGCCCGGCGACGTGTTCGACGCCGCGACGATGGACGCTGCGGAGGTCGCGACGACCGACGACGACGCCCTCGACCGGACCGTCGCCGCGACCCTCACCGACGGGCTGCGCGCCGACGGCCGTTGTGTGCGGCCGGCGCGGGTGCGGGTGTACCGGGGATCGTCTCGTGAGTGACGGTGTCAGGTCACCTTATCCGCGAGCGCGACGGCCAGGTCGCAGTTGGCGGCGTCGGTGGCGAAGCCGACCGCGGCACCCGGCCCGGCGTCCGGGTCGAACTGGATCTGCGGGATCCCGCCCTCGCCGCCCGCCGTCGTCGACACGTAGACCAGCAGGTCCCCGCGGCGGACCAAGGCACCCGCCGAGCTGGTGCCGTCGCCGGTCGTGCAGAACGCCTCGTCGCCCGCCGCCACGGACTTCGCGAAGTACGCCGACGATGACACCGTGATCCCGTTGCCGCGGTCCTCGCTCGTGCCCTTCGCCTTCGTCAGCTCGGCCTGGAAGCGGGCCGCCGCGTCGCCGCCGGAGTAGCGGGCGATCCGCGCGAGCTTGCCCAGGTCGGTGTCGCCCTGCCCGCTCTGCACCGCCCAGCACGTCTCGGCGTCGGGCAGCACCCGCGAGTCGAGGATCGGCGCCGCGAACGACCCGACCCCGCCCATGGAGACCACGTCGAAGTTCCCGCCGAGCACGGCGTCGACGTCGTCCTTCGACACCGCCGGGCAGTCGCCGCCCGCTCCTCCGGTCACACCCGCCGCGACGCTGGTCACGGCCCGGTAGGCGAAGAAGCCTCCCGCACCGATCAGCACGACCAGGACCACCACGACGACCGCCACGATCTTCCCGGTGTTGCTCCTGCGGGGAGGTGAGGGCGGAGGTGGGTAGCTCCCGCCCCTCTGCGGGCCGAGCGGGTAGCCGCCGCCGGGCGGCGGGTACCCACCCTGCGGCCCCGGAAGCGGCCCCGGAGGCGGCCCCGGAGGCGGCCCGAAAGGCGCCCCGGGAGGCGGGCCGGGCGGCGGGGGCGGGTACCAGCGGCCGTCGGGCCCCTGCGTCCAACCGGGAGTGCTCACGGCAGGTCTCCGTTCCCCTACACCGGCCACACACGCCCAGGTCCGGGACGCGCGACTCGCGCGACATTGTCCGCGGAACCGACACCGGCCCCACACCGGGGCCCTGTCACGGCTGCGGCGGCTCCGGGTCGCGGGCGCGTTCCATCCGCACCAGCTGCACGCCCGCGTCGTCGACGACCGTGCCCGTGGCCCGGTAGCCCGCCGCACCGTAGAAACGCAGGTTGTCGTCGCTGCGGGAACCCGTGACCAGCCAGAACAACCCGACCGACGCGGGCGCCGCGGCGTGCAGGGCCTGGAGCAGGGCCCGGCCGACTCCCCCGCCCTGGACGTCGGGCGCCACGGTGAACCGCACGACCTCCATCGCAGCGCCGTCGGCCCGCCCGCGGACCGACCCGACGAGGCGCGGCCCCAGCCACGCCGCCCGCGCCACGAGCGCGGGCCCGACGCCGGCGAGATCGGCGCGGATCTCCTGCACGGTCTCGCGCAGCGGCGGGATACCGGGCGCGTGGTAGCGCTGCGCCTCGGTGACGTAGGCGGCGCGCTGCACCGTCAGCATCTCGCCGGCGTGTTCGGGGGCCGGCGTCGCGATCCGCAGTTCCGGCGCACGATCGGGAGCTGCCATGACGGCGACCCTAGGAGGGTGCTGAACAACTCCGGCCGTCGCGCAGTAGGTCCGAGTTGTGCAGCGCGCTCCTAGCCCCAGGCGAAATCGATCAGTGCGTGCCGGCGCGGAACGGCAGGTCGTCGAACGGGTCCGACGATCCGCCCTCGTCGTGCAGCTCGAAATGCATCACCCGCGCCCAGGCGCCCTCTTTGGTCTCCGACGGCTGGATCGCGTCGGCGACGACCGAGTGCGACCGCGTCGCGAGGAAGTCGAACACCGGGTCGAAAGCGGGGTCGGTCATCTCCGTGAGGAGCGAGAACTCCGCGATGACGAGCGACCCGACCACAACGGCGTCGACCACGCCGACGTTCGCCGCGAGCACCGTCAACTCCTCGTTGTCCACTCCTCGATGTTGCATGCAAAGGGTGGGTAAAGCAAGTCCAAAGGTGGTCGGAATGGCGCTGCTCTCGTATTCGAATCGGAAAAGAATACGAAATGCAGCGAACCCGAAATCGAGACGGAATCACCTGTACGGTGACGATCCCGACGAACGGGCCGGGTCCCGGCGGCCGACGGTCAGGCGTCGACCGCCTCCATGACCTCGTCGCTCACGTCGAAGTTGGCGTACACGTTCTGGACCTCGTCGGAGTCCTCGAGCGCGTCGATCAGCCTGAAGACCTTCTTCGCGCCCTCGGCGTCGAGCTCGACCTGCATCGTCGGCAGGAACGTCGGGTCGGCCGAGTCGTAGTCGATACCCGCGTCGACCAGCGCCGTGCGGACGGCGACGAGGTCGGTGGCCTCGGAGACGACCTCGAAGGACTCCCCCAGGTCGTTCACCTCCTCGGCACCCGCGTCGAGCACCGCCAGCAGCACGTCGTCCTCGGCGAGGCCGTTCTTCGGCACGATCACGACGCCCTTGCGGTTGAACAGGTACGCCACGGAGCCCGGGTCGGCCATCGCACCGCCGTTGCGGGTCATCGCCGTGCGCACCTCGGTGGCGGCGCGGTTGCGGTTGTCGGTGAGGCACTCGATCAGCAACGCGACACCGTTGGGGCCGTAGCCCTCGTAGGTGATGTTCTGGTAGTCGGCGCCCCCGGCGTCGGCGCCCGAACCCCGCTTGACGGCGCGGTCGATGTTGTCGTTGGGGACCGAGCTCTTCTTCGCCTTCTGGATCGCGTCGAACAGCGTCGGGTTGCCGTCGGGGTCACCGCCACCGGTGCGCGCCGCGACCTCGATGTTCTTGATCAGCTTGGCGAACATCTTGCCCCGGCGGGCATCGATGACGGCCTTCTTGTGCTTGGTCGTCGCCCATTTGGAGTGGCCACTCATCGGCTGTCGCTTCCTTCCCGCTGCTCACGTGCGGCACACCTCGGCAACCGGGCCGGGCCCCACGGGAGCCGCGCAGCCGGGAACAGACCGAACCTGCCGGAACCGTTCGATCCTACCGGCGGGCCGCGACGGCCTCGCGCACCATGTCGCAGAACAGGGCGTGGACCCGGGTGTCGCCGGTCAGCTCCGGGTGGAACGCCGTCGCGAGGACCGTGCCCTGACGCACCGCCACCACCCGGCCCGCCGCCTCCCCGGCATCCTGCCCGGCGCTGGTGACGGGCGGGACCGAGGCGAGGATCTCGACGTCGGCACCGACCTTCTCCACCCACGGCGCCCGGATGAACACGGCACGCACCGGGGCGCCCTCGACGCCGTCGAAGTCGAGATCGGTCTCGAACGAGTCGACCTGGCGGCCGAACGCGTTGCGGCGCACCACGACGTCGAGCCCACCGAGCTGCTGCTGGTCGGGGCGCCCGTCCAGCACCTCAGAGGCCAGCAGGATCATGCCCGCGCACGAGCCGTAGGCGGGCATGCCGTCGCCGATGCGGGCGCGCAGCGGCTCGAGCAGCTCGAACACCCCGAGCAGGTTGCTCATCGTAGTCGACTCCCCGCCGGGGATGACGAGCCCGTCGACGGCGGCCAGCTCGGCGGCCCGGCGCACCGGGCGCGCCTCCGCGCCGCAGCCGGACAGCGCGGACAGGTGTTCACGGACGTCGCCCTGCAGGGCGAGGACTCCGACGACGGGGGCGTTCACAGGCGTCCAGGATAGTCGTCGTGATCGAGGTGGAGCGGCACCCTCACGCGGGCCGACCTGTGGGCCCGGCCTCCGTCGCCGCCCGCGCCGCCGCGGCCCGCACCGCCTCGGCCACCGCGGGCGCGACCGAGGTGTCGAACACGCTCGGCACGATGAACGACGGGTTCGGCTCGGCGACGACGTCGGCGATCGCGGCCGACGCGGCGAGCAGCATCGCGTCGGTGATGTCGCGGGCGTGCGCGTCGAGCAGACCGCGGAACACACCCGGGAACGCGAGCACGTTGTTGATCTGGTTCGGGTAGTCCGACCGGCCCGTGGCCACCACCGACGCGTGCTGGTGCGCGACCGCCGGGTCGATCTCCGGGTCGGGGTTGGCGAGCGCGAAGACGACGGCGTCGTCGGCCATCGTGGCCACCTCGGTGGCGCCGAACAGGTTCGGCGCGGACACCCCGATGAACACGTCGGCGCCGACGAGCGCGTCGGCCAGCGAGCCGGACCTGTTCTGCGCGTTGGTGATCGAGGCGATCTCGACGAGGTTCGCGTCCATCCCTGCGCGCTCGCGGTGCACGATGCCGTCGACGTCGACTGCGAGGACGTCGGCGGTCTGCTCGGAGGTGAGCAGCCGGATGATCGCCGAACCCGCGGCGCCCACCCCGCAGACGACGACGCGGACGTCGGCGAACTTCTTGCCCACCACGCGCAGCGCGTTCCGCAGCGCCGCGAGCACGACGACGGCGGTGCCGTGCTGGTCGTCGTGGAAGACGGGGATGTCGAGCAGCTCGCGCAGCCGGCGCTCGATCTCGAAACAGCGCGGCGCGGCGATGTCCTCGAGGTTGATGCCGCCGTAGGCCGGCGCGAGGATCTGGACGGTCCGGATGATCTCCTCGGTGTCCTGGGTGTCCAGGCACACCGGCCACGCGTCGACCCCGGCGAACCGCTTGAACAACGCCGCCTTGCCCTCCATCACCGGCATCGCCGCGGCCGCGCCGAGGTTGCCCAGGCCCAGCACCGCCGAACCGTCGGTGACGACGGCGACCGTGTTGCGCTTGATCGTCAGCCGCCGGGCGTCGGCGGGGTTGGCCGCGATGGCCTGGCAGACCCGCGCGACACCGGGGGTGTAGGCGCGGGACAGGTCGTCACGGTTGCGGAGGCTGACCTTCGACTGGATCTCGATCTTGCCACCGAGGTGCAGGAGGAACGTCCGGTCGGACACCTTGCGCACCGAGACGCCGGGCAGTGCCTCGAGCGCGGCGGTGATCTCGTCGGCGTGCGTCTCGTTGAGGGCGTTGCAGCTGATGTCGACGACGATCGCGTCGGTCCGCGCCTCGACGACGTCGTAGGCGGTGACGACACCGCCGACGCGGCCGACCGCGACGGCGAGGTCGCCTGCGGCGCTGGCGGATGCGGGCGCCTCGACGCGCGCGGTGATGGCATAACCGGGACCGGGGATGGGCACGGCCGAGGACCCTACTCCCGGGCGGAATACCGATTCCGGGGTTGTGACGGACCCGGCACGGGTGTGGAATCGAGCACAGCCCGGCGCAACGGGGCGCCGCGCTCCACACCACCGGTGGAGGTGGTCGCGATGGCCGGCAGAGCAGACAGCGGGCAACGTGCGGGGACCGGTCGGGCCCCCGCCGTCACCGATCCCGCCCACGTGCGCAACGTGGTCCTCGTCGGACCCAGCGGAGCAGGGAAGACGACGCTCGTCGAGGCCCTGCTGGCCCACACCGGCGTCATCCCCCGGCAGGGCACCGTCCTCGACGGGACGACCGTCTGCGACCACGACCCGGCCGCCGTCCGGCAGCAGCGCTCCGTCGCCCTGTCCGTCGCCCCCTTCGTCCACGGTGAGACGAAGATCAACCTGATCGACACCCCCGGGTACGGCGACTTCGTCGGCGAGCTGCGCGCCGGGCTGCGCGCCGCCGACGCCGCCCTCTTCGTCATCCCCGCGTCGGAGGGCCACGAGGGCGCGGTCGACCCCGCGACGGTCGCGCAGTGGGAGGAGTGCGCCGAGGTCGGGATGCCGCGCGCGGTCGTCGTCGCCCGGTGCGACCACGCCCGCGCCTCCCTGGAGGCGACGATCGACGCCTGCCGCGACGCGTTCGGTGCCGGCGTCGCCCCCCTCTACCTGCCGATCCGGTCCGCCGACGGCGGGCTCGCCGACCTCTACGGGCTGCTCTCCCAGACCCCGGAGGGCGCCGCACCCGACGGTGCCGACGACGCCCGCGGCGAGCTCATCGAGGGCATCATCGAGCAGTCCGAGGACGAGTCGCTCATGGAGCGCTACCTCGGCGGCGAGGACATCGAGGTCGCCACGCTGACCGACGACCTCGAGACGGCCGTCGCACGCGGTTCGTTCCATCCCGTCGTCCCCGTCTGCGCGTCCAGCGGCATCGGGCTCGACGCACTGCTCGAGGTCGTCGTCGGGGGCTTCCCGTCGCCGCTGGAGCACCCGCTCCCCCGGGTGTCGGGTGTCGACGGCAGCTCCCACGACGTACTGGCCGCCGACCCCGCCGGGCCGCTGGCCGCCGAGGTCGTGCGCACCTCCGCCGACGCCTACGTCGGCCGGGTCTCGCTGGTCCGCGTCTTCTCCGGCACCCTGCGCCCCGATGCCACCGTGCACGTCAGCGGGCACATCCCGGTCCAGCGCACCCCGTCCGACGACGGCGTCCCCGGTGAGATCGCCGACGACAACGGCCACGACGCCGACGAACGCCTCGCCCACGTCTACTCACCGCTCGGCGCGACGCTGCGCGAGGTCGACGCCTGCATCGCCGGGGACATCTGCGCACTCACCAAGCTCGGGTCCGCCGAGACCGGCGACACCGTCTCCGCCGCCGACCACCCGCTGCTGCTGCAGGCCTGGGACCTGCCCGACCCGCTGCTGCCCGTCGCGGTGGTCGCCCACTCGCGCGGCGACGAGGACGCGCTGATCAAGACACTGTCCAAGATCGTCGCCGCCGACCCGACCCTGCGCCTGGAACGCAACTCCGAGACCCACCAGACCGTGCTGTGGTGCATGGGCGAGGCGCACGCCGACGTCGTGCTGTCGCGGCTGCGCGCCGGTGGCGCCGAGGTCGACACCGAACCCGTCCGCGTCCCCATGCGGGTGTCGTTGGCGCGCAAGGGAAAGGTCACCGGGCGGCACGTCAAGCAGTCGGGCGGGCACGGCCAGTACGCCGTGTGCCACGTCGAGTTCGAACCCATGCCGCGCGGCAGCGGGTTCGTGTTCGCGTCCAAGGTCGTCGGCGGCTCGGTCCCGACGCAGTTCGTGCCGAGCGTCGAGAAGGGCATCCGCGCCCAGCTCGAACGGGGGCTCACCGCCGGCGGCGAGACCTCCTACCCGGTGCTCGACGTCAAGGCCACGCTCGTCGACGGCAAGGCGCACAGTGTCGACTCGTCCGACGCCGCGTTCCAGACCGCCGGCGGGCTCGCGCTGCGCGAGGCCGCCGAGGTGTGCGGCACCGTCCTGCTCGAACCGCTCGACGAGGTGCGCATCCGCATCCCCGACGAGCACCTCGGCTCGGTGCTGGGCGACCTCTCCTCACGACGCGGACGCGTCCTGGGCACCGAGGTCGCGGGCACCGGCCGCACCCTGGTGGTCGCCGAGATCCCGGCGGTGGAACTGCTGCGCTACGCCGTCGACCTGCGGGCCACCACGTCCGGCACGGCGACGTTCACCCGCACCTTCGCCCGCTACGACGCCGCCCCGGCCTCGGTGGGCACCTGACCCCTGTGAGTGGCAATAGTCGCTATAGCGACTATTGCCAGTCACGAGGTCGGGGTCACGGGATCCCGAGCAGTCGAAGCCCGGCCGTCGTCCCCGCGGCCAGCAGCACGACCAGCACGAACGGCACCTTGAGCAACGCCGACAGTGCTCCGACCGCGACCCCGGCCGGGCGCGCCCAGCCCGTGAACCCGCCCCCCTCGGTGAGCGCGGCCGTCGCGGCGAGGGCCACGAGCAACGCCGTGGCGCCCAGGTCGAGCAACCGCTGCACCCGCTCCGGCACCTCGACGCGCCCGCGCAGCAACAGTCCCGAGAGCCTCATCAGATAGGTGCCGACCCCCAGCACCAGCACCGCCGTCCAGGTCACGACGCCACCTTCGTCCCCGGCGCGCTCTTCGTCACCGGCGCGCCACCCGCCAGGGCCAGACCCGCGAGCCCTGCCAGGACCGGCAGTCCCGGCGGCAGGAACGGCGTCGCCACCAGGGCGACCGCCGCCGCACCGAGCCCGACCCGCCGCGCGTCGGCGGCGCGCAGGCCGGGCAGCAACAGCGCGAGCAACGCCGCGGGGAAGGCGGAGTCGATCCCGAACGAGTTCGGGTCCGGCACCGCCGCACCCGCGACGGCGCCGACGATCGTGCCGACGTTCCACAGCATGAAGAACGAGATGCCGCAGGCCCAGAACGCGCGGCGGGCCCGCGGACCCGTTCCGCGCGCCCGGGAGAACGCGACCGCCTCGTCGATCAGGACGTGCGCGCCGAGAACCCGGCCCGGCGACCGGTCGGCGACGACGGGTGCCATCGCGAGCCCGAACGGGATGTGCCGCGCGTTGAGCAGCAGCCCACCCACCACCGCGGCGAGCACTCCCCCACCTGCGGCGACGACCGCGACCACGAGGAACTGCGACCCGCCCGCGAACACGATCAACGACATGCCGGCGACGATCGGCAACGGGATGCCCGCCGCGGCCGCCAGCGCGCCGAACGACGCCCCGACCACGCCAAGGGCGGCCGCGAGGGCGAGGACGTCGCGCAGGTCGGCGCGCGACCCGTCGGTCGAGCCCTCCGGCGTGGGTGTTCGACGAAACGAACGCATGGTGTCCTACACTGAACACCTCGCCCGTGTTCGTCAAGTCGAACGAGGAGACCGGTGGAGCGAACGCACGACGCGCCGACCGTCGACGCACCCGAAGGCCCACCCCTGCGCGCCATCGCCGACGCCGTCCGCCGCGAACGCACCCGACGCGAACTCTCCCTCGGCGAGCTCGCCCGCCGCGCAGGACTGTCGAAATCCACGCTGTCGCAGGTCGAGAGCGGCGCCGGCAACCCCAGCGTCGAGACGCTGTGGGCACTGGCCGTCGCCCTCGGCGTCCCGTTCGCCCGGCTCGTCGAGACCCCCGCGCAACCCGTCCGCGTCGTCCGCTCCGGACACGCCGCCCCGCTGACCTCCGAGTCGGCCCCCTTCACCAGCGCACTGCTGTCGGCCTGCCCACCCGGCGCGCGACGCGACCTGCACCTCGTCACCGGCGAACCCGGCGCCGCCCGGGAGGCCCACGCCCACAACCCCGGCACCGTCGAACACATGCTCGTCACCGCGGGCTGCTGGGTCGCGGGACCCGAGGGCGAGCAGGTCGAGCTCCACCCCGGCGACTACGCCTGCTTCCCCGGCGACCGCCCCCACACCTACACCGCCCTCGTCCCGGGCAGCGCCGCGATGCTGGTGATGGAGTACAGCTGACGCCAGGTGGCTACGTCCCGATGATCCGTCGCGCGCAACCTCACTGCTCCTGCAGCGACCGAAACCAGCAGTGAGGTTGCGCGCAGAACGTTCGTCCTTGCTGCCCGGCGGGGGCCGGGAGGTCGCGACCGGTTCGTGGCGCGCAACCTCACCGTCCGCGGGGCAGCCGAGAACAGCAGTGAGGTTGCGGCCGGCGCGCCCGTCCTCGGACGGAGACGACACGGGTCGCCGGTCGCACGTCGCCGGTCGCCGGTCGCCGGTCGCCGGTCGCGCGTCGCGGGCGCCGATCGCCGGTCGCGGTCGCGCGTCGCCGGTTGCGCGTCGCCGGTCGCCGGTCGCGCGTCGCCGGTCGCCGGTCGCGCGTCGCCGGTCGCACGTCGCCGGTCGCACGTCGCCGGTCGCCGCTCGCCGCTCGCGCGGCGCGGGCGCCGACCGCGCGCAACCTCACTGCTGCCACGGCGGCTGAAAGCAGCGCTGAGGTTGCGCCCGGATGGTCGGGCGCAACCTCAGCGCTGCTCAGCGGCGCGTCAGGAGACAGTGCCACCCGGGGCCGACGGGGCGGTGCCGGGCGTGGTGACCGGCGTCGTCGTGGGCGGCGCGACCGTGCCCGGCGTCGTGGGTGCACCCGGCAGCGCGGGGGCCGTCGGCACGGGCGGGGTTCCGGGGGCGGCCGGGGTCGTCGGCGCGCAGGTCGTCACCGGAGGGGCCTGGGCCGCGCCGGTGTCGGCGGCCTGGTCGTCACCGGCGCCCTGGTCGGTGCTGCTCTGGTCGGCGTCCTGGTCGTCGGCATCCTGGTCGTCGGCATCCTGGTCATCCGAGGACTGGTCATCCGAGGACTGGTCATCCGAGGACTGGTCATCCGAGGACTGCTCATCCGAGGACTGGTCGTCGTCGCCGTCCTGGACACTCTGGTCGTCGCCGCCGGAGTCGTCGTCCCACGCGGTCGAGTCGTCGGCGTCCTCGTCGTCACCATCCTCGACGCCCCCGGCCTGCGGCGTGCCCACGAGCGGTGCCCCCGGCACGGCAGGTGCGGCGGGCGCACCGGGCGGCATGGTGATCAGTGGCACGAGGCCGGGCGCGGCAGGCGCCTGGGTACCGCACGAGACGGCGGGCGGGACCGGGTCCGTGGACGCCGCGAACGCCAGCGACCCGCCGAACAACGTCCCGGCGATCATGATGCCGCCGATGGTCACGTAACGCCTCATCAGGCTCCTCCCTCACTTCTGTCACAAGAACCACCGGGAGGTTAGAAGCACAGCGTGACCGCCGCGGGGCGTCGTCACCGGTACGTGGGGCCATCGACCGGGCCGGGATCGCACTCTGTGGTCGCTCGTCCTTCCGCGAGGCGCAGGTGGACCACAACGTCGTGACGGACGGTCACCGCGGGCACCGTGCGTCGCAGACAGAGCAGGTCGACCCGTTCGAGCGACAGCCCGGGAACGGGAACGGCCCCGCCGTGCGAGGCGGGGCCGTTCCGGTCCGTGCGGGCTATGAGATCACCAGCCGCGGGCGGCGTAGCGCTGCTCGGCGGGAAGCTCCTCGAGGTTGATGCCGACCATGGCCTCACCCAGACCACGCGACACCTTGGCGATGACGTCGGGGTCGTCGTGGAACGTGGTGGCCTTGACGATCGCGGCGGCGCGCTGCGCCGGGTCGCCGGACTTGAAGATGCCGGAGCCGACGAACACGCCCTCGGCACCGAGCTGCATCATCATCGCCGCGTCGGCCGGGGTGGCGATGCCGCCCGCGGTGAACAGCACGACCGGCAGCTTGCCCGCGGCGGCGACCTCGCGGACCAGCTCGACCGGCGCCTGCAGCTCCTTGGCGGCGACGAACAGCTCGGTCTCGTCGAGGGTGCCGAGGCGGCGGATGTCGGAGCGGATCCGGCGCATGTGCCGGGTGGCCTCGACGACGTTGCCGGTGCCGGCCTCCCCCTTGGAGCGGATCATGGCCGAGCCCTCGGCGATGCGGCGCAGGGCCTCGCCCAGGTTGGTCGCGCCGCACACGAACGGCACGGTGAAGGCCCACTTGTCGATGTGGTGCGCCTCGTCGGCCGGGGTGAGGACCTCGGACTCGTCGACGTAGTCGACACCCAGGGACTGCAGCACCTGGGCCTCGACGAAGTGCCCGATGCGGGCCTTCGCCATGACCGGGATGCTGACCGCGGAGACAATGCCCTCGATCATGTCGGGGTCGCTCATGCGCGCGACGCCGCCCTGGGCGCGGATGTCGGCGGGGACGCGTTCGAGCGCCATGACCGCGACGGCGCCGGCGTCCTCGGCGATCTTCGCCTGCTCCGGCGTGACGACGTCCATGATCACGCCGCCCTTGAGCATCTCCGCCATCCCGCGCTTCACGCGCGCGGTGCCCTGCACGGCGTCGCTGGTCTCAGCGTTGGAATTCACGGGAACGGCCTGGTCGGACGACACGGTGGAACCCTTCTCGACGACAGAACGACGCTTCGATCCTACGTCAGTGAACGGGGTCACCCGGCGCCGCGGCAGTGGTGCTGTGGCCGACGTCGGGGTCGGCGATCTCGAAGTACTCGGGGACGGGCGCGGTGCCCGCGAGGTGCAGCCACCGGACGAGGCGCCGCGAGCGCAGCCCGAGGGTGTCGCGGACGGCGTCGTTGTGGACGCGCCGGGCCAGGACGACGAGCTGTTCGGCGTCGGTGAGCTCGGCGGCGGGGCCCGCGGGCAGGGCGCTGCGGTCGATCGCGGCGAGAGCTCTGGTGAGGGTGTTCTCGACGGTCTCGGCGCGGTCGTCGCCGGGTGGGGGCCGCAGGCCCGTGCGGGCGTCGAGGGCGGCGCGCAGCGCGGCAGCGGCGGGTCCGTGCAGCGCGGGCAGGGCGGCGACGGCTGCGGCGGCACGCCGGTCGAGGGCGTCGTGCAGGCCGTCGCGGGCGGCGTCGGTGCGGACGTGGAGCCGGTCGAGGCGGCGGGCGCGGCCGACGCAGGAGATCACGACGGCGGCGAGGACGATCACGCCGACGACGACGAGCAGCCAGGCCAGGACGGTCATCGGGCCGTGGCGGCGACGGTGGAGACGCGGCGCGGGTCGGCGGCCACGGCGGCCCGGTAGACCTGCAGCACCGAGGCGGCGACGACGGGCCAGTCGAACGCGGCGGCCCGGACGCGGCCCGCGGCCCCGAGCGCGGCGCGGCGGGCGGGGTCGTCCAGCAGCGCGTCGAGGGCCGCGGCGAGCGCCGCGGGGTCGCCGGGCGCGGCGAGCATCCCGGCGGCCGGCCCGCCGAGGGGGTCGGCGACGACGCGGCGGAACGCGTCGATCTCGCCGGCCAGCACGGGTGTGCCCGCGGCCATGGCCTCGGTGAGGACCATCCCGAAGCTCTCGCCGCCGAGGTTGGGCGCGCAGTAGACGTCCATCGAACGCAGCGCGGCCGCCTTGGTGGGGTCGTCGACCGGTCCGAGGACGTCGAGGCGGTCGGCGACGGGCCCGGCGCGGCGGACGAGGGCGTCGCCGTCGCCGCGCCCGACGACGAGCAGCCGCAGCCCGGGTCGGTGCGGCGCGAGCCGGGCTGCGGCGTCGAGCAGCACGGGCATGCCCTTGCGGGGTTCGTCGAAGCGGCCGAGGAACCCGACGGTCTCGATGCCGGGGCGCGGGTGGCCCGGGAGCAGCGGCCCGTCGGCGAACAGTCCGACGTCGACACCGTTGGGGATCTCGACGGCGTCGCCGCCCAGGTGCTCGACCTGGACGCGGCGGGCCAGCGTCGACACGGCGATGCGGGCGGTGACCTTCTCCATGAGTGGGCGCAGCACGCCACCGAACGCGGACAGGGCGCGGGACCGCTCGGTGGAGGTGTGGAACGTCGCGACGATCGGCCCCTCCGCGGCCAGCAGCGCGAGGACGGAGATCGAGAACGTCGTGGGTTCGTGCAGGTGGAGCACGTCGAAGGTGTGCTCGGCGAGCCAGCGCTTCACCCGCGCGTAGGAGACGGGCCCGAACGTCACGCGGGCGACGGACCCGTTGTAGGGCACGCCCAGCGAGCGCCCGGCGGAGGTGACGAACGGCGGGAGTGGCGCGTCGCCGGGCTCGCGGTCGTCGTCGGCGGGGGCGAGCACGTCGACGCTGTGGCCCAGCCGGATCAGCGCCCGGGCGAGGTCGACGACGTGGGCCTGCACCCCGCCGGGCACGTCGAACGAGTAGGGGCACACGATCCCGATGCGCAGGGGGGTCATGCGACACCGACCGGGTCGGGCGCGTCGGTGGTGAAGACCGGCTGCAGCATGTGCCAGTCCTGCGGGCTGGTGCGGATTCCGGCGGTGAACGCGTCGGCCAGCGTCTGGGTGGCGGCGGGCACCGCGGCCCGGCCTGCGACGTCGATCGCGTCGCCGACGTCGATGCGCCAGCCGCGGCCGTCGAAGCTGGTGTGTGCGGGCATGAGCAGTGCCCCGGTCATGGCCGCGAGCCGGGCCGGTCCTGCGGGCATGCGGGCGCGCTCGCCGAGGAGCGTGACGTCGACACCCGCTGCGGACAGGTCGCGGTCGGCGACGAGGCAGACCAGTCCCCCGGCGCGCAGCCGCGCGACGAGCCCCCGGTAAGCGGCGGCGCCGTCGTCGGAGGCGAAGACCTCGAACCCCAGCGACTCCCGGTAGCCGACGAAGCGTTCGTAGACGGCGGCGGGCCGCAGCCGTTCGACGACCGTGCTGAAACCGGGGTGCAGGCCTGCGCGGCGCATGATCTCGATGACCCACACGCCGGCGGCGTCCCAGTTCCCGCTGTGCGGCAGCGCGAGCACGACCCCGCGACCGGCGCGCATGGCCTCCAGCGCCGGTTCGAGACCGGTGCCGGCGGTGCCGGTCACGATTGCCGCCGGGTCCATGACGGGCAGCCGGAACGCCTCGCACCAGTACCGGGCGTAGCTGCGCATACCGTCGCGGACCAGCGCGTCGAGCTCGGCGGGGCCGGCGTCGGGGACGACGCGGGCGAGGTTGGCGCGCAGCCGCAGCACGCCGGGCCCCGCGCGGCGGGCGGCGAGGACGCCCGCGGTGTCGAAGATCCGGGACGCGACACCGCCGGGCAGCGCCTTCACCACGCCCCAGCCGGCGCCGTAGGCGAGGTTCGCGAGTCGCTCGCCGGACGCGGTCACTGCTCGGCCCGCTCGGCGGCCTGCGCGCTGCGGTGCACCGCGACGATCCGCTCGCCCACCGTCCAGATCGACAGCGCCGCGAGCAGCCACAGCGCCACGGCCAGCGCGTTCGGCACGCCGACGCCCTCGAGGAACGTCCCGAGCAGCGTGATGATCAGCCGTTCCGCGCGCTCGACGAGCCCCCCGTCCGCGCGCAGGCCCGATGCCTCGGCGCGCGCCTTGACGTAGGAGGTGATCTGGCTCGCGACCAGGCAGATCAGCGCCGCGATGCCCAGGGTGCGCTGCTCCCCCATCCCGAGGCACCACCACGCGAGCCCGGCGAACAGGGCGCCGTCGGCAATCCGGTCGCACACCGAGTCGAGCACGCCGCCGAACAGCGTCGACCGGCCACGGGCCCGGGCCATCGCCCCGTCGACGAGGTCGAACAGCACGAACAGGGTGATGATCCACGGGCCGAGCGCGAGCTGGCCGCGCGGCAGGAACCACAGCGCCGCCGCGACGGACCCGACCGTCCCGACGACGGTGACCACGTCCGGGGTGATGCCGCGCTCCACCAGCGCGCGACCGATCGGATCGGTGACACGGTTGACGGCGGCACGGGCGAAGACGTTGAGCATCGGCTGCGGCCGACTCCTGGCGTTCGGGCGGACGGTGACGAGGGACGTGACCGTCCCCAGACTAGTCGTGCGAGGCCCTCGACCCGGTGGCGGGCACGCCGCTCTCAGGAGCTTCCCAGGCTTGCGCGAGCAGCTCACGGGTCTCCGAGAGCAGCTGCGGGATGACCTTCGTCTGGCCGACGACGGCGATGAAGTTCGCGTCGCCGCCCCAGCGGGGAACGACGTGCTGGTGCAGGTGGTCGGCCAGCGAGCCGCCCGCGACCGTCCCCAGGTTGAGCCCCACGTTGAACGCGTGCGGCGCCGCGACCTTCTTCATCGCCCGGATCGCCTGCTGGGTGAAGGCCATCAGCTCCGCCGACTCGTCGGCCGTGAGGTCCTCGAGCTCAGCGACGTGGCGGTACGGCAGCACCATGAGGTGCCCCGGGTTGTACGGGTGCAGGTTGAGCAGCGCGAACACGCTCGTCCCCCGCGCGACGACGAGGCCCTCGTCGTCGGGCAGGCGGGGAATGCGGCAGAACGGGCAGCCGCTCTCCCCCGCCTCCTTGATGTAGGCGAGCCGGTGGGGCGTCCACAACCGACGGAAAGCGTCGGGAGTGCCCACCCCGTCCTGGGGTTCCAGCACCGGCTCGCTCATGCCCCGAATCCTATGCAGCGCCTACCGGGCGACGACGGCGAAGGTCTCCGCGGTCGGGGAGGCGTTCTCCCGGCGGTCGATCCAGCTGCACAGCGCCTCGACCGCGTCGGCGACCGGCACACCGTTGACCTGGGTGCCGTCGCGGAACCGGAAGCTGACCGCGCCCGCCTCCACGTCGCGCGCGCCGGCCAGCAGCATGAACGGCACCTTCTGCAGGGTGTGCGTGCGGATCTTCTTCTGCATCCGGTCGTCGCCGGCGTCGAGCTCGACGCGCACGCCACGCGCCTTGAGCGCTGCGACGACCTCCTGCACGGCAGGTACCTGGTCGTCGGTCACCGGGATCGCGACGGCCTGCACCGGGGCGAGCCACGCCGGGAACGCGCCCGCGTAGTGCTCCAGCAGCACCCCGAAGAACCGTTCGATCGACCCGAACAGCGCCCGGTGGATCATGATCGGCTCCTGGCGGGAGCCGTCACCGGCGGTGTACTCGAGGTCGAACAGGCCGGGCTCCATCAGGTCGACCTGGATCGTCGACAGCTGCCAGGTGCGGCCGATGGCGTCCTTGGCCTGGACGCTGATCTTCGGCGCGTAGAACGCCGCACCGCCGGGGTCGAGCACCAGCTCCAGCCCCGACGCCTCCGCCGCCTCGCGCAGCGCCTCGGTGGCCATCTCCCAGTCCTCGTCGCTGCCGATCGACTTCTCCGGGTCGCGCGTCGACAGCTCCAGGTAGAACTCGTCGAGCCCGTAGTCGCGCAGCAGGTCGAGCACGAACGTCAGCAGCGAGCGGATCTCGTCCTGCATCTGCTCGCGGGAGCAGTAGATGTGCGCGTCGTCCTGGGTGAAGCCGCGGGCCCGGGTGAGGCCGTGGACCACACCGGACTTCTCGTAGCGGTACACCTGCCCGAACTCGAACAGCCGCAGCGGCAGCTCGCGGTAGGACCGCCCGCGCGACCGGAAGATCAGGTTGTGCATCGGGCAGTTCATCGGCTTCAGGTAGTAGTCCTGCGCCTGGCGCCGCAGCTCCCCGTCGGCGCCGAACTCGGCGTCGACCTGCATGGGCGGGAACATGCCGTCGGCGTACCACTCCAGGTGTCGCGAGGTGTGGAACAGCTGCGCTTTGGTGATGTGCGGGGTGTTGACGAACTCGTAGCCCGCCTCCTCGTGGCGCCGCCGCGCGTAGTCCTCCATCTGCTTGCGCACCACCCCGCCCCTGGGGTGGAACACCGGCAGGCCCGAGCCGATCTCGTCGGGGAAGGAGAACAGGTCGAGCTCGGCGCCGAGGCGGCGGTGGTCGCGCTTCTCCGCCTCCAGCAACCGGTCGAGGTAGAGGTCGAGCTGCTCGGTGGACTCCCACGCGGTGCCGTAGATGCGCTGCAGCATCGGGTTCTTCTCGCTGCCCCGCCAGTACGCGGCGGCGCTACGCATCAGCTTGAACGCCGGGATGAACTTCGTCGTCGGCACGTGCGGGCCGCGACACAGGTCCGACCAGACGACCTCGCCGGTGTGGGCATGCACATTGTCGTAGGCGGTGAGCTCGCCCGAGCCGTCGACCTCGACCACGTCGTCGTCCGGGGCGCCCTTGAGCTCGATGAGCTCCAGCTTGTAGGGCTCGTCGGCCAGCTCCTTGCGGGCCTCATCGAGCGAGTCGTAGCGACGCCGGGAGAACCGCTGCCCCGCCTTGATGATCTTCTTCATCGCCGACTCGAGCTTCGACAGGTCCTCGGGCGTGAACGGCTGCGCGACGTCGAAGTCGTAGTAGAACCCGTCGGTCACCGGCGGGCCGATGCCGAGCTTCGCGTCCGGGTTCACCTGCTGCACCGCCTGGGCGAGCACGTGCGCGGCGGAGTGGCGGATGACGGCGCGGCCGTCCTCGGTGTCGGCGCCCACGGCCTCGACGGTGACGTCGGCGTCGGGGGTCCACGCGAGGTCACGCAGCGTGCCCTCGGCGTCGCGGACCACGACGACGGCACTCGGGCCGTTGGACGGCAGGCCTGCCTCGCGCACCGCGGCCCCGGCCGTCGTACCGGCCGGCACCCGGACGGTGGCGGACGCGGGCTGGGCGGATGGTGCGGACACGACTTGCCTCCGAAGGACACGTACGGATGTGTGCGGTCGAGGCTATCGCCCGGGGTCGGCCCGGTTCCCGCCGTCCCGCCCGGCGGCGTCTCGGTCCTCGCCGAGACCGACAGGAGTGCTGTCCACGTGACCCGGGACAGCACTCGCGTCGGTCTCGGTGCGGCAGGCCGGCTCGAACAGCGATCCCGCCGTCTCCGCCGCACGCGGGCCCGGGACGGCGAAGGGTTGCGCCACGAGCGGTTGCCCGAGCGCGGCGGCCGGCCACCCGGGCACCCGGGTCGGCTGCGCCACCGCAGCCGCACGGGTTGCGCCGGTGCTCGTGTGGCGGCCCGGGCCGTGGCCGGCGGCGGCCGGGGCCGTCCCGTCGGGGGCGGCGTGCCGGCCGCCGAACCACGGATGCGGCTCGGGGCCGTCGACGGGCGGGGCGGAGTCCCGCGTGAGCGGCGCGGCCGGGTCGTCGGCGGACGGGGCCGGTTGGGCCGGGACGACGCCGGTGAAGAGCGCGGAGCCGGAGAGGCTGTCGTCGGTGGCGACGTCGTCGAGGGCCTCGACGACGTCCGTCGCGGTCGCGGCACCGCCGGGGCCGGCGCCGTGGCCGAGGACGGAGGCGGTCGACCAGCCGGCGGCGCGGCCGCTCACCGGCATCGCGGTGGGCGGCGACGGGACGGGCGGGGCGGGCTCGACCGGCCGGGCCGGGACCGCGGGCATCGCGACGGGTGTCGCCGGGGCGGCCGGGGTCGGGGTCGGGGTCGGGGTCGGCACAGCAGCGGCCGACGCCGGCTGCGGCGCCGCGACCGCCGGAGCCGCAGGTGCGGCCGGCCGTGCCGGGAGCGCCGCCGGGTTGGACCCGAGGCTCGCGGTGATCGGGTGCGGGCCGGCGGCGACCGGCTCCGGGGTCCGGGTCTGCGCCAGGGGCAGCGCGGTGGTGACGGGCTCGGCGTCGACCGGCGCCGGTTTCTCGGCCGGGCCGGGCGTCTCCCCGCTCTGCGCCGCCACGGGCGTTTCCACGGCCTGCGCGGCCGCGGGCGTCTCCCCGGCCTGCGCCGCCGCACGCATCTCCCCGGCCTGCGCCGCCGCACGCGTCTCCCCGGCCTGCGCGGCTGCAGGCGTCGAGGCGGCGTGCTCCGGTGCCGCGGGGGTGCGCGCGGCGATCCGCACGGTGGCCTCGATCGCCGAGTCGATGACCTCCGGGGTGAACCCGCCGGGGACGGCGGCCACAGCGCCACCGGGGCCGACGGGGGCGACTGGGCCGACGGGGGCGGCGGGCCCCACGCCACCGGGAGCGCCGGGCACGGCGGCGTTCCACCCGGGCGGGGGCGCGCCGGCCGGGGGCTCGGCGCGCACACCGTCGCCGGCCCACCAGGGGCCCTGGGCGCCGGACTGCGCGGGGGTGAAGAGATCGGCCCCCGGCGGCGGCGCGGCGGGACCGCGCAGCGGCAGCGGCACGAGCGTCGCCGTGTCGATACGGCCCAGCCGTCGCCGGACCCGGCGCAGAGCCCGCGGCGGGCCCTCGACCAGCAGCGACAGCACGAGCCGGTCGCCGAGCGGGTCGTGCACCGTCCGCAGCAGCTGGTGCAGCCGGTCGCCGTGGGCGACCACGACCTCGGTGGGCTCGGGGCCACCGATCGAGATCCGCGCCGCATCGAGCGCGGCGCGGATGACGTCGGCCTGCCCGGCGCACACCGTCTCGAGGTCCTCGGGGGCACCGTCGCGGGAGCGGGACGTCAGCAACATCCCGCTACCCGCGTCGAGCAGCGCCGCGACCACCACCGCACGGTCGCGGACGAGGGCCGCCAGGGTGGCGTCCGGCGATCGCGCCGGTGCGTCACCCCCTACGACACGCGGAGGGACGCCGGGCTGGACGGGGCCGTTCGCGTTCACCTCGCGTGGGGGTTCCTGGTCAGCGCTGGGCGTTCGAGGGGAAGAACTGACCCTCGGGCCCGGCCTGGACGGGACGGGCGTTGGCGGACGGGTGCGCCAGGTAGAAGTCCTGCTCGATCACCCGCAGGTCGCGCCGCGCCATGGCGAGGTTGGCCTGCGCCCGGTTGAGCACCAGGTAGAAGAACAGCTTCTCGTCGGTGCCGCGGATGAGCCGCAGCAGGTGGTACTGGGTGTCGAGGGTGATGAGGATGTCCTCGATGTTCTCCCGCAGGCCCAGCTTCTGGACGACCTCGAGCTTGGTGCGGATCACGTCGCTGTTGCCCGGGCCCGCGACGTCGAGGTCGAACTCGGCGCTGCCGCCACGCGAGCCCAGCATCATGCCGCTGTCCCAGTCGACCAGGGCCACCGCGAAAGCACCCTTGATATTCGCGGCCATGTCGAGCGAGTGCTCGATGTTGCTCATTTTCGTCTCCTTGTCGGGGGTCGTTCGAGACTGTTGCCCGGGCGTTGTCCGGGCCGGGGAAACCGGAGCCTAGCGCACCGATTCCGAGCGACTGGAATCCTTCGCCGGAAGGGTATTCCCGGCGCCCGGCGCTACATCATTCGGCGTAGCCCGGCCAGTAGTCGTTTCATGGTCGGGACGTCGTCGGCCCAGGAACCCGGTGTCCCGGCCGCCGGCCGGGCCGTCGCCGCCCGCGGCGGGGCCGGCGGCGCCGGTGGCGTGGTGCCGCGGGTCCGTCTCGGCAACGCGGCCTGCGGTCCCGCGGCGGCGACCGGCGCCGCACCGTCGGGCCGCGGCCCGGCCGGGTCCGCTCGTTCGGCCGCGCCGGAGCGCACGGGGTCGCCCGGCCGGCCGGGCGCCGCGGGCCGCTCGGCCCCGGCGAGACGAGGAGCGGGCAGGGCCGTCCCACCCGCCATGGCGGCGGGCGGCGAGGGGCGCGCGGGCAGACCTGCCCGGGAGCCGGCCGTGTAGCTGTTGGACTGCAACGGGATCGACGGTGCTGCCCGCGAGTAGGGCGACGGCTGGACACGGTCGGTGACGCGCGCCTGGACCTGCTCGGCCCTGGACTGCGGCACGCCGACGTGGGCGGTCCCGCCGCTCGCCGCCCCCGGCGCGAGGAGCTCCGCGACGGCGGCTGCGACCTCCGGTGCCGCGAGGTCGCGGCGGGCGGCGGCGAGGTTGGAGCGACCCCGCTGCAGGCGGAGGTAGACGATCGCGGTGCGGCCCGCGACCGCGATCGGCCGCAGTACGTGGAAGCTGCGCCGGGAGGTGACGGTGACGTCGTCGACCGCGTCGCCGCCACCGTGTCCGACGGCGCCCGACAGGCGTGTCCCGGCGGCCGCGAGCATGCCGACGGCACTCATGTCGACATCGTCGTCGACCCCGTGCGAAATTGCGGTGACCAGCTCTCCGGAATCACCGTCGAGCACGCACAGAAAAGTCGCACCCGGAATCTCGATCAGGGCGCGTACGGCGCTCGCGAAAGCGATCACGGCATAGTCTCGCACAACCATTCCAAGATCGATTCATCAGCCCTCTCAGCGCAATTACCGTCCGCTTACGGTCGATTACACTAATCTGTTCGGGCGTGTATCGACTACTCCTTTCGGCACTATCGGAGGGCTCCGGGCGGGACAGCCTCCGGCACCCGTCCGACGACGGACCGAAACCCGGCCACGCCGGGCCCCGATCGGCATGCCGCGGACGTCCCACCGTGTCCCCCGGCCACACGGACCGCCGGGCCCGCACCACCGCCGTCGGACACCCGGGCCCACCGCGCCAGGCGGGGCGCGACAGCCAGACCGGACGCGTCCGGTCGGGCGGCGACGACTACGCGCCGTCGCCGAATATCGGCGGCGGCGACAGTGCGGGGCCGAACCGGTGACTGCATTCGGGTGATCTCTGCGTACTCGCCGCACCGCGACGTCGGAGGGTCACGTTGACGTCACGACCAGTTCGCGACCGGGCTCCGACCCGGCCCGTCGTGGACCACCGCGACGCCGAGAGGAGTACCCGCGGGTGCCGACCGCTTCGACCCCTCCTCCGTCACGAGGCCCCCGCCGGGCAGGTCCCGGGCCGGCCGACGACGACGGCCCCCGCCGGGCGCACCGTGCCCGCGACGGTCGGCGCGACCCGCCGGACCCCCGGCCGCCGGTGGGCCGGGCAGACCGGCACGACTCCGGCCGTCGCCGCACCCCGCGCCCCGCCGAGCACCCGCGCCCCGCCGAGCACCCGCGCGACGAACCGCACCGCGACGCCGAGGGCCGCTCCCGACGTCGCGACCACGACAGCCCCGCCCCCGGCACCCGCCGCGGCGGGCCGCGCCGGCCGGACCGCGACCGACCGAACCGCGACCGACCGAACCGCGACCGACCGAACCGCGACCGACCGGACCGCGGACCCCGCCCCGCCCGCAGACCCGGCGGCGACGGGGCCCCCGCGGGGGGCAGGTCCGGTCCCGGCTGGTGGCAGCCCCCGTCGATGCGGACCCGCGCCACGGACACCGGTCCGCGCCGGGTCACCGCGGAGTCCTCCGACGGCGCCGACACCGCCACCCGCGCCGGCAAACGCCGGGCGTCACGGCGCCGCGGGTTCGCGGAGACGCTGCGCGGCGGCTTCCGCCGCTCCAGCTCGCAGCACCTGCGCGCGCTCAGCACCGACGAACGGCGGGCGCTGCGCCGTCGGCGGATCAAGTGGTCGATCATCGGTGGCGCGGCGGCGGTCGTCCTGGCCCCGGTGCTGCTGTTCGTCGTCGGCTATCTGATCTTCTCGGTGCCCACCCCGGACGAGGCGGTGAACAACCAGGTCGCCCTCGTCTCCTACGACGACGGCACCCAGCTGGCGCGGCTCGTCCCGGAGCAGGGGAACCGGGTGAAGGTACCGATCGACCGGATCCCGGTGCAGGTCCGCCAGGCGGTGCTCGCGGCGGAGGACCGCAGCTTCTACTCCAACCCGGGTTTCGACCTGACGGGCATCCTGCGGGCGGCGTGGAACCAGGTGCGCGGCGGCGCGGGCGGCGGGTCGACGATCAGCCAGCAGTACGTCAAGAAGACCCTGGTCGGGGACGAGGCGACGCTCTTCCGGAAGTGGAAGGAGATGATCGTCTCCGTCAAGATCAACCAGGAGCGTTCGAAGGACGAGATCCTGGGCGACTACCTCAACGCCATCTACTTCGGTCGTGGCGCGTACGGCATCCAGGCGGCGAGCCAGGCCTACTTCGGGAAGAACGTCGAGCAGCTGACGGCCGCGGACGGGGCGCTGTTGGCGGGGGTGATCCAGTCGCCGTCGCGCTGGGATCCGGCGATCGACCCGGCGATGTCGTTGCAGCGCTGGCAGTTCGTGATCGACGGGATGGTGGCGCAGGGCTGGCTCACGCCGGCGGAGAAGGCGCAGGCGCGGTTCCCGGAGACGGTGGCGCGCAAGGTCGTCGGCGGGGGTGCGCCGGCGGACAGCCGCGGGCACGTGGTCAACGCGGTGCGCGACGAGCTGGGTGCGCTGGGCATCACCGACCAGGAGTTCAGCCAGGAAGGTCTGCGGATCACCACGACGATCGACCCGCGGCGCCAGCGGGAGGCGGTCGACGCCGCGCACGCGGGGCTGGCCGGTCAGCCGGACAACCTGCGGTCGGCGGTGGTGGCGGTCGACCCGTCGACGGGTGGGATCACGGCCTACTACGGCGGCGACAACGGCGTCGGGCTGGACTACGCGAAGGTCCGCAAGCAGGCGGGCTCGACGTTCAAGCCGTTCGTGGTGCTGGCGGGGCTGTTGCAGGACCCGCCGATCGGGCTGGGCGAGGTGTTCGACGGCAACGCGGTCCCGGGGCTGCGCAACTCCGACGGCGCGGACTGCGACCGCTGCGACCTCAAGCAGGCCATGACGATCTCGAACAACGTCGTGTTCAACTCGCTGTCGAAGAAGGTGGGGGCGCAGAAGGTCGCCGACGCGGCGCGGGCGGCGGGCATCACGTCGCCGTTGACGGATCCGGACGAGCGGATCGCGCTGGGCAACAAGGAGGTCACCCCGTTGGAGCTGGCGTCGGCGTACGCGACGATCGCCGGCGGCGGGGTGTACCGGGTGCCGCACATGATCTCCGAGGTGGTGACGTCGGACGGGCGGGTGCTGTACGAGGCGCAGCCGTCGGACGGCGAGCGGCGGTTCCCGGAGCGGGTGGCGCGCAACGTCACCGAGGCGATGCTCGACGTCGCGGGCAACGACGGGCTGAGCCTGCCGGGGGTGCGGCAGGTCGCGGCGAAGACGGGCACGGTGCAGTCGCACGTCGACGGGCAGAACAACGACGCCTGGATGAGCGGGTTCACCCCGGAGGTGGCGGCGACGGTGTGGATCGGCACCGACATGAACACCCCGATCCGGACGGCCGACGGCACCCCGATCTCGGGTGGCTCGGTGCCGGGTTCGGTGTGGCACGACTTCATGACGGGGGTGGCGAAGCAGGACCCGCCACCGACGTTCGCGCCGTACCACGCGATCGGTGAGCCGCCGTCGGACATGCCGCCGGGCGTCGACCCGGACGCATCGGTGGCCCCGTCGACGCCGGCGTCCCCGACGGCGCCACCGACGTCGACGATCGCGCCGACCACGGTGCCGACGGGCGTGTCGGGGGTGCCGACGACGGCGCCGCCGGATCCCCGCGCGGCGGGTGGGGCGCCGGCGGAGCCGCCGGGGCCGCCGGGGCCGTCGGCACCGCCGGTCACGACGACGGCGCAGAGCACCTGCACGCTCGCGAATCCGTGCGGGTGAGCCGGTCGTCGGGGCCGGTCGGGTGCCTGCCGGACCGGTGGACGGCTACCGTGGCGACGTGGGTCCGCAGGGCGCCGAGGAGCGCCGTTTCGAGGTGGTCGCCTGGATGGCCGACCGTCGGATGGTGCTCTACGTCCCGGCCATCGAGGCGGCGACGAGCGTGCGGGACATGGCCGATGCCGACGAGGCAGCGCGTGGCCTGATCGCGGATCTCACGGGGATCGAGCCGGTGGCGATCCGGTGCGACATCCGGGTGGGCCGCGCGGGCGGCGTGGGTGGTGCGGGCGGGGTCGGCGGCGGTGGCGGCCCGGCGGGCTACGCCGACTGACCCGGGCCCGCCGACCGACCCGGGCCCGGTGCGGGTCCGGGACCGGTGAGCACGTCGTCGGTGACGACGAGGTCGGCCCGGCCGGCGGTGGCGGCGACGCGTGCGGCGTTGGGGCCGTCGACGTCGCGCACCCACGCGGCGGCGTGGTCGGGGTCCTTGCCGAACTCGACGTGGCGCGCGACGAGGCGGTCGAGCCGCAGGCGCTCGTCGGGCGCGCAGAACCACACCTCGTCGAGCTCGGCGGCGACGGGCCGCCAGGCGGGGTCGTCGAGGAGCAGGTAGTTCCCTTCGGTAACGACGAGCCGCGCCGCGGGCGGCACCCCGATCGCGCCGGCGAGGGGCTGTTCGAGGTCGCGTTCGAACTGCGGCGCCCACACGGTCACCGAGGGGTCGTCGGCGCGGAGCCGGTGCAGCAGCGCGGCGTAGCCGGCGGCGTCGAAGGTGTCGGGGGCGCCCTTGCGGCCGGCGCGGCCGAGCGCGCGCAGGGCGACGTCGGCGAGGTGGAAGCCGTCCATGGGGACGTGGGCGACCCACGCCCCCGGCGCCGCGCCGGGCGGTGGGACGTCCGCGAGCGCGGTGACGAGGGCGCGGGCCAGCGTCGTCTTCCCGGCGCCGGGTGCCCCGGTGATGCCGAGCAGGGTGCGGCGGGAGCCGTCGCCGGCGAGGGCGAGTGCGCGCGCGGCGAGCCCGGCGAGTCTCATCGGGACGGGACTCTACGGGTCCGCACGTCGTAGGCTCGGGGTCATGGTCGTCACCGCTGACGGGACCGCGCAGGACGTCGCCACGCGGATGGCCGGGGCCGCCGCGGCCTGGCTGGGGTCGCTCGACGCGGCGCAGCGTGCCGTCGGCACCGGCGGCACCCCGGGTTCGGACGCCGACGCCGACGAGGAGCGGCTGCGCTGGTACTACACACCGACCGACCACGGCGGGCTCACGCTCGGCGAGATGGCACCGGCGCAGCAGTCGCTGGCGATGCAGCTGGTCGCGTCGGGGCTGTCGACGGCCGGGTACGTGACGGTGTCGACGATCCTGGGGCTGGAGAACGTCCTCGACCACGTCGAGGGCTGGGGTGTCGACTGGGGCCGGGAGCGCGGTCGCGACCCGCAGCGCTACTACCTGCGGGTCTTCGGCGAGCCGGGGTCGTCGGGGGCGTGGGCGTGGCGGTTCGGCGGGCACCACGTGTCGTTGAACAACCTGGTCGTCGACGGCCGGGTCGTGTCGACGACGCCGTGCTTCCTGGGTGCCGACCCGGCCTCGGCGCCGCTGCTGGGGCCGGCGCCGCTGCGCCCGCTCGCGGGGACGGAGGAACTGGCACGGGAGCTGGTGCGGTCGCTGCCCGCCGACCTGGCGGCGGAGGCGGTGCTGCTCGACCGGGCGCCGTCCGACATCGTCGGCGGGAACCGCCCGCGGGTCGAGGTGGGCGACCGGATGATCCTGCTGACCGACATCTGGCGGGGCCGGTTCGGTGAGCAGCGGCTGAACGACCGGCTCGCGACGATGAGCGAGGGCGCCGAGAAGGCGAGCGGCTACGACGACGCCGACCACGACACCCTCGCGCTGGGGGCGCCGCGCGGGGTGCCGGGTGCGGCGCTGGACCCGACGGGCCGTGAGCTGCTGACGGCGCTGCTGTCGACCTACCTGGACCGGGTGCCCGAGGGCCTGGCGGTGTGGCCGGACGTCGACGACGTGCACGTCGCCTGGGCAGGGCCGCTGCAGCGGGGTGCGCCACACTACTACCGGCTGCAGGCGCCCCGGTTCCTCGTGGAGTACGACAACACCCAGCGTCAGGCCAACCACGCCCACTCCGTGTGGCGCGACCCCGAGTCCGACTTCGGCCACGACGTGCTGGCCGCGCACCGGGCGGCGCACCACCCGGCCTGACCGGGCTCCGGGCGCCGTCCCGATCAGGCTTGCGGTTGACGCAGCGTCAACTCCTACGGTGAACCGCATGCGATGGTCGACGGCGGAGGTGGCCCGGATGGCCCGGGTCAGCTCACGGACGCTGCGGCACTACGACCACACCGGTCTGCTGCGTCCCGCCGACACCGGCCACGGCGGCGTGCGCCTCTACGGCAGGCCCGAGCTCGAACGGCTGCAGCACATCCTGCTGTTGCGTGAGCTGGGGCTGGGGCTGCCCGACATCGCCGCGGTCCTCGACGGCCGGACCGACGAGACGGCGGCGCTGCGCCGCCACCACGAGCGGCTGCTGTCGGAGTCGCGGCGCCTGCGCAGGCTGGCCGGCACCGTCGCACGCACCATCGAGGAACGGGAGGGAGGTGAGGAGATGGCAGCCGAGGACCTGTTCGAGGGGTTCGGCAACGACCCGTACGCCGCCGAGGCGCGTGAGCGCTGGGGCGACACCGCGGCACGCTCGCAGCGTGAGGTCGCCGGGTGGGACACCGACCGGCAGAAGGCGGTGCTGGCCGAGGGCGCGGACGTCAACGCGCGCATCGCGGCGCTGATGCAGGCGGGTACCCCCGTCGACGACGCGGCCGTGCAGGCGGCGGTGGCGGACCACCACAGGTGGATCCGGCACTTCTGGGAGCCGAACCGGGAGTCCTACATCGGGCTGGGCGAGCTCTACGTCGACGATCCGCGGTTCACCGCGTCGATCGACGAGACCGCGCCCGGGCTCGCGGTCTACCTGCGTGACGCCATGCGCGTCTACGCCGGGCGCGAGCTGGACTGATCGCCCGCCGGGCGGTCGGCGGGGTCGTGGGCGCCGGCCCGGACGGCGAGCACGACGACGTCGTCGCCGGTGTCGGCGGCGGTGTCGCGCACCAGCGCGTCGCAGAACCGGTCCAGCGGCAGGCCGGCGACCGACTCGACGAGCCCGACCAGCGCGCCGGTCGCGGCGTCGCCGGGGTCGCGGCGGCGTTCGAAGAGGCCGTCGGTGTAGAGCAGCAGCGTCGACCCCGGCGCCAGCGCGATCTCGTGGTCGTGGCGGCCGAGGCCGGCGTCGACGCCGAGGACGACGTCGACGGGACCGTCGAGCAGGCGGGCCGTGCCGTCGGGCCCGACGAGGATCGGCGTCGGGTGGCCGGCGTTCGACCACCGGAACACCGCTGCGCCGCCGGCCCACAGCACCCGGCCGTAGACGAGTGTGGTGAACCGGGTGACCTCGAGCCGGGAGGCGACGCGGTCGAGCCGGTCGAGGACGTCGGACGGCTCGCGTTCGGTGTCGTAGGCCAGCGCGCGCAGCATGCTGCGCATCTGGCCCATGGTCGCGGCGGCGTTGAGGTCGTGGCCCGACACGTCGCCGACGGCGAGCGCGAGGTCGCCGCCGGGCAGCCGGAAGGCGTCGTACCAGTCGCCGCCGACCTGCAGCTCGGCGGCGGCGGGCAGGTAGCGGGCCTGGACCTCCAGGCCGGCGATGCCGATGTCGGCCGACCGGGGCGGTTCGGTGAGCATCGCCGCCTGCAGCGCGAGCGACACCTCGCGGGTGCGCTGCACGGTCCGGGTGTGCTCGACCGCCGCCGACACCCGGGCTGCCAGCTCGACGACGAGGGCCCGGTCGTCGTCGGTGTAGGCGGGGCGGTCGCCGCACGCCAGGAACATGACGGCCGCGACGACCTCCCCCGCCGACACGACCGGCGCGGCGAGTGCGGAGTGCATCCCCGCGCGGTGGTCCCAGTCCCACATCTCGGCCGTGCCCGCCCACTCGTCACGGGGCGGTTGCGGCCCGCTGTCGAGGACGGCGGTGCGGCCGCGGACGGCCCGCGAGACGGGGTGGGAGGCACCGAAGACGAACCGTTCGACGGTGGGCGGCGGCGGTTCGAGGCCCGGCGCGGTGCGGGTCACCGACCGCGCCCCGGTGACGACCCCGCCCGTCCCCGAGGTGGTGTCGACCAGGTAGACCCGGCACAGGTCGGCGAACTCGGGGACGACGGTCTCGGCGAGGGCGGTCAGCTCGGCCTCGGGGTCGTGCGCGGCGTTCACGGCGAGCGTGGCCCGGGCGAGGACCTCGAGCCGCTGCCGGGCACGGAACCCGGCGTCGATGTCGCTCTCGGTGCCCACCCACTCGACGACCCGGCCGGTCTCGTCGCGCACCGCGACGGCGCGGGCGCGGTGCCAGCGCCAGCCGCCGTGGGCGCCGCGCAGCCGCGCGGTGTGGGCGAACCCGCGGCCGGTGCTCACCGCGTCGAGCCACGCGGCGCGCTTGGAGGCCCGGTCCTCGGGATGGATGGCGTCGAGGAAGCCCCAGCCCAGGTACTCCTCGCGGGTCTGCCCGGTGATCGCGCGCATGCTCGGGGAGTCCTCGGCGGCGCTGCCGTCGGCGGCCCGGATCCACACGGCGGCGCTGGTCGCCTCGACGAGGCTCTGGTAGCGGGTGAGCAGCCGTTGGCGTTCGGCGGCGACGGCGGCGAACTGGTCCCGGGTCTGTTCGGCCTCGGTGACGTCGACGACGACGAGACCGACGCCGATGACCGTCCCGGCCTCGTCGCGGACCGGGTAGGCGTCCACCGTCCAGGTCTGGTCGCGGCCCCGGCCGTGCCAGAGCCGTCCCCGCATGCGGGTGCGCAGCCGGGGGGTGCCGTCGGAGAGGACCTGGCGCAGCAACGCCGCGACGCGCGCGCCGGTCTCGCCGTGAGCCTCCTCGACGGTGACGCCGAGCCGGTCGTCGGCGGTGCCGCCGTCCATGGCGGCGACGTGCCCGTTGACCCTGCGGTAGTGCAGGTCGGTGTCGAAGTAGGCCAGGCCGACGGGCGCGGTCTCCCACAGGGCGTCGAGCAGCGCGAACGCCTCGTCGCCGACGCGGTTCTCGGACAGGTCGCGCAGCACCCCGACGACGGCGGGCCCGGGCCCGGGGCGCGGCACCGCGCGGAACCACAGCACCCGGCCCGACGGCACGGCGGCGGGGAACCTGCCCTCGACGCGGCGCCCGGCCCGCAGCTCGGCGAGCACCGCGGCGGCAGCGGCGGTGTCGACGAGCGCGCCCCCGGGCGTCGGGGACCCACCGAACCCGTTGCGCCCCATGACCCTCTCGGCCGGCAGGCCGGTGAGCTCGGCGGCGACGGGGTTCCAAAGCAGGACGCAGCCGTCCTCGTCGAGGGCGAACAGGCCGACGGGTGCGGCGTCGATCATCGCGGCGGTCAGGCCGTCCGTTCCCTGCAGCGTCGCCTCCCCCCGCCGGACGCGCGCGGACGCACGTCGGGCGCTCATCGTAGGGGCGAGCGGCGGCACGGACGAGCGCCGCGGGGGTGGCGTTCGCGCGAGCCGGCCGCCAGGGTGACCGGATGGAGCCGACCGCCGATCCCCTCCCCCGGCTGCGCGCGCTGTGCATGGCGCTGCCCGAGGTCACGGAGAAGCTCAGCCACGGCGAGCCGACGTGGTTCGTGCGCCGCGTGTTCGTCTCCTACGCCGACCGCCATCACGACGACGTGCTCGGGTTCTGGTGCGCCGCACCGCCCGGCGTGCAGGAGGAGCTGGTCGCGGCGGACCCGCAGCGGTTCTTCCGCCCGCCCTACGTCGGCGGCCGCGGCTGGCTCGGGGTGCGTCTGGACGTCGACGTCGACTGGGAGGAGATCGCGGAGATCGTCACCGACGCCTACCGGCAGATCGCGCCGAGGAAGCTGGTGGCACTGCTCGGGGACGTGAACGGTCGTTAACCCGGCGGGTTAGCATCGCGCGGTGACGCAGGAGTTCCTGGACGTCGCCGGTGGGCGCGTCGAGTACGAGGACGTCCCCGGCGCGGGCCCCGCGCTCGTGATGCTGCACGAGGGCCTCGGCTCGGTCGGGCTGTGGCGGGGTTTCCACCACGACGTCGCCGCCGCGACCGGTCGCCGGACGGTCGCGTTCTCCCGGTTCGGGCACGGTCGCTCGTCGCCACCCGCGGCCCGGCGGGGGCTCGGCTTCATGGGTTCCGAGGCCCGCGAGGTGCTGCCCGCCGTGCTCGACGCGCTGGGCGTGCAGGCCCCGGTCCTGGTGGGACACAGCGACGGCGGCTCGATCGCGCTGCTCGCCGCCGCGTCCGGGCTCCCCCTCACGGGAGCGGTCGTCCTCGCGCCGCACGTGTTCGTCGAGGACGACGGGCTGACCGCCATCGCCGCCACCCGCGCCGCCTTCGACGACGGCGACCTGCGCGCCCGGATGGCCCGCCACCACGACGACCCCGGCGTCGTGTTCGGCAACTGGGCCGGGGTGTGGCTCGACCCCGGGTTCCGCTCGTGGGACATCACGGCCGAGCTGTCGGCCATCACGTGTCCGGTGCTGGCCGTGCAGGGCACCGCCGACCCCTACGGCACCGTCGCGCACGTCGAGGCGGTGCGGGACCGCTCGTCCGGGCCCGTCGAGCTGGTGGTGTTCGACTGCGGGCACTCCCCGCACCTGGAGCGCCGGTCGGAGACGCTCGCGGCGGTGACCGCGTTCGTGGCCCGGATCAGCGAGCCGACCAGCCCGCCCACCGCGTCGGCGTGACCACCAGCACCGGTCCGGGCGGGCGGGCGTCGCGGTAGCGCGGGTACTTCGCGACGAGCGCGTCGAGGGCCGCCGGGCAGTCCGCTGCGTCGCGGACCTCGGCCGTGCCGTCGATGCGCACCCACCACAGCCGGTCCCAGTCGTCGTCGTAGCGGTCGGCGAGCACGCCCACCCGCGGGTCGCGGTCGACGTCGGCGAGCCGGGCCAGCGTGCGGCCGCTCTTGGGTTTGACGTCGTCGACGGCACTCCAGATCCGGCCGTCGAGCAGCACGAACGTGAAGGGCACCAGCCGCGGGGTGCCGTCGGCGCGCAGGGTCGCGAGCCGGGCTACCGGACAGGCCTCGACGCGCGCACGCTGCTCGTCGTCGCTCATCATGGGCACGGGGCCCAGTCTGGCCTGCGCCGCCGGGCTCCGCCGGCACGGCCGACGGGGCGGGAATGCTCGGGGCCCGAGTCCCGTTCCACAAGTTAGTTGCACGCTCAACCGCTTAGGAGGTCGTCATGCCGGCCATCACCGTCGCCGACGTCACCGCGCTGGCCCGCGTCCCCGAGCCGGGCCCGACCGACCTGGACCGCCGCGTCCGCTCGGTCACCACCGCACCCGTCGGGTACGAGGGCGAGGGTTTCCCCGTCCGGCGCGCGTTCGCCGGCGTCGACCTGCGCGACCTCGACCCCTTCCTGCACATGGACCAGATGGGCGAGGTCGAGTACGCACCCGGCGAACCCAAGGGCACACCCTGGCATCCGCACCGCGGCTTCGAGACCGTCACCTACATCATCGACGGCACCTTCGAGCACATGGACTCCCACGGCGGCGGCGGAACGATCTCCGACGGCGACACCCAGTGGATGACCGCCGGCAGCGGCCTGCTGCACATCGAGCGGCCACCGGAGGCGCTCGTCGCGAGCGGTGGACTGTTCCACGGCCTGCAGCTGTGGGTGAACCTGCCGAAGGCCGAGAAGTGGGTCGAGCCGAAGTACCAGGACCTGCGCGCGGCCGACGCCGCCCTGCTCACCACCGGCGACGGCGGCGCCCTGATCCGCGTCATCGCCGGAGAGCTGGCCGGGCACGCAGGCCCCGGGTCCACCCGCACCCCGATGGCGATGATGCACGCGACGATCAGCCCCGGCGCGCAGCTGCGGCTGCCGTGGCGGCGCGACTTCAACGCGCTCGTCTACGTGCTGTCCGGCGCCGGCAGCATCGGGCCCGACGGGCAGCCGATCGAGACCGGGCAGCTCGTCGTCCTCGGACCGGGCGACGTCGTCACCGTCAACGGCGCACGTCACCAGGAGTCGCGGCTCGCGGGCCTCGACGTCGTCGTCCTGGGCGGGCTGCCGATCCAGGAGCCCGTCGCGTGGGCCGGACCGTTCGTGATGAACACGAAGGCCGAGGTCATGGCGGCGTTCGAGGACTACCAGAAGGGAAAGCTGGGCGTGATCCCCGCGACGTACGTCCCCCACGGCGACCTGGGCGGTGCGTCGTCGTGAGCGATCCCGTCGTCGTCGACCGGCCCGACCGGTCCCGGTTCGAGATCCTCGTCGACGACGAGGTCGCCGGCCGCGCGTTCTACCAGCTGCGCGACGGGCTGATCGTGTTCACCCACACCGAGGTCGACGACCGCTTCGGCGGCCGCGGCATCGGTGGGGCGCTGGCCCGCGGCGCGCTCGACGCCGCCCGCGCCCGCGGCCTGCGGGTCCGCCCGGACTGCACCTTCGTCAAGGGCTGGATCGACAAACACCCGGAGTACGCCGACCTCCTGTGAGCGACCCCGGCTCGCGCCGGAGATCGTCGGTGGGCGGCCGTAGCCTGTCGGGGTGCTCGTCGTCCATGCCCTGTGGTCCCCCGGCCGGGGTGTGCTGCTGTGGGCCGAGGACGGCGAACGCCCGGCCGCCACCAGCGCCCGCTCGCTGCGCACGGCCCGCCCGCACCCGTTCGCAGCGACGTCCGGCGAGCTCGCCGCGCTGCACCCCGGCAAAGCGGCCCCGCTCGTCCTGCTGCTCCCGGGGCGGCCGTCGGGGCCGCTGGCATCCCCCGAGCTGGTGCGGTCGGGCCCCGCGCGGCGCCCGCGCTCGGCGCCCGAGCTGCTGGCCTGGACCGTGCCGGCGCTGCTGGTCGACGCGGCCGAGCTGCGCGACCCCGACCCCGCGGTGCGCTACGGCTGCTCGGTCGCGCACCTGCGCGCGGTGCTCGACCTCGCCGAAGGCCTCGCCGCCCGCGGCCGCGTCCTGCCCGCGCTGTCCCACACGGGGGCCGACGCGCCGCGCGCCCGCTGGCGGCCCGTCGTCCAGGGGCTCGACGCGGTGGTGTTCGACAGCCTCGTCGGCGCGCTCCCACCGGTCGGTCGGGCCGAACGACGGCCGAGACCAGCGCCCGGCGCCCCGCCCGACATGCAGGGTCACGATCCGCACGTCCTGCTCACCGACGCCGTCGGGGTACTCGCCGACGCCGCCGTCCGCGACCGGCTGGCCCGCGCCGACGAACCGGTCGAGGTACTGCCCCCACGCCGCGGGCGCGCACCTGCCGTCACCCCGGCCACCGAGGCCTGGCTGGCCGCGCTGGTCACGCCGGACGACCGGGTCGGTGGCGCCGCCGGAGTCGGCCGCGCGGAGCTCGACGAGCTGGCCCGCGCCGTCGCCGCCTGGGACGACGTGGGGGCCGAGGCCGCCGGGCCGGCGCGGGCGTCGTTCCGGCTGGCCGAGGTGAAGGTCCTCGACGACCCGGCCGACCCCGATGCGCCGAGTACCGACCAGACCGGCGACGGCACCCGCTGGGAGCTGCAGTTCTCGTTGCGCTCCACCGAGGACCCGAGCCTGCTCGTGCCCGCCGCCCGCATCTGGGACGGCGCCGGCACCACGCTGACCCGGCTGATCGGCGAACCTCAGGAGCTGCTGCTGGCCGAGCTGGGCCGCGCCGCGCTGGTCTATCCGCGGCTCACCCGGGCATTGCGCTCGGCGTGCCCGGAGGTGTTGCCGCTCGACGTCGACGGGGCCGCCGAGTTCCTCACCGACGTCGCGGGCAGGCTGCTCGCCGAGGGGTTCGACGTCGAGCTCCCCGCGGGCTGGGACGGCAGCCGCCGGCTGGGGCTGCGGCTGTCGGCGAGCTCCACCGCGGCGCCGGGCGTCGTCACCCGCGGCGGGTTGGGCCGTGAGGAGCTGGCCGCGTTCCGCTGGCACCTCGCCGTCGGCGACGACGTCCTCGACGAGGACGAGATCGCCGAGCTCGTCGCCACGAAGGCGCCGCTGGTGCGGCTGCGCGGGCAGTGGGTGACGATCGACCGCGAGCAGCTGCGTACCGGCCTGGAGTTCATGCGCCGCAACGCGAACAGGCGGCGCCCGACGGCCGGCGAGGTCGTCGCCATGGCGGCGGCCCCACCGGCCGACGTGCCGCTGCCCGTCGTCGGGGTCGACGCCACGGGCTGGCTGGGCGAGCTGCTCGACGGGTCGGCCGAGCACACCCTCGCCCCGGTCGAGCCGCCGTCGTGGTTCACCGCGACGCTGCGGCCCTACCAGCAGCGCGGCGTCTCCTGGCTCGCGTTCCTGGGCGGGCTGGGCCTGGGTGCGTGCCTGGCCGACGACATGGGCCTGGGCAAGACGGTGCAGCTGCTGGCGCTCGAAGCGGCCGAGCGCGACGCGAACCCTCACGGGCCGACCCTGCTTGTGTGCCCGATGTCGCTGGTCGGGACGTGGGAACGCGAGGCGGCGCGGTTCGCGCCGCGGCTGCGGGTGCTCGTGCACCACGGGCCCGACCGCGCAGCCGGCGAGGAGTTCGTCGCCGCCGCGGCGGCGGCGGCCGACGTCGTCGTCACCACCTACGGCACCGTCGTGCGCGACGCCGCGCTGCTCGAACCGTTCGAGTGGCACCGCGTCGTGCTCGACGAGGCGCAGATGGTCAAGAACAGCCTGGCCGCGTCGGCACGCGCGGTCCGGCGGCTGCGCGCCGGGCACCGCATCGCCCTCACGGGCACGCCGATGGAGAACCGGCTGGCCGAGCTGTGGTCGGTCATGGACTTCCTCAACCCCGGCATGCTCGGCAGCCCCGAACGGTTCCGGCAGGGCTTCGCCATCCCGGTCGAGCGCTACGGCGACGACGAGGCCGCCGCCCTGCTGCGCCGCATCGTCCGGCCCTACCTGCTGCGACGCGTGAAGACCGACGCGAGCGTCATCGACGACTTGCCGGAGAAGATCGAGATCACCCAGCACTACCGGCTCACCCGCGAGCAGGCGTCGCTCTACCGCACCGTCGTCGACGACATGCTGGAACGCATCGAGGGCAGCGACGGCATCGCCCGGCGCGGCAACGTCCTCGCCGCGATGGCCAAGCTCAAGCAGGTGTGCAACCACCCCGCGCAGCTGCTGCACGACGGCTCCCCCATCGGCCGCCGCTCCGGCAAGGTCGTGCGGCTGGAGGAGATCCTCGAGACGATCCTCGCCGAGGGCGACAAGGTGCTGTGCTTCACCCAGTACGCGGAGTTCGCGTCGATGCTGGTGCCGCACCTGTCGGCCCGCTTCGACCAGGAGATCCTCTACCTGCACGGCGGCACCCCGAAGAAGCGCCGCGACGAGATGGTCGAGCGGTTCCAGTCCGACGACGGGCCGTCGGTCTTCCTGCTGTCGCTGAAGGCGGGCGGCACCGGGCTGACGCTCACCGCGGCCTCGCACGTGGTGCACCTCGACCGGTGGTGGAACCCGGCCGTGGAGAACCAGGCCACCGACCGGGCGTTCCGCATCGGGCAGCGGCGCAACGTGCAGGTCCGCACGCTGGTGTGCCCGGGCACCGTCGAGGAACGGATCGACGAGCTGATCACGTCGAAGAAGGCGCTGTCGGGCAAGGTGATCGGCGACGGTGAGAACTGGGTGGGCGAGCTGGCGGACCTGTCGACGGCGCAGCTGCGCGAGGTGTTCGCCCTGGGTGGCGAGGCGCTCGCCGAGGACGCACCCGCCGACGACGGCGGTGGGGAGGTGCCCCGTGGCGCGTGAGCCCGACCCGTTCTGGTGGCGCGACGGCGAGGCCGGTGGGAAGCCCCGCAAGGTCACCGGCGGCATCCAGATCCACGCGACCCGCGGCGCGGTCGCCCGCACCTGGTGGTCGGCCCGGTTCCTCGAGGTGCTGGAGCAGGTCGTCGCCGGGGGCCGGATGGCGCGGGGGCGCAACTACGCCCGCGCCGGGCAGACGCTCGAGCTGCGCGTCGATCCCGGGTCGGTGACGGCGAGCGTGCAGGGCAGCCGCGAGCGGCCCTACCGGGTGCGGGTCGGCGTCGCGACCTACGGCAAGCCGGAGTGGACCCGCGTCGAGGAGGCCCTGGCCGCCGACGCCTGGTACGCGGCCACGCTGCTGGCCGGGTCGATGCCGCCCGAGATCGAGGGCCTGTTCGCCTCGCTCGGGCTGGCGCTGTTCCCCGCCGACGCCCGCGACCTCGTCATGGACTGCTCGTGCCCCGATCACGCCGTGCCCTGCAAGCATCTGGCCGCGGTGTTCTACCTGCTGGCCGAGCGGTTCGACGCCGACCCGTTCGAGGTCCTCGCGCTGCGCGGGCGCGACCGGGAGACGTTGCTGGCCAACCTGCGGACGCGCCGCGCGGCCGCAGCCGAGGAGCAGCAGGGCCCGCGCCCCGCCGAACCGGCAGAGCCCACGGCCGCACCGCTCGCCGACGTCCTCGACGCGTTCTTCACCGCCGGCCCGGGACTCGACGACGCCCGCCGCGTCGCGCCCGTCCCGACGGCACCCGACGCCCTGCTCGACCAGATGCCGCCGTTCGCGATCACCGTACGGGGCGCGCAGGTGGTCGACCTGCTGCGCCCGGTCTACGAGGTGCTCGCCGCCCCCACGGATCCGCAGCCCTGACCTGTCGCTCCTCGTTCCGGTGCGCTGCGGGACGCCGCAGCTCCCGGGCCACGGCGACGACGACCGCGACGGCGAGCACGACGGCGAGCGCGGCCCGGCCCGCCCCGGCCCGGACGTGCCCGCCACATCGGGCGGGCGGGTACGGCGGCATCCTGGCGACGACGTCCTGAATGCCGTTAACGGGTCGATGATCCGGTTCGAGTCAGCGGGCGGACCCGTTCCGAACGGTCCGCGACGCCGACCCGAGCGAGGTGCTGATGACCACCCCGGACGCGACGTTCAGCGAACGCCCCTCCGCGCCGCCGGAGCTCCTGCCCGGCCTGATCGGCGCGGTCACGAGCAGCGTGCGGTTCACGAGCTTCGTGCGGGACGTGGAGCTACGCGGGCTCGTGATCGACGTCGACGCCGACTGCGCGGTCGACCTGCCGATCGGGACGCTCGCCAAGCAGCCCAGCTCGTTGTCGGAGATCTTCACCGGGCTGCGGTGCCCGGTGGTGCGCCTCGGGTTCGTCACAGGCCACCGGCAGAGCTGGGAGAACCGGGGCACTCACCTGGGCGAGGTCGTACACAGCATCGCGCTCGGCCCCGGGGAGTCCCGCAACATCGCGTTCGTCAACTGGCGCCGCCGGCAGCTGACCGCGCTGGAGGAGCGGACGACCGTCGACGAGCGGGTGACCGCCGTCTTCGTCCAGAACCGGGCCCTTGAGGAGATCACCACCGCGGTCGCGACCGAGCACCAGGAGGGCGAGACGCAGACAGAGGCGGGCACCGCGGTGACCGCGGGCAGCTTCGTCGGCGCGGGCGCGGCCGTCGGCAGCGTCGCCGGCGCGGTGATCGGGACCATCGCCGAGCCCGGTGGCGGCACGATCCTGGGCGGGCTCGTCGGCGGCGCGGTGGGCTCGATCGCGGGCGGGGTCGTCTACAGCGGCTCGAAGGCGCTGGGAATGATCGAGTCGCAGACCGACGGCGACCGCGACATCGTCGCCGACGTCAACCAGCGGATCGCGCTGAGTACCAGCCAGACGGCCTCGGCCGTGCGCTCCCTGTGGTCGACGGCGGTCGTCGAGGACGCGCAAGGCGAGAGCGTGTCGGCGACGACGTCGAACATCACCAACTACAACCACATGCATGCGCTGAACATCGAGTACTACGAGGTGCTGCAGCACTACGAGGCCCGGCTGGCCGCCGACAGGCTGCAGCCGCTGCTGTACCTGCCGTTCACGTTCCTCGACTTCACCGGCTTCCGGTTCGTCCGCGACTACTGGGAGATCGTCCGCGTGCACGTCGACGACGCGGCGCTGCGCGAGCAGGGCGACAGCTATTTCGTCACCGAGGACGTCCCCGATGCGCCCGACCTGCTGCCGGTCCCGGTCGAGCCGCAGGAGCCCCCACCGGCGGAGTCGCTGCGGATCACCGCCCTCGTCGTCGACGTGCTCTTCGACGGCATCCCGTTCAACCTCGACGTGGGTCTGACCGTCGTGCGCGACGGGCAGGAGATCTTCGGGCAGGAGCAGACGAACGGCGTCCCCTCACAAGCGCTCGCCGGCTTCGACTTCGGCAACCGCTACACGTTCGACGCCGACCTCGACGACGCCGGGCAGATCACCGCTGTCGTGTTGTCGCGCAACCAGGTCCTCGACATCGAGGACACCCGGTTCCGCATCCGCGTCTCCCGCGGTGCCGTGCGGCGGGGCGAGGCATCGGTGCGCAACCTGGCCGGCACGACGATCCTGGGGCAGGGTCTGCTCGAGTCGGACGGGCCGCGCAACACGACGGTGGCGTGGTCACCGGCTGAGGGCGTGGCTGCGGCGGACGTGGCGGCGCGTGAGGAGTACGAGGCCGCGCTGTTCGAACGGGACCAGGTCCTGGCCGAGAACGAGCGGCGGCAGGCGGCCTTCGACGCCCTCACCGAGGACATCGACCGGTTCCGCAACCGGCTGCAGAAGCTGGTGCTCCGCCGCCGGCACTTCTTCACCCGCGTGATCCTCGACGCGATCGAGCCCGAGGAGATCACCCAGCTCCTGGAGTCGGTCACCATCGGCCACGCGGACAGCGGGGCGCCACGGCTGCGGCTCAGCGACCTCGCGAACACGACCCCGCTCGGAACCACGGCGGGCGCCTTCGTCCTCACGCTCAAGCGACTGGATCCGGCGGCGACGAAGGGGCTGCTCGGCACCCTCGGGCTCACCGACGTGCCGGCCGAGCTCGACATCCTCGCCGGCTACGCCGACACCACCCTGCGCTCGTTCGAGAAGCGTCACGACCGGCTCAGCCGCGTCGACGACGTCTATGTGCCCACGGGCGGGCTGTTCGCCGAGGCGGTGCTGGGCCGCTCCAACAGCGCCGAGTACCTCGACATGCAGCGCTACTTCAACTGGCAGGACTCGCCGATCCCGCACCAGCCACCGGCGATCGACCCGGTGAGCACCGCGAGCCGGTTCCAGCGCGGGGACGTCAGCGTCACGGTGCCGGAGGGCGACCTGCAGGTGATCAACCCGGTGACCTTCCCCGACCCGACCGGGCTGTCGGGGGTGTTGGCAGCCGTGCAGAACCCCGGGATGTTCCGGGACATGTCCGGCGCGAGCCAGCTCGCCGGGGTCCTGGGCAGCCTGTCCACCCTCGCCGGACAGATCGGGCAGGCTGCCGCGACGATGACCGGCCAGGCGGCCCAGGACGCGTTGCGCGCCGCGACCGACGTGAGCCAGGCCGCGGCCGGGCTCGCCCAGGCGATGGTGGACACCCCGGTCACGTCCGGTCCGCCGGCCACCATCACCAACGACGGCGCCGCGCTCAACGCCTCACGCGATCTCGACGCCCAGACCGTCGCCGCGCTGACCCCGGCCGGCGGCACACCGTCGCCGGCCGAGCCGTCGGACACGACACGCGACATCCCTCGTAACGTCGCCGGGCTGCCGACGACCGCACCGCGACGTCCCCGGCAGGGGCGCAGCCCGGCGCTGACGACGAGTCTGGTCGTCCGGGACCCGAACGGTCGGCCGATCCTCGTCGACCGACTCGCCGACGTCCGCAAGGTGTTCCGTCTGTACCACCCGCAGCTGGAGCCGCAGCTGCACGAGTTCACCTCCGCGACCGAGGCGGCCAACCCGTTCTACACGCTGCCGGTCGAGTGGCCGCGGCCGAGCGGGATGATCACGATGGCGCTGGAGGTCGCCGGCGTCGCGTTCACGAACTCGGCGCAGTTCACGATCCCGGACGGCGCGGACCAGATGCTCATCACCGCGACGTTCGCGACGAAGCCGGTCACGATCACCCGCCAGGAGAACGAGAGCCACTCCGACGCCGTCACCCGCACGATCCAGGGCAAGCTGGGTGTGTCGTTCGACGCCGCCAAGACCGTCAAGGTCCTGCTCGAGGGCGGCGGCGGGGTCAGCGGCACCGACACCGACACCGGGGGGTCGAGCGAGTCGCGGACCGAGATCGTGCGGGTGCCGATCGACGGACTGATCGACCTGGCCCTCGGCTTCACGTCCGGGTGACGCGCCGGTACGGGCCGGCCCTGCTGCCCCGGCTCAGGCCGTGGCGTCGCGCGTGGTGCCCGTGCCGGCGCCGTGCAGCTTGCCGGTGCGCATCGCCCAGCGCTCGAACCACAGCGTGAACAGGGGCGGGACGGCGGCGGCGAGCGCGACCAGCGTGGTGGCCACCGACCAGCCGAGCCGCCGGGCGGCGACGAGCGTGACCACCAGGTAGGCGACGAACAGGGCGCCGTGGATCGGGCCGAAGATCTTCACGCCGAGGTCGTCGAACACGACGACGTACTTGAAGAACATGCCGATCAGCAGCCCCGTCCAGGAGCAGGCCTCGGCGACGGCGATCGCGCGGAAGGCGCGGGCCGGTCCGGAGAGGGTGGTCGGGGAGGTCATCGGCTCGGCTCCTGGCTCGGGGTCGGCTGTGGCTGCCTCCACTGTGCCCGACGCCGCCCCCGAACCTTCTACCGGGTGTCGAAATTCGCTGTGTGATCCGTCCCGCGCGCTCCGCCAGGCGGCGACGACGTCGTCGGCACGCACCGGAGCGAGCGGCACCTGCGGCGGGGTCGGTGCGAGCAGCCAGCCCGCGATCCGCGTGTTGAGCTCCGACACCACCGCGCGGACCGCGGCCTCGTCGGGCAGCGGTGCCACCGTCTGCGGCAGGCGCTGGATCTCCTTGCGCAGCAGCAGCGACGTCGGCAGCACGGCGTCGCCGGAGAGGCCTTCGCGTTCGATCCAGCCGCGCACCCACCAGCTGTCGTCGTCGGGCCCGTCGAGACGCAGCGGCCGGCCCTTGCCGGGCAGGTCGTCGAACGCGCCGCGCTCGGCGGCCAGCCGGATCTGTTCCTCGACGACGGACTCGTGCCGTTCGAGCACCCGCGCCTCCCTCGTGTTCCGGTTCCGAGGGTAGGCGCGGGCGGGCTCAGGCCAGGTCGGCCAGCGCGACGTCCGGGTCGGCCAGCCTCGCCGGCTCCGCCGTCGTGGCGGCCCGGACGAGCCGGCCCAGGTGCTCGGTCACGTCCCACACGTTGACGTTCATCGCTGCCGCGACGCTGCCGTCGACCAGCCAGAACGCGACGAACTCGCGCGCGTCGAGGTCACCCCGGACGACGAGCTCGTACGGCTGCGCCGGGTCGAACCAGCCGGTGAACTCCATACCGAGGTCGTACTGGTCGGTGAAGAAGTAGGGCGGCCGGTCGTAGGCGGCGTCGATCCCCAGGGCTGTGCGGGCCGCGACCGCGGGCTGGTTGAGCGCGTTGGCCCAGTGCTCGACGCGGATGCGCCGGCCGATCCCCGGGTGCCACGCGTTGGCGATGTCGCCGACGGCCAGCACGTCCGGGTGGGCGCTGCGCAGGTGCTCGTCGACGAGGACGCCGTTGTCGACGTCGAGCCCGGCCGCCACCGCCGCCTCGACGTTCGGCTGGGCCCCGATGCCGACGACGACCACGTCGGCGGGCAGGGTGGCGCCGTCGTCGAGGTGCACGGCGTTGCCGTCGCCCGCGGCGACGATGTCGCGGACCTGACGACCGAGGCGCAGGTCGACGCCGTGGGCACGGTGCAGGTCGGCGAACGCCCGGGCGACCTCGGGCCCGAGGACCCGCACGAGCGGCAGCTCGGCGACCTCGACGACCGTCACCTGCGCTCCCGCCGCCACCGCCGCGGCCGCGGTCTCCAGGCCGATCCAGCCCGCCCCGACGATCACGACCCGGGCGTCGGGGCGCAGGGCCGCGCGCAGCCGGTCGCTGTCGGCGACGTCGCGCAGGTGGTGCAGCCCGGCCGGGTCGGCGCGGGGCAGGTCGAGCCTGCGTGCGCGGGACCCGGTCGCGAGGACGAGCGTGTCGTAGCGGAGCCGCTCACCGTCGGCGGTGGAGACCCGGTGCTCCTCGGCGTCGACCTCGGTGACGGGCGACCCGAGCCGCAGGTCGACCCCGTTGTCGGCGTACCACTGCCGCGGGTGGACGTCGATCGACTCCCGCGCGTCGCCACCCTGCAGGTACCCCTTCGACAGGGCCGGCCGCTCGTAGGGCACGTCGGTCTCGGCGCCGATCAGCGTGATCGCGCCGTCGAACCCCTCGGCGCGCAGGGCCTCGGCCGTCTTCGCCGCAGCCAGCCCACCACCGGCGACGACGACGGTCCGCTCAGCCATGGACCCCACCCGGGCGCGGCATGGTGAGCGCGAGGAACTCCGACCGCGAACGGGGGTCCTCACGCAGGGTGCCCAGCAGCGTCGACGTGATCGTGCTCGTGCCCTCGCTGCGCACCCCGCGCAGTGACATGCACATGTGCTCGGCCTCCACGACGACCCCGACGCCGCGCGGCGCGAGGTGCTCGTCGAGCCAGTCGGCGACCTGCTTGGTCAGCCGTTCCTGCACCTGCGGGCGGCGGGCGAACAGCTCCACGACACGGGCCAGTTTGGACAGCCCGAGGATGCGCTTGCCCGGCAGGTAGCCGACGTGGGCGACGCCGACGAACGGCAGCATGTGGTGCTCGCACACCGAGGCGACGGGGATCCGCCGGGCGAGGACGAGCTCGTCGTATCCCTCGTCGTTGTCGAACGTCGTGAGGTCGAACGAGCGTGGGGCCAGCATCTCGGCGTAGGCGCGGGCCATCCGGCCGGGTGTTCCGGCGGTGGCCTCACCGTCGGTGGGGACGCCGAGCGCGGTGAGGAAGTCGCGGGCGGCGCGTTCGGCGCCCGCGAGGTCGACGCCCGCCTCGGGCGCGGTGACCCGCAATGGCCGCACGACGGCGTCGGCCCCGGCGGGAACCAGGGATATGTCGGGAGTCGTCACGGAATCCTCCGGCTCTATCGGACGCAAGACTGGACGTTAGAACCGTGCGAGCTCTATTGTCAACGTGTCTGTCCGTTAGAAGGAGGTCGCGCGGATGACCGATCCCGAGATCGAGACCGCCGCCGCCATCGAGACCGCCGCCGCCATTGAGACCGTCAGCGCCCTCGCCGAACCGCAGCGTCGCCGCCTCTACTGCTACGTCGTCGCCCAGCCCGATGCCGTCAGCCGCGATCAGGCCGCCACCGCGACCGGCCTGCCCCGGCACACCGCGAAGTTCCACCTCGACCGGCTCGTCGACGACGAGCTGCTCGTCGCCGAGTTCCGCCGGCTCGGCGCCCGGCGCGGCCCCGGCGCCGGCCGGCCCACCAAGCTCTACCGCCGCTCCCCCCGCGAGTTCGAGGTCAGCCTGCCCGAACGCCGCTACGACCTCGCCGCCTCCGTGCTCGCCGCCGCCACGGAGGACACCCTCACCCACGGCACCCACCTCGCCGACGCCGTCCGCGCCGCCGCCGCGGCCGCCGGCGCCCGAGCCGCGCGCTCCTGCGACGGCGACGTGCTCGCGACCCTCGCCGGTCTCGGCTTCGAACCCCGCGCCGACGCCGACGTCACCACGCTGGTCAACTGCCCGTTCCACCGGCTCGCCGCCGCCCACCCCGCGCTGACCTGCGGGATGAGCCTCGACCTGGTCCGCGCCGTCCTCGACGCCCGCGGCGAGCCCGCCGACCGGGCCGTGCTCGACCCGGCACCCGAACGCGACCGGTGCTGCGTGGTGCTGCACACCCCCGGCTCCGCGCTCACCCCGGGCGAGGGTCACGACGCACCGCCCGTCACGTAGCGCGGGTCCGGGGGCGGCAGCGGCGCCGGCGGCTGACCGGCCAGGATGTCGCCCACCCCCCGGTAGAACGTCCGCGCCGGTGCCTTCCCGCCGTAGATGTTGCCCGACCCGCAGCTGTAGGGCGGGCTGCCGTCACAGATGGGTCGCGGGGCGTTGCTGTCGTCGAACACGATCGACGCCCCCGCGAGCTGCGGCGTCGCCCCCACGAACGCAGCCGACTTGTACTGCTGCGTCGTCCCCGTCTTCGCCGCGACCGGCCGGTCCCAGCCCATCGCTCCCGCCGCCGCGGCCGACGTGCCGCCCGGGCCGTCGTCGTGGCTGAGCGCGTTCATCATGCTGTCCGCGATCCCCGGGTCGAGCGCCTGTGTGCAGGCAGGCTGCGTCACCGTCACCGGCGCCCCCGACCGGTCGGTCACCGACAGCAGCGGGTTCGGCGGGCACCACGTGCCGTGGCTGGCCAGCGTCGCCATCACGTTGGCCAGCTCCAGCGAGCTCGTCGGCGACACCCCGAGAGTGAACGACGCCTGCCGTTGCGACTTCGCGACGTCGCCGATCGACTGCGACCCCCGCGTGCGCGTCGCCGGCGTCGTCGCGAGCGAGGTCAGCCCGAGCCGCTCGGCCATGTCGACGACCGGCGGGATGCCCGTCGACTCCTCCAGCTTCACGAACGCCGTGTTCGGCGACTCCGCCAGCGCCTGGGTGAGCGAGAGCTGCGGGGCGTAGGTGCCGTCGTTGCGGACCGGGATCGGGGTGCCGCTGGGGCCCCGGTAGATCGGCGAGGTGTAGCCGCTGGCGGGGACGTCGATGATCGAGTCGATGCCGAGGCGGCCCTGCTCCAGCGCCGTCGCCGCGGTGAAGATCTTGTAAACCGAGCCGGCACCCATGTTCTCCGGGATGTAGGGCAGGCCGTAGCTCGACTGCCCCGGCTTGTTGCCGTACGTGCGGTTGGCCGCCATGGCCACCACCCGGTGCCCGTCGGTGCCCGGCTCGATCACGGAGATGACGTCGGCGACGTGCGGCTGCGTCGGCGGGACCTGCCCGTCGACGGCGGCCTTCAGCTTGTCGAGCGCGCCCCGTTCCAGCGTCGTCCTGATCGTGTAGCCGCTCGTCTCGAGCTGGTCGGCGGTGATGCCCGACTGCTCCAGGTAGGACAGCACGTACGCGCAGAAGAATCCGGCGTCGCCCGCGCCGATGCAGCCCTCCGCCGGCGCCGCCGCTGTGGCCTGCACCCCGATCGGCGACTGCAACGCCGCGTTCGCCTGGTCGGGGGTGATCGACCCCTGGTCGCGCAGCTGCCCGATCACGACGTCGCGACGCCCCTTCGCCGCGTCGGGGTGCAGCAGCGGGTCGTAGTCCGACGGGCTCTGCACCATCCCCGCCAGCAGGGCCGCCTGCGGGACCGTGAGCTGGTCGGCCGTCGTCCCGAAGTAGATGCGCGCCGCGGCGCCGACGCCGTAGGCGCCGTTGCCGAAGTACACGACGTTGAGGTAGTCGGCGAGGATGTCGTCCTTGCTCACCTTGTGGTCGAGGCTGATCGCGAGCTCGGCCTCCTTGAGCTTGCGCGCGTAGCTCGGCGCGACCGCGGCCCGGCGCTGGGCATCGGTGGTCGCGGCGACATAGAGGTCGTAGTTCTTCACGTACTGCTCGGTCAGTGTCGACGCGCCCTGTGTCGCGCCGCCGTTCGAGTTGTTGACCAGTGCCCGGGCCGCGCCCAGCGGGTCGAACCCGCCGTGCTCGTAGAAGCGCTTGTCCTCGATCGCGACGATCGCCGCCTTCATCGCCGGTGATATCTGTGCCGCTTTCACCGGCACCCGGTACTGGTCGAAGAGATAGGCGATCGGGTTTCCCGCGGAATCGGTCACCGTGGACGCGGCCGGCAGCACTCCCGACTCGAGATCGCTGGTCGACCCGACCGCGGATTCGACGACCTGTCCCGCGAACACCCCTGCACCGCCGACCGCCGGGAACACCATCGCCGCGAGCACCAGGCCCGCCGCCACGATCATGACGACCAGCCTGCCCAGCAGCGTCCGCGCACTCACCGTTGCGTGTCTACCAGGCCGGGACCGTGCGACGACGGCCACCCACGGCGGGTCGCGGCACCATCCGCGCCGAACTCCCGAAAGCAGACATTGCGCAGTTTCCGAACCCTCCGACAGGATTCTCCGGACCATTGCCGAAATGCGGGAGGAATGGGCTGAGAAGCGCCTGAGAATCGTCGGACCGACGCATGCCGGATTCACCGGGAGAGGCACACTGACCGGCATGGGTGAGCTGAGCTGGTGGCACTGGCTGATCGTCATCGGGGTGGCGGTCGTGCTGTTCGGTGCGAAACGGCTGCCCGACGCCGCCCGCAGCCTCGGCCAGTCGACCCGCATCCTCAAGGCCGAGCTGCGCGCCGACCCCGGCCCCGGCGCCGATCCCCACCCCAGCGCCGACCTCCACCCCAGCGCCGACCTCCACCCCGGCGCCGATCCCCGCCCGCCGGCAGGCCCGCAGCCCGCCGCGGACACCCCGCCCCCCGGCTGACGGACCCCGGCTGACGGACCCCGGCTGACGGACCCCGGCTGACGGACCCCGGCTGACGGACCCCGGCTGACGGACAACCGCGCGCAACCTCACTGCTGCATTCCGCCGCCGGGACGACCGTGAGGTTGCGCCCGGTCGTTCGCAGTGGGTCAACGCGGGATGCGCCGCCACACCGCGCGGGGCAGCAGCCGCATCCCGAAGAACACCGGCCGCAGCACCGCGGGCACCCACAGCTCCGCACGGCCCTTCGCCAGCGCCGCGACCGTCGCATCGGCGACCTGCTCGGGCGTGCTCGACAGCGGCGCCGGCGTCATCCCCGCCGTCATCCGCCCGACGACGAACCCCGGCCGCACCAGCAGGGTCCGGACGCCGCTGCCGTGCAGGGCGTCGGCCATGCCGCTCGCGAAACCGTCGAGACCTGCCTTGGCCGAGCCGTAGACGTAGTTCGCCCGCCGCACCCGCCACCCCGCGACCGACGAGTACACGACGAGCGCCCCGCTGCCCTGCGCCCGCAGCACCTGCGCGAGATGGGTGAGGACGTGCACGTGGGCGACGTAGTCGGTGTGCACGATCTCGACGGCGTGGGCGGCGTCGGCCTCGGCGCGGGCCTGCCGGCCGAGGATGCCGAAGGCCACGACCACGGTGTCGAGCCGGCCGTGGCGGGCGACCAGCTCGTCGAGCAGGGGCCGGTGGGACGCGAGGTCGTCGGCGTCGAACTCGACGCGTTCGACCTCGGCTCCACCCGCGCGGACGCGGCGTTCCTCCTCGTCGAGATCGTGGCTGCGGCGCGCGGCGAGCACGACCGTGCCCGCGCCCGCGGCGGACAGCCGCTCCGCGACGGCCACCCCGATCTCGCTGCGGCCACCGAGCACGAGCACCGTCGATCCCGATCTCACCGGGGCAGTGTCCCGGGCCGGGTCGCCGAGGACGCCGCCGGGGCGGGGCGGGGCCGTCTAACCTGTGTGTGATCGCCGACGTCGCCGATCGGCCCCTGACCCCGCGCGCCCCTCGAGGAGAGCCGTGCCCGATGTTGTGTTCGACGTCCGCTGGCCCGACGGGTCGACGCAGTCGTTCTACTCGCCGTCGCTGATCGTCAAGGACTACTTCGAGGCCGGCGCGCAGTACACGCTCGACGACTTCGTCGCGCGCACCCGCGAGGCGATGAGGCTCGCCGACGAGCGGGTCCGCGCGAAGTACGGCATGGGCTGCTCGGAGTCGGCGATGACGCTCGCGGGCGTCGAGTACGGGGCGCGGCGGTTCGCCGAGGGCGCCGACGACACCGCGGCGGGCGCCGGGAAGGTCACGATCGAGCGGTTCCGCAGCTGGGGACCACCGCAGGGGTACTGACCGCGGCACGCGCCGCGGTGCGCATACTCCCGGGATGCCCGCACCCGCACGCCGCGCCGCCGTGCTCGGCTCCCCCGTCGCGCATTCGCTGTCACCGGTCCTGCACCGCGCCGCCTACGACGCGCTGGGGCTGGCGGGCTGGGAGTACGGCCGCCGCGAGTGCGACGAGGCGGGGCTGCCCGGGTTCGTCGACGGGCTCGACGGGTCGTGGGCGGGCCTGTCGCTGACGATGCCGCTCAAGCGGGTGGCGATCGACGTCGCCGACCGGGTGTCGGAGCTCGCCGCGGCCACGGGCGCGGCGAACACCCTGGTGTTCACCCGCGACGGGCGGTCCGCCGACAACACCGACGTCGCCGGGATCGTCGAGGCGCTGCGGGAGGCGGGCGTCGTGACGGCGCGCGACGCGGTCGTCCTCGGCGCCGGTGGTACCGCGCGGGCGGCGCTGGCGGCGTTGCGGGAGCTGGGCGACCCCGCGCCGCGGGTGCTGGTGCGCGACACCCGCCGGGCCGCCGCGCTGCGGGAGGCGGCGGAGCGGCTGGGCGTCACCCCTGACGTCCGCGCCGACCTCGCCGATCCCGCCGACGCGGCCCGGGCCCTCGCCGGCGCCGGAGTGGTGATCTCGACGCTGCCCCACGGCGCCGCGGACGCACTCGTCGGCACGGGGTGGTCGGCGTCGACGGCGGTGCTCGACGCCGTGTACGCGGGCTGGCCGACGCCGTTCGCCGCGTCGGCGGCCGATGCGGGCTGCCGGGTGGTGAGCGGGCTGTCGATGTTGCTGCACCAGGCGGTCGAGCAGGTCACGTTGATGACGGGGCGGGCCGGGCCGGTGGAGCCGATGCGGGCTGCTCTTCAGGGCGCGGTGAGCACCCGTGCCTGACGACGTCTACACCCACGGTCACGCCGACAGTGTCCTGCGCTCGCACCGGAACCGGACCGCGGCGAACTCGGCGGCCTACCTGCTCCCCCATCTGCGGCCGGGGATGTCGTTGCTCGACGTCGGCAGCGGTCCGGGCACGATCACCGCCGACCTGGCGCGGCTCGTGGCGCCGGGGCCGACGCTGGGCATCGAACCGGTGGAGGACCCGCTCGCCGAGGCCCGCGCCACCGGCGCCGACGTGGCGACGCTGCGTTTCGAGGTCGCCGACGTCTACCGGCTGGACCCGGCGGCGGGGCGCTACGACGTCGTGCACGCCCACCAGGTCCTGCAGCACCTGACGGACCCGGTCGCGGCGTTGCGGGCGATGGGCTCGGTGCTCACCGACGACGGGGTCGTCGCGGTCCGCGACGCCGACTACGCGGCGATGACCTGGTTCCCCGCCGACGAGCGGCTCGACGCGTGGCTCGCCACCTACCGGGCGGTCGCGAGGTCCAACGGTGCCGAGCCGGACGCCGGTCGCCGGCTGTACGCGTGGGCCCGGACGGCCGGGTTCGGCGAGGTCACGGCGTCGGCGTCGGTGTGGTGTTACGCGACGCCCGCGGAACGGCAGTGGTGGGGCGGCGCGTGGGCCGAGCGGATCACGAGCTCACGGGTGGCGGAGCAGGCCGTCGAGCGCGGGATCGCCGACCGGGGCGACCTGGCGGAGATGGCGGCCGGGTGGCGGGCCTGGGCCGCCGACCCCGACGGCTGGTTCGCCCTGCTGCACGGTGAGGTCCTCGCACGTCAGCCCTTGTGAGCGGCGATAGTCGCTATAGCGACTATCGCCGCTCACAGGGTCAGACGACGTGCGGGCCGTCGAGCAGGGCGCGCAGGGCGTCGCGGTGGGCGGAGTAGGCGGTGCGGCCCTGCGCGGTGAGCGCGAACGTCGTGGTGGCGCCGCGGCCGCGGCCGCTCTTGTGGACGCTGACGTAGCCGGCCTGCTCCAGCGCGGACATGTGCTTGGACAGGTCGGAGTCGCTGATCTGCATGAAGTCCTTGAGGAAGCGGAAGCTCACCGAGGGCGCGTTGGCGAGCACCGCCATGGCCGCGAGGCGCTTGGGCGTGTGGATCGCGGGGTCGAGGCCGTCGATCATGAGCGGCCGGCGATCCCCAGGCGGGCGCGGGTCCGCGCGGCGGCCCGCTCGTAGCGCCGGTCGTACTCGGCGAGCCCACCGGTGACCAGGACGAACGCGGTCACCGCCGCGGCCGCGATCCCGAGCAGCCACCACACGAGTCCGACGCCGACCACGACGACCGCGACGCCGATGAAGTAGCCGCGCCACACCGGCGCGAGCTCCGCCGGGGGTGTGCCGCGGCCCGGCATCGGCAGCGCGCCGTGGGTGCGCGAGAGCCACACGAGGTAGGCGGTCTCGATGGCCACGAGCACCACCATCGCGCCGACGAACAGCAGCGCGCTCTCCCGCCACCAGACGAAGGCACCGACCATCGCACCCGCCCACAGTCCCATCAGGGGGAAGTGCCACCACGGCGTCGCCGGGTAGTTCACGTAAGGAGCGGCCTCGGCGCGTTCGAGCTCGTCGAGCGCCACCCGGGGGTCGAGGTCCCTGTCGTCGGTCATGGCCCGACTGTACTTTCCACTTTCGCAAGTGACAACTTCTCGGGCCGGCTCACCCCGTGCGACAACGGCGTCGGTACCGTGGGCACGACGCACACCGACGACGAGCAGGGGCGAGGGCGATGAGTGGGACCGGGCGGGCCGGCGAGGCCGAGCCGCAGCGTGGCATCGCACAGTCCGACACCCTCGGCGTGGCCGGGACGATCCTCGGCGTCGCGGGCGTCGTCGGCGGGCTGTTCATGCCGCTCGCCGCGTGGGCGCTCGGTCTGGCCGCCATCGTCCTCGGGATCATCGCCAGGACCCGCGGCGCGGGCGGCGCGTGGATCGCAGCCGTCGTCGTCGGGGCGCTGTCGATCGTGTGCGGCATCGTCGTGCAGCTGGTCGTCCTCAACCAGTAGCCGCGCGAACACCGGAATACCTCGCACCGGGCCGCAGCAGCCCCGGTTGCTCTTGCGCGCGTGGGTAATTGCGGCAGGCTGTGCCCCATGGCCCCGCACCCGCGCGCCGGTACCCCCGCGCGCCCCGAGGACCTCGTCGACCTCGACGAGCTGTTCGCCGCCTACCGCGACCGCCACCCCGACCCGCAGGTCGTCGCCGAACGCGTCGCGTTCGGCACGTCCGGCCACCGCGGATCGTCACTGGCCACCACGTTCAACGACGACCACATCGCCGCCACCAGCCAGGCCATCGTCGAGTACCGCACCGCGCAGGGCACCGACGGCCCGCTCTACCTGGGCCGCGACACCCACGCACTGTCCGAGCCCGCCTGGACGACCGCCGTCGAGGTCTTCGCGGCCAACGGTGTCGACGTGCTGGTCGACGCCGACGACCGGTTCACCCCCACTCCGGCCGTGTCCTTCGCGATCCTCACCCACAACCAGGCCCGCACGACCGGCCTCGCCGACGGCGTCGTCGTCACCCCATCGCACAACCCGCCCGCCGACGGCGGCTTCAAGTACAACCCGCCCCACGGCGGACCCGCGGGCACCGACGCCACGGGCTGGATCGCGAACCGCGCCAACGAGCTGCTGGAGGCGGGCCTGAAGGGTGTGCAGCGGGTCGGGCTCGCGCAGGCCACCACGCGCCCGTTCGACTTCCTCGGTACCTACGTCGACGCGCTGCCCGCCGTCGTCGACCTCGACGCGATCCGGCAGGCGGGGGTGCGCGTCGGCGCCGACCCGCTGGGCGGCGCGTCCGTCGACTACTGGGCCGCGATCGCCGAGCGCCACCGCCTCGACCTGACCGTCGTCAACGCGGCCGTCGACCCCCGGTTCGCGTTCATGACGCTGGACTGGGACGGAAAGATCCGGATGGACTGCTCGTCGCCCTACGCGATGGCGTCGCTGGTGTCGCGCATGGCGGACAACCCCGAGTACCGCATCGCCACCGGCAACGACGCCGACTCCGACCGGCACGGCATCGTCACCGCCGACGGCGGGCTGATGAACCCGAACCACTACCTGTCGGTGGCGATCGGCTACCTGTTCGCGCACCGGCCGGGCTGGCCCGGCGGCGCGGCGGTCGGCAAGACCGCGGTCAGCTCGTCGATGATCGACCGGGTCACCGCCGACCTCGGGCGCACCCTGCTGGAGGTGCCGGTGGGGTTCAAGTGGTTCGTGCCCGGCCTGCTCGACGGCTCCGTCGGGTTCGGCGGCGAGGAGAGCGCGGGCGCGTCGTTCCTGCGCTTCGACGGCTCGCCCTGGTCGACCGACAAGGACGGCATCATCCTGGCGCTGCTGGCCGCGGAGATCACCGCCGTCACCGGGGCGACACCCAGCGAGCACTACCGCGAGCTGACGGGCCGCTTCGGCGACCCCGCGTACGCGCGCACCGACGTCGCCGCCACCCGCGAGCAGAAGGCCCGCCTCGGCAAGCTCGCCGCCGACGACGTCACCGCCACCGAGCTCGCCGGCGAGCCGATCACCGCACGGCTCACCAGCGCCCCCGGCAACGGTGAGCCCATCGGCGGGCTCAAGGTGACGACGGGGTCGGGCTGGTTCGCGGCGCGCCCGTCCGGTACGGAGGACGTCTACAAGATCTACGCGGAGAGCTTCCGCGGCGCCGAGCACCTGGCGCGCATCCAGGAGGAGGCCCGCGACGTGGTCTCCGCGGCACTCGGAGGAGCGTGACGATGTCGGGCAAGTCGGAGAAGGGCAAGCACGCCAAGCACATCGGGTTCGGCATCGACATCGGCGGCTCCGGCATCAAGGGCGCCCCGGTCGACCTGCGCAAGGGTGAGCTGGCCGACGACCGGCTGCGCATCCCGACCCCGCAGCCGGCGACGCCCGACGCCGTCGCCGAGGTCGTCACGAAGGTGCTCGACCACTTCGGCTGGGACCGCGAGTTCGGCTGCACGCTGCCCGCGGTCGTGCAGCACGGGGTCGTGCGGACCGCCGCGAACATCGACCGCAGCTGGATCGGCACCGACGCCCACGAGCTGATGAAGAAGGCCACCGGCCGCACGGCACTCGTCGTGAACGACGCCGACGCCGCCGGTGTGGCCGAGGTGCGCTTCGGCGCCGCGAAGGGCAACTCCGGCGTCGTCCTCGTCTCCACGCTGGGCACCGGCATCGGATCGGCGCTGGTCATCGACGGGAAGCTCTGGCCCAACACCGAGCTGGGCCACCTGGAGATCGACGGCTACGACGCCGAGAAGCGCGCCGCCGACTCCGCCCGCGAACGCGACGACCTGGAGTGGGACGCGTGGGCGGAACGGCTCACCCGCTACTACGGCGTGGTCGAGGCGCTGCTGTGGCCGGACCTCATCGTCGTCGGCGGCGGTGTCAGCAAGAAGTCGTCGAAGTGGATGTCGAAGGTGGACATCCACACGAAGATGGTGCCGGCCGAGCTGCTCAACGAGGCCGGGATCGTCGGCGCCGCCGTGCTGGCGTCCGGGAAGTGAGGTGAGCCGTCGTCGCGGCCGCGCCCCGGCGCAGGCCGCGACGGCCGCGGCGGTTCAGCCGACGAGGACGGCGCGCGGGGCAGGGATCCTCGCCTCGTCACCGCGGGTCGCCTGCGCGTAGGCCGCGAACACGTCGAGCAGGCTCGGTTCCTGCGGCGCCGCCGGGGCGCCCTCCACCAGCAGCCAGCCGCCGCGGGCCTGCAGCCGTGTGCGCAGCGGGTCCAGCGCCCCGCGCAGCGCGGCATGCGCGTCGGGGGATCCCACGACGTCGACGATGACGTGCCGGGCACCCTCGACGTCGGCCACCGCGAGCAGCCGCGTCGCGCGGCGGACGGCCGCGGCGTCGAGCGGCCCCCGCACCGACACGACCACGTCGTCGTCGCCGTGGAACGCGACGGCCACGGTGGCGGCGGCGTCGGCCCCGGCGGGCGTGAGGTGGGTCGGCGCGGAACGGGTCACGGTGGGATGGGGGGAGCGCACTGGTCCTCCTCGACGAGCTGCCGGGAACGTCCCGGGACGGGCGGCGCGCGCCTGCCTCCGCCGCTCCTCCACGTGAGGAACGTGCCCCCGATGGACCAGGCGTCGCTGCCGACGCGGAGTCCATACCCGACACCCGTCGGCCCGGTAGGGACCAAGGGCCCCCGAGCGCCGGGCGGGTCCCGGGGAGCGGTCAGCCGCGGACGTCCCGGCGCGGGTGCGCCAGCGCGGCGACGGCCTCCTCCGTGCTGAGCGCGGTGATCGGCAGCACCGCGTGCAGACCGGTCTGGGTGAGGACGCGGGCGACCGCACCGTGGTCGGTGCCGGTGATCCGCAGCCGCAGCCCGCGGCGCTGCGTGGCGTCGTGGACGACGAGCAGCGCCTGCAGCGCGGTGGACGTCAGCAGGTCGACGTCACGCAGGTCGAGCACGACGTGACGCTCCTGGTGGAGGTGGAACTCGACGCGGACCACCAGCTCGGGGACGGTGACCATGTCGAGCTCGCCGTCGGGACGCAGCACCGCCACCGTCGGCACCGGCACATGGGCCCGGACCTCGAACCCACCCGGTGCCGGACTGGTCATCGGACTCATCGTCACTCCCGGCGGAACGTCTGTGGGGAACGGCGCGCATGCTGCCTGCTCAACACGATGCGTCTCACCAGGTACTTTGGCCGACCCCGACCCGCCGGGCAACCGCGGAACGGTCCGGATCGGTTCAGCGGCCGCGCATCTTCCCGCGTGGCGCAGGCAACAGCGCAGTCCCGTCTCGAAATGAGACACTTCAGCCGGTTGCGGTGTCCCGACCCGCACCGCACGGGTGGACCGGCACCACCGTCGACGTCGACGCGGCACCCTCCCCGACACGTCCGCGCAGACGCGGGCCCGGCCGCTGGAGACCAACCCATGATCCGCATCTGCGAGCGCTGCTACGGCCACGTGGCCGACCACGAACCGCACGTCCAGCTGGCGCACATCGACCACGCGCTGGCCGACGGCAGCGTCGTCTGGAACCACTCCCACGTGCACACGACGCCGTGCGCGGCAGCCGGGAGCGGCCGGTCGCCGATCGAGGTCCCCGACCGTGGCGACTGGGACGACCGCCGCCGCGGCCTCTCCCCCGCCGCGTCGGCGCACATCGCCCGCCGCCGCGAGCGGGTCTCGCCCCGCGCCTGAGCCGCGCTCAGCGCTCCCGGCGTTGCGGCAGGTCGGTGCCGCAGCGCCAGCACACCGTCGCATCGTCCTCCGGGACGGCGGCGCACTCCGGGCACAGCAGGTGCGCGAAGCAGGCGGGTGAGCCGCCGTCGTCGTCCACCTCGGGGTCGGGCTCGTTCACACCTGTCAGTGTCCTCCCGCGGACGCCGGCGGGCCGAACCAGTGTGTCAGCGCCTTCTCGAGGCCCCCGGCGTCGAGAGGCCCGGTGTCGTCTGCCGCTCCCCACGCGACGACGCCGTCGGGGCGGATCAGCAGGGTCTCCGGGCCCCGTTCCACCCTGACCCGGTCGGCCCATCCCGCCGCGGCCGCGGCCGCCGCGCCGTCGGGTGTCGCGTCCAGCAGCAGGGCGCCGGGGGTGCGCAGGACCTCGTAGAGCCGCCGCTCCCCCACGGGCCGGTCGGCCACGATCCGGCCCGCCTGCGGGTGGTCGCTCACCGCCGGGTAGCGGTCGACGCCGAACATCATGCTGCTGACGTGCGTGTTCGCGTCGTCGTAGCCGAGCAGATCGGCGAACAGGGCGCGCAGCGCGGCCGTCTGCGGGTCCGGGCGCATCAGCGCCACCTGTGCCCGGGTGTTCTCCAGCACCCTCGCGGCGACGGGCGCGCGTTCGTCGTCGTAGGTGTCGAGCAGCCCGTCCGGCGCGTGGCCCGCGACCGTCGCCGCGAGCTTCCAGCCGAGGTTGGCCGCGTCCTGGAATCCCAGGTCGAGACCCTGGCCCCCGAAGGGCGGGTGCACGTGCGCGGCGTCACCCGCCAGCAGGACGCGACCGCGCCGGTAGCCGCCGGCGCGGCGGGTGTTGTCGGTCCAGCGGGTGCCGGTGAGCAGCGCCGTGACGGTGACGTCGGTGCCCGAGACCCGGCGCAGGCTCGCCTCCATCTCGGCGCGGTCGAGCGGGGACTCGCGGTCGGTGGGCGGGCCGTCGAACTCGACGGTGAGTACGCGCCGCGGGTCGGGCCCGAACACGACCATGCCGTGGTCGGTGCGGTGCCAGCCCTTCTGCAGCGGACCGGGTTCGGCGATCTCGACGAGCGCCTGCCGGCCCGTGACGGTTCCCGGGGTGCCGTCGAAGGCGAACCCGGCGAGCCGCCGGACGGTGCTGCGGCCGCCGTCGCAGCCGACGACGAAGGCGGCCGTCACCTCGCTCACGGCGCCGTCGTGGTCGACGGTGACGCGGACGGTGTCGCCGTCGTCGACGACGGCGGTGACGGTGTGGCCGCGGGCGATGTGGGCTCCCAGCGCGGTCGCGTACGCGTCGAGGACGACCTCGACGTCGTACTGCGCGGCGACCAACGGCGCGGTGCGGATGTCGTCGGAGCCGCGGAGCAGCCAGAGCCCGGAGAAGTGCCCGACGGGTGGCGGCGGGGCGTCCGGGTCGCCCGCGGCGAGGAACCGGCTGAAGTCGGGTTGCGGGAAGTGGTCGGCGAGGCCGCGCTGGTCGAACAGCTCCGCGGAGGAGGGGCCGATCGACCCGGCCTTGATCTGGCGGACCGGTTCGGGCGCGCGCTCGACCACGCCGACGCGGACGTCCGCGCGGCGCAGCTCCGCGGCGAGGAACAGGCCGACCGGCCCCCCGCCGACGACGAGGACGTCGTAAGATTCTTTGAGTGGCACGAAAATTAGAGTAACACCAACAATATGGGGGGACGGCGGCATGGCCGCGGGCACCCGGGAACAGAAGAAGGCACGGGCACGTGCCGCGATGGCCGCCGCGGCCGCCGACCTGTTCGGCACCCACGGCTTCACCGACGTCACGATGGCGCAGATCGCCCGCGCGGCCGGGGTGTCCGACCAGACGCTCTACAACTACTTCCCCACCAAGGAGAGCCTGGTGTTCGACCAGGCCGGCGCCTTCGAGACGACGCTGCTGCACGCCCTCGCCGACCGCCCCCCGGGCAGCGACCCCGTCGACGCCTTCGCCCGCTGGTTCGACGCGTTCCTGCTCGGTGAGGCCGCCGAGCGCGGGCTCGCCAACCCCGGCGGGATGATCCGCCTCGTCAGCGGCAGCGACACGCTGCACCGCACCCTGCTCGCGTTCGCCCACCGCGTCGCCGGGCGCGCGGCCGCGGTGCTCGACGACGACGCGTCGACGCCGACGGCGACCGTGCTGGCCGACGCGATGCTCGCCGTCGTCGTCCGTGTCTTCGACGCGCTGGGCTCGGCGCACGACGCGAGCGACGTCGGCGACATCACCGCCCGCGCGCACGCCGCGGTCGAGGCCCTGCGGCCGCTGGCCGCCGGCCTCCCGACCGGCTCCCCTGCACGGCCCCCGGGGCGTGCGTAGCGTCGGCGGCCTGGCTCGTCCGGCACCTCACCCGCGTGCAGGACGACCACGTCAGCGAGGTCGCCGGGACCGAGCATGCCTGGACCGCCGACGGCTGGGCCGACCGCTTCGCCCTCCCCCTGCCCGACGCCGCCACGGCCACCGGGTACGGGCACACCCCCGGCGACGTCGCGGCCGTCCGGCCCACGGCGCAGCCGCTGCGCGGCTACCTGGCCGCGGTCACCGAGCGCACCACGGCCTACCTGCGCACGGTCGGTCCCGACGACCTGGACCAGGTCGTCGACGAACGCTGGGACCCGCCGGTCACCCTCGGCGTGCGGCTCGTGTCCGTCGTCGACGACGACGCCCAGCACACCGGCCAGGCCGCACTGCTGCGCGGCGTCCTGGAGCGCTCCTGCGACCGGTCTGTTCGACGCCGGCCCGACCGGTCTGTTCGACGCCGGCCCGGCCGGTCTGTTCGACGCCGGCCCGGCCGGTCTGTTCGACGCCGGCCCGGCCGGTCTGTTTGACGCCGGCCCGGCCACGGGTACCCGCGCGCCGGGCGGATTTCGAACAGCGGAGGCGGGATGGCGGGGGCGGGGGCGGTGTCCTGGCCGATCCCCTGTGAACCCGCGGCCCTCGAGCCCGTGCGCCGCCGCCTCGGCCGCTGGCTCGCGGCGGCGGGCTGGCCCGACGAAGCGGTGGCCGACGTCGTCCTCGCCGTGAACGAGGCCGTCTCCAACGCGGTCGAGCACGGGTGTGCGCAGCGTTGCGACGGGGTCCGTCTCGACGCCCGGGTCTCCACCGTCGCCGGCCGCCGGCGTGTCGACTGCACCGTGCACGACTGCGGTGACTGGGACGGCGTCGCCCGGCGCTGCGCCACCCGCGGGTTCGGGCTGCCGATGATCCGCGAGCTGTCCGACGAGGTCCGCATCGAGCACGGCGGCGCGGGCACGACGATTCACCTGACCTCGCTCGACCCGCCCGGCTGAGCGGCACCGTCCGCCGGTCGCTGCGCGCCGCCCGGCCGATCGACGCGGGTGTTCTGTCGGTGCGCCTCCCTATGCTGGTCCCACGAGCGCACGGGCCGTGCCGCGGCCCGTGTCCGATCCCTGGGGGGTTCGAGCCATGACCGACCTGGCGACGCAGCCGGCGGCCGCCGACGCCGCGGCTCCCGGCGGCCTCGACCCGCGGCTGGAGGAGCACCGGCGCGAGCTCACGGCCTACAGCTACCGGATGCTCGGCTCGGCGTTCGAGGCCGAGGACGCGGTCCAGGAGACCATGATCCGCGCGTGGCGCGGCCTGTCGGGGTTCGACGGGCGGGCGTCGCTGCGGTCGTGGATGTACCGGATCGCCACGAACGTCTGCCTCGACATGCTGAAGGGGCGCAACAGGCGTGCCCTGCCCATGGACCTCACGGCCGCGGGTGAGCCGGTGGCCGAGGCACTGGGCGAGCCGCTCGACGCCACGGCGTGGGTGGAGCCGATGGCCGACTCCCGGGTGCTCCCGTCGTCGGCGGACCCGGCCGAGACGGCGGTGGCCCGCGAGTCGATCCGGCTGGCGTTCGTCGCTGCCCTGCAGTACCTGCCGCCGCGCCAGCGTGCCGTGCTCATCCTGCGCGAGGTACTGGCCTGGTCCGCCGCGGAGACGGCGGAGCTGCTCGACACGTCGGTCGCCTCGGTGAACAGCGCTCTGCAGCGCGCCCGCGCCACGATGGGCTCGCGCGACACCACTGACGACCGCCCCGACCCGATGAACGAGGCGAACCGGGCGCTGCTGGAGCGCTACGTCGCGGCGTTCGAGGCGTTCGACATGGAGGCACTCGTCGGGCTCATCGCCGAGGACGCCGTCCAGGTCATGCCGCCGTTCGCGCTCTGGATGCGGGGCCGCGACGACATCATCATGTGGATGGCCGACGGGCGGCCGGGTGCCGGGTGCCGCGGGTCGCGGCTGCTGCCGTTCGAGGCCAACGGCCAGCCGGCGTTCGCGGCGTACCGGCCGAGCGGGCCGGACGGGCTGCACCAGCCGTTCTCCATCCAGGTGCTGCACGTGGAGGACGACCGCATCGTCGGGTTCAGCCACTTCCTCGACACGAACCTGTTCCCGCTGTTCGGGCTGCCCCGGCACCCGGACGGGCCGGTCGGGCCGGCCGGGGCGGGCGCCCCGACCGGCTGAGCGCGCCGACACGCCCCGGCCGCCCGGGCCGGGGCGGCACCGGCCTCGCTAGGGTCGACGCCTCCGGCAGGCCGTTCGGCCCCGGCATCGGCTACAGCGCACGAGGAGCACGTGGTGAACGATCGACCGGCAGGCGGAACCGGGACGTCCCAGGACGACCCGGTCGCGCCCGACCTGAGCAGGCCGTCGATCGCGCGCGTGTACGACTACGTCCTCGGCGGCAAGCAGCACTTCGAGATCGACCGGCGCGCCGCGCAGGGCTTCATCGACGCCCTTCCCGACGCGCCCGTCATCGCCAAGGACAACCGCAACCTGCTGCGCCGCGGCGTCCGGTTCCTGGTCGAGGAGGCGGGCATCCGCCAGATCCTCGACATCGGCTCGGGGCTGCCCACCGAGGGCAACGTCCACGAGCTCGCCCACGCGATCGACCCGTCGACGCGGGTGGTCTACGTCGACAACGACCCCGGCGTCCTCGCGCACGGCCGGGCACTGCTGGCGGGCGACGCGACCACCGCCGTCATCACGGCCGACCTGCGCACGCCTGCGGCGATCCTCGCCGACCCGGTGGTGACCGGTCTGCTCGACCTGTCGCGGCCCTACGCGCTGCTGCTGTCGGGGATCGTGCAGCACCTGGCCGACGACGAGGACCCGTACGGCATCGTCGGCACGCTCCGCGAGGCGCTGCCCGCCGGCGCCTACATGCTGCTCTCGCACTTCCTCGACGACGACGAGCCCCGCGCGACGACGCTGGAGCGCGGGTTCCTCCAGGGCGGGCTGGGCACGGGCCGCTTCCGCCGCTGGGACGAGATCCGCCGGTTCTTCGACGGGCTGGAGATGGTGGAGCCGGGCCTGGTGTACGCCAACGACTGGCGCCCCGACGCGGGCACGCCCGCCGAGAGCCCGGTGCACACGCTGTACGCGGGCGGGGTCGGCCGCAAGGTCTGACCCGCGACCGTCGGGTGGGAGGACGGTCCGTCAGAGGTCCTGGCGGATCCGCATCAGCATCTCGGCGCTGCGGGCCGGGGTCTCGGCCTGCACGCACACCCGTTCCATGACGGCGAGGTAGCTCTCGACCTCGGACCGCTTCTCCAGGTACACCGCGCTGGTGAGCTGCTCGAGGTAGACGATGTCGGGCAGGTCGGGCTCGGCGAACCGCAGGATCGTGAACGGGCCGCCCGCGGCGGCGTGCCCGCCGAAGCGGAACGGCAGCACCTGCACCGACACGTTGGGCATCTCGACCATGTGCATCAGGTGGTCGAGCTGGCTGCGCATCACCCGGGGCGGGCCGAAGGGCCGGCGCAGCGCGGCCTCGTCGACGACCGCCCACAGCCGCGGCGAACCGGGCTCGGTGAGCAGCTTCTGGCGGGTCATGCGCAGCTGGACGCGACGGTCGATGTCCTCGACGGACTCGCCCTGGTGCCCGGCGACGATGACCGAGCGGGCGTAGTCCTCGGTCTGGAGCAGGCCGGGGACGAACTGGACCTGGAAGGTGCGGATGACCGATGCGGCCTGTTCGAGCCGCAGGTACATCTCGAACCAGCTGGGCAGCATGTCGCCGTAGTGCTGCCACCAGCCGGGCGCGTTGGCCTGGGTGACGAGGTCCATGAACTCGTCGCGCTCCCGCTGGTCGGTGACGCCGTAGAGGGTGAGCAGGTCGGCGATGTCGCGTTCCTTGAACCCGACCCGGCCGAGCTCGAGCCGGCTGATCTTGGCGTGGGAGGCGCGGATGTGGTCGCCCGCCTGTTCCCGGGTGACGCCGTTGGCCTCGCGCATCCGGCGCAGCTGGGTGCCGAGCACGATGCGCAGGACGGTGGGGCCGCTGTGGCCGGGATCGGGCAGCCGCGGCGGTGGTCCGGATGTGGTCACGAGACGAGCTCCAGACGCCGGGAACGCACGGTCAGTGACGCAGCATAGTCGCGCGTGTGCGCTCCGCAGTGGCGAACGGGAGCCCTGTCGGTGAGCGGCACCACCGCTGCGGGCCTGTCCGCACGGTCAGGGGGCGAGGTCGTCGAACTCCCCGCCGCGGACGCCGTCGACGAAGGCCGCGAGCTCGGCACGGGTGTAGACCAGCGCGGGACCGTGCGGTGCCCGGGAGTTGCGGACGGCGACGTCCCCGTCGGGCAGGGCTGCGACCTCGACACAGTCGCCGCTGGGGTTGCTCGCGGTGGCCTTGCGCCACGCGAGGTCCGGGAGTGCGATGGCGGGCAGCCACGCCGGGCTGTCCGCCGGAGTGTCCTGCGGTTCTGTGTCCGATGTCGTCATGGAAGTCCCCCGATGTGCCGGACAGCCGGATCGTGCATGCAGATGCACGTGCAGATGACCTTGCAGACACCTGTCGAGGCGGGAACGATAGCGTGCGGCGAGCGGACCGGTGTCCGGTCGGGGCCGGAACGGACGGGACGTGGCAGTGGGTCGAGCAGGACGACGGCAGGGTGGCGACCCTGTTGCCGGGACGACGGTCGGCGCGGTGGCGGCGGACGCCTCGGCCCCGGTGGTGACGGTCGCGGTGACCTGTCGGCTCGACTCCCGTTCCCATGCCGTCCCCGACACCGAGCTCACCCGCACCGCCGCCGCCGATACGGGCCGCTACCAGGCGATCTGCGGCCACGTCGTGTCTCCGGCGTCGCTCGTGGCACCCGACGGGAAGCCGTGCGACGCGTGCTCGGTGGCCGCTCCCCCCGGCGGCGGCAAGACCCGCCGACGCCGCCGCCCGGCCTGACTCCGCGCCACCTCCCGGACGCACCCGGCACCGGCCCCGAGGTGGCGACGCCTGCCCCTGCACCGCCCCGGGGGCGCTCGGTAGGGTCCGCGGCGGACATCACCCGACGGGGTGACGCCGACGCAGCCGCCGCGGGCGTCGCCGCCCCCGCTGCGGGTGCCGACCGGCCGGAGCAGGAGGCCCGCCCCGTGCGCGTTGCCCATGTCGTCGCGTCGCTGCATCCCGACGAACCCGAGAACGGTCTCGTCGACCTCGCCCGGGCGGCGCCCGCGGCCGGTATGGAGATGGTCGTCGTCGCGATCTCGACGGCGACCCGCTCCCCCGTCGCCGCCGAGCTGCACCGCCTCGGTGTCCCCGTCGAGGACCTGGGCAGCGCCCCGTGGGACCCGCGGGCGGTGAGCCGCGCGATCGAGGTCCTGCGCCGCCACCGCGCCGAGATCGTGCACACCCACATCGGCAACGCCGACGTCGTCGGCGGCGCGGCCGGTGCACGGCTGCGGCTGCCGGTGGTGTCGACGCTGCACCGCATCGAGTCCCAGCCCGCCGACGTCGGCGACCGTGCGAAGCGGGCCGCGAAGATCCTGGCGCGCCGCCGGTTCGTCACCCGCACGATCGCGATCTCGCAGCTGCAGCGTGACTGGTACGCGGGCGCCGCGGCCGATCTCGTCGTGCTGCCCAACGGCGTCACCGACCCGGGGCCGGGCGACCCGGCCGAGCGGCAGCGGCTGCGCGACCGGCTCGGCGCGGCCCCCGGGACGGTGCTGGTGGCCTCGGTCGCGCCGATGCGCCGCGGCAAGGGCCAGGACCTGCTGCTCGACGCCGTCGCCGCGCTCCCCGACAGCGCGCCGGTCGTCGTCGTCCTCGGCGGCGACGGCCCCCTGCGTCCCTGGCTGGAGGCGCGCGTCGACCGCGACGACGAGCTCGCCGCGCGGATCGTGTTCCACCCCAGCCCCGACCGGCTCCCGCTGCTGCGGGCCGCCGACGTCATGGTGCACGCCACCCGCAACGACGCGATGCCCCGCGCGCTCGTCGAGGGCCTGGCCGCCGGCGTGCCCGCCGTCGCCAGCACGAGCGGTGGCATCCCGGAGATCGTCACCCGCGACACCGGCGTCCTGGTGCCGCTGGAGGCCGGCCGGATCGCGGAGGTCGTCGCGGAGCTGGCGGCCGACCCGGACCGGCGCGAGCGGCTCGGCGCGGCCGCGCGCCGGCGGTTCCTCGACCGGTTCGAGGCCGGCCGGTGGGCCCGCGAGCTGGCGGCGATCTACACGGGCCTGCTCGACGCGCGACCGGGGGCACTCACCCGCCGCTGAACCGCCACTGAGCTGCCGCTGAGCCGGTGCGCTCCCGCAGGCCGGCCGCCGTGCGCCAACAGACCCGCGCGCCAACAGATCCGCGCGCAACCTCACGGTCCTCTCCGGGACCGAACACAGCAGTGAGGTTGCGCGCGGATGGTCGGGCGCAACCTCACTGCTCGTTGCAGCGGCGACGACAACCGTGGGGTTGCGCCCGGGTCATCGCATCAGCCAGTGGGCCCGCCGAGTCGATGGGCTCCCGCCGACGGGGTGGCGGGCACCGGCCGCGGCGGGGCGAACCCGCGTGTCGCGAACGCCGCGGCGACCGCGGCGGTGATCGCGTCGGCGTCGGCGGCCCGGGCGAGGATCACGACGCTGCCACCGAACCCGCCGCCGGTCATCCGCGCGCCGAGCGCACCCGCGCCGAGCGCCGCCACGACGGCCGTGTCCAGCTCGGGCACGGTGACCTCGAAGTCGTCGCGCAGCGACACGTGGGACGCGGTGAGCAGCGGCCCGATCTCGTCCGGGCGGCCGTCGTCGAGGAGCCCGACGACGTCGAGGACCCGCGCGTTCTCCGTGACCACGTGCCGGACGCGGCGGCGCACGACGTCGTCGGGGATCCGGGCCAGGGCGTCGTCGAGACCGGCGAGCGCGACGTCGCGCAGCGCGGTGACCCCGAGGGCGGCGGCGCCTGCGGCACAGGCACGTTGGCGGTCGGCGTACTCGCCGTCGACGAGCTGGTGGGGTGCGTTCGTGTCGACGAGCAGCAGCGTCAGGCCGGCGTCCTCGACGGCCAGGGGCACCTGGCGGGTGGCCATGCTGCGGGTGTCGAGGAACAGCGCACTGCCCTGGGCGCACATCAGCGACGCCATCTGGTCCATGACCCCGCTCGGGACACCGACGAACTCGTTCTCCGCGCCGCGGGCGTGCGCGGCGGCCTCGGGACCGGACAGGCCGAGGCCGAGCACGTCGTCAATCGCGCGGACCACGACGCACTCCAGTGCCGCCGACGACGACAGCCCGGCACCGGCGGGGACGTCACCGTCGACGACGAGGTCGAATCCGGGCGAGCCGGCGAGCAGCCCGGCGTCGCGCAGCCGCCACACCACACCCGCCGGGTAGCCGGCCCACCCCCGCACGGAGCCTGGTGCCAGCTCGGCCACCCGGGCTTCGACGACGTCGGGGCCGTGTTGCCGCGACACCATCCGCACGATGCCGGAGTCGTTGCGGCGCAACGCCGCCGTCACACCGAGCGGCAGCGCCCACGGCAGCACGAAGCCGTCGTTGTAGTCGGTGTGCTCGCCGATGAGGTTGACCCGGCCCGGCGCACGCCAGACGACGTCGGGCTCCCCGTCGAACGTCTCGGCGAAGGAGTCGCTCACCCGGCGTCCCGCAGCCGCTGCGCCACGGCCTCCGCGAGCACGTCGGACACGAACGCCCCCGCCCCCGTCTCCGACCCGGCGAGGTACTTGAGCTTGCCCGGGGCCCGGCGGATCGACGAGATCCGCAGGTGCAGATGGGCGAGCTCGCGGTCGCCGTCGTGCTCGGGGCGCACCGGCGCCTGCTGCCAGCCCGCGACGTAGGGCAGCGGATCGCCGTAGAGGGCGTCGAGGCGGCCGAGGACGTCGAGGTAGATCTCGGAGAACTCGTCGCGCTCGGCGTCGGTGAGCGAGGGGATGTCGGGGACGCGGCGGTGCGGGTAGAGGTGGACCTCTGCCGGGTAGCGCGCGGCCTCGGGGACGAACGCCGTCCAGTGGTCGCCCGCGACGACGACGCGTTCGCCCGCCCGTTCGGCGGTCAGCACGTCGGCGAACAGGTTCCGGCCGGTCGCGCCCATGTGGGCGCGGGCCCGGTCGAGCATCCGCGCGGGGATCGGTGGCACGTAGGGGTAGGCATAGATCTGGCCGTGCGGGTGGGCGAGGGTCACGCCGATCTCGGCGCCGCGGTTCTCGAACGGGAACACCTGTGCCACACCGGGAAGCGCGCCGAGCTCGGCCGTGCGGTCGGCCCACACGTCGACGACGAGGCGCACCCGGGCGGGCGTCAGCTCGCCGAACGACGACGAGTGGTCGCTGGTGAAGCAGACGACCTCGCAGCGTCCGGCCGCCGGGTCGGGCGTCCGTCCCGACAGCGGGGCGCCCCCGCCGAACGAGGGGAACCGGTTCTCGAACACGACGACCTGGTAGTCGGGTGTCGGGATCTCGGTGTGGTGCTCGCCGTGGGTCGGGTCGAGCGGGCACTGGTCGGCGGGGGGCTGGTAGGTGCGGTCCTGGCGGTGCGAGGCGACGGCCACCCACTCACCGGCGAGGGTGTCGTAGCGCAGCTGCGACGCCGACACCGTGCGCGGCAGGTCGCGGTGGTCGACGAGTGTCGCCGGGTCGCGCTCGGGTGTGCCGTCCTCGTCGAACCACATGATGTGGCGGCCGTCGGCGAGCGCGCCGTCGGTGCGCCTCATGCCGCGCCGGCCACGGGGGCGACGACCAGCTCGTCGACCTCGCCGGCGAGGACCGCCCGGGCGTCGTCGGCCAGTCCGTCGTCGGTGACGAGTACGTCGGCGTCGGAGAGCGCCGCGATCGTCGAGATGCCCACTGTCCCCCATTTCGTGTGGTCGGCGACGACGACGAGGCGCTGACCGGCCTCGACGAGCGCCCGGTCGGTCTCGGACTCGGTGAGGTTGGGTGTGGTGAACCCGGCGGCGGCCGACATGCCGTGGACGCCGAGGAACACCGCGTCGAGGTTGAGGCTGCGCAGCGACGCGACCGCCACCGGCCCGACGAGCGCCTCCGACGGCGTGCGGATGCCACCGGTGAGGATCACGGTCAGGTCGGGCCGCGGGGCGGCGCGGAAGACGTCGGCGACGGCCATCGAGTTGGTGACGATCGTCAGCCCGGGGACGTCGCCGAGCAACCGGGCCAGCGCCCACGTCGTCGTGCCGGCGGACAGGCCGATCGCGGAGCCGGGCTCGACGAGCCGGGCCGCGGCGCGGGCGACCGCCTCCTTCTCGGCCAGCTGGCGCTGCGACTTCACGACGAAGCCCGGCTCTTCGGTGCTGGGCGCCCCGACCGCGGTGGCGCCACCGTGGACCTTGTCGACGAGCCGTTGGCGCGCAAGGACGTCGAGGTCGCGGCGGACGGTCATGTCGGACACGCCGAAGTGGCCGGCGAGGTCGCTGACGCGTACTGCGCCGCGGGCACGGACCTGTTCGAGGATCAGCTCCCGCCGCTGTTGCGCGAGCAGGCCCACGATCCCTCCCCCGGTCGACGACGCCGCACGAGTTCGCACAGAATGCAACGCGATCCCCCAGTCGTCAACGCGCGTGACCCGCAATCGGGTGGTGGCGGTCACCGATCCCGTCACACGGGACGCAACTGTGCCGGATCGTTACGTCGACAATTGTTGGATTGTGTCCGAACCCGGTACCTTGCCGTGCACAACTGTTTTCCCGGGACATCGACGGACACACGGGAGTCGCGATGATGCGAAGCGGACGGCACGGACCACGCCACTCCGCGGGGAGGGCGACGTGACCAGCATCCTCGCCCAGGCCAACGCCGACGTACGGCTCGACGCCAACGCGGTCGACTATCTGCTCGTCGCCTTCTACTTCCTGCTGGTCCTCGGCATCGGCTACATGGCCCGCCGGTCGGTCTCGTCCAGCCTCGACTTCCTGCTCTCCGGCCGCTCGATGCCCGCCTGGGTCACCGGTCTCGCGTTCATCTCCGCGAACCTCGGTGCGCTCGAACTCATCGGCATGATGGCCAACGGCGCCCAGTACGGCATCGCGACGGTGCACTACTACTGGATCGGCGCCATCCCGGCCATGGTGTTCCTCGGCCTGGTGATGATGCCGTTCTACTACGGCTCGAAGGCCAGGAGCGTCCCGGAGTTCCTGGCCAAACGCTTCAACAGGACGACCCAGCGCATCCAGGGCGTCATCTTCGCGGTCGCGTCGATCCTGATCGCGGGCGTCAACCTGTTCGCCCTCGGCCTGATCATCGAGGCCCTGCTCGGCTGGCCGCTGACCGTCGCGATCCCGGTCGCCGCGCTCGTCGTGCTCGCCTACACCACGCTGGGCGGGCTCTCGGCCGCGATCTACAACGAGGTCCTGCAGTTCTTCGTCATCCTCGCCCTGCTGATCCCGCTCACCCTCGTCGGCCTCAACCGGGTCGGCGGCTGGAACGGCCTGGTCGAGAAGGTCACCGCCGGCCCGGGTGGCGCCGAGCAGCTCTCGTCGTGGCCGGGAACGGAGCTGACCGAGATCGCCAACCCGGTGCTGTCGGTCATCGGCATCGTGTTCGGCCTCGGTTTCGTGCTCTCCTTCGGCTACTGGACGACGAACTTCGCCGAGGTCCAGCGCGCGCTCTCGGCCAAGAGCATGTCCGCCGCCCGGCGCACACCGATCATCGGCGCGTTCCCGAAGGCGCTCATCCCGCTCGTCGTCGTCATCCCCGGCATGATCGCCGCCGTGCTGCTGCCGCAGATCCAGGCGGTCAAGGCGGCAGGCGGCTCGGTCGACGGGATCACCTACAACGACTCGCTGACGCTGCTCATGAAGGACCTGCTGCCCAACGGCATCCTGGGCGTCGCGATCGCCGGTCTGCTGGCCGCGTTCATGGCGGGCATGGCGGCCAACATCAGCTCCTTCAACACGGTCTTCACCTACGACCTGTGGCAGGACTGGATCAAGCCCGGCAAGTCCGACCGCTACTACCTGCAGGTCGGGCGCTGGGTGACCGTCATCGGCTGCATCCTGGCGATCGGCACGGCGTTCATCGCGTCGGGCTCGCAGAACCTGATGGACTACATCCAGGCGCTGTTCAGCTTCTTCAACGCCCCGCTGTTCGCGATCTTCATCCTCGGCCTGTTCTGGAAGCGGATGACGGGGACCGCGGCGTGGATCGGGCTGCTGTCGGGCACCGTGGCCGCGGTCGCCGTCGACCTGCTGGTCCGCTTCGACGTCCTGCAGCTGTCCAACCAGGCGGGTAGCTTCGTCGGCGCAAGCGCGGCGTTCATCGTCGGTGTCGGGGTGGCGGCGCTGGTGTCGACGGCGGGCCGGCCGAAGGCGGAGGCGGAGCTCACCGGGCTCGTGTGGAGCCTCACGCCGCGCGCGAGCCGCACGCACACCACCGAGGGCGACGACGCGGGCTGGTACCGCTCGCCGCAGCTCCTGGCGGTGCTGGTGTTGATCCTGGTCGTCGTCCTCTACATCATCTTCATCTGAGCCCGAGACCGAAGGAGCGAGACGGATGACCGACTCTTCCGAAGGCCGCGACGCCGCCGGGACGGGCCCCGCCGATGCGATGCAGGCAGGGACCGACGCACCGCCGTCGGCCGCGGCCAACCTGTTCGACCTGCGCACCATCATCGCGGTGCTGTTCCTGGTCTACGGCCTCGTGCTGCTGATCATGGGCCTCGTCTCGACCGACGAGGCCGACCTGATGAAGACGGGTGGCTCGAACATCAACCTCGACATGGGCATCGGCATGCTCGTCGTCGCGGCGCTGTTCGGCGGGTGGGTGCTGCTGCGCCCGCTCACGCCGCCGACGGCCGAGCAGCTCGCCGAGGCCGCCAGGGACGACCGCCCCGCCGGGCACTGATCACCCGACCGACGCCGAAGGGCCGGTACCGCTGCTGCGGTACCTGCCCTTCGGCGTACTCCCCGGGGTCGCGCGCCGGGGGTGTCTCGTGTCAGCGCTGCTCGCGCGAGCCCACGGGGATGCGGGGGTTGAACGTCACGAGGGTCCACTCGTCGAAGCGGCGGGCGGTACGGACCATCGCGGCCCACACGGTGCGGCGGTCGATCATGGCCATCTGGTGTTCCTCCGATGCTGGTCGGTGTCGGCACTGCGCGGCCGGGTCGGGGCCCGGCCGGGGCGCGTCGTCGCGCTCACCCGGTATGACGCGTCGATCTTCTGAATCGTTACCGAAACCGAGCGTAGGCGACGCACGTCACGACCGGGCCCCGCCCCTGTGAGTGGCGATAGTCGCTGGAGCGACTATCGCCACTCACAAGGAGAAGAGCTCGGCGCGCAGGCGGGCGTAGCCGTCGGCGAGGTCCGCGCGGCCGGGACGGGGGTCGAACGTGGCGCGCAGCCGGACCATCGACGCCGCCGTGCGGGCCAGCGCGCCCGGCGGGGCGGCGGCCAGGACCGCGGCGCCGAAGGCCGAGCCCGCCTGCTCCGGGACGGAGACCGGCCGGCCGAGGACGTCGGCGCGCAGCTGGGTCCACCAGTCGTTGCGGCTGGTCCCGCCGGTCGCGACGACCGGGCCGCGGACGTCGGCGCCCAGGGCCGCGAGGGTCTCGAACGCCAGCTTCTCGACGAACGCGACGCCGTGCGCGACCCGGGCGAACGTCTCGGCCGCGGTCGGGCAGGCGGGCCCGCCGACGTCGAAGCCGGCGAAGGCGGGGTCGGTGAACGGGAACCGCTCCCCCCGCCCCACCAGCGGATACGTCGCGCCCGCCGGGACACCGGCAGGTGCGACCAGCGCCCCGGGGTCGACGCCCGGCAGGTCGCGCGCCAGCACCCCGGCCCCGACGTTGGAGGCGCCGCCGGGCAGCCAGCCGCCGTCGGGATGGCGGTGGCAGTACACCCCACCCACCGGGTCACGCACGAGGTCGGGTGTGGCGCCCTTGAGCACGAGCGTGGTGCCGAGCGCGGAGCACCACCGGCCGGGGGCGAGCGCCCCCGTCGCGACCTGGGCGGCGCAGCCGTCGGTCATCCCCGCGACGACGGGTGTCCCGGCCGGGACCGCGCACTCGGCAGCCGCACCGGCCGACACCGACGCGATGCGGGTGCCGGGGGCGACGACGTCGGGCAGTACGTCGGGGTCCACGCCGAGCCGGTCGAGGACGCCGGTGGGCCAGCGGTCGGCGAGCAGGTCGTAGCCGGTCTTGAGGGCGTGGCTGGTGTCGGTGGCGACGGGCCGGCCGGCGAGCCGGGCGACGACGTGGTCGGCCTGGTGGACGACGGTGTGCCCGGCCGCGACGGCGCCGGTGGCGCAGAGCTCGACGAGCTTGGGCAGCGCCCACGCGGCCTGCATGCGGTAGCCGAGCGCGGTCCACACCGCGGCCCCGGCGTCCTGGACCGCGGGGACGCGGGCGGCGGCGCGGGTGTCGTCGTACATCCACGCGGGACCGACGGGCAGGCCGCGGCGGTCCTGGACGACGAGGGTGCCGGAGGTGGAGTCGACCGCGACGGCGGCGACCGCGCGTCCGCGCAGCCCGGACACCGCCTCACCAACGGCGGCGCACGTGGCCGTCCACCATTCGTCCGCGTCCTGTTCGTGGCGCGGCCCGTCGCGCCGGTCGTGGTGCAGCGGGGCCCGCCCGGACCCGGCGACGGTCCCGGCGGCGTCGACGGCGACGGCGCGCACACCCTGGGTGCCGAGGTCGATGCCCAGCCACACGGGCCCGCCGTCCCCGCCCGTCGTCACGGCAGCGACGATATCGACCATGCTGCTGCGCGAGGCCCGTGAGGCCGTGGTCGAGCACTGCCTGCGGATGCGCGACGACGACCTGACGGTGGCGACGTCGGGCAACATCAGCGTCCGGGTGGGCGACCTGGTGGCCGTCACCCCCAGCGGTGTCGCCTACGACGCGCTGACCCCGGCCGGGGTGTGCGTCGTCGACATGGCCGGGGACCCCGCCGAGACCGGCCCGGTGCCGTCGAGCGAACTGCCCATGCACCTCGCGGTGTACCGGGCGACCGACGCGGGCGCCGTCGTCCACACCCATCCCCTGTATGCGACGGCGGTGTCGGTGCTGCTCGACGAGCTGCCCGCGGTGCACTACATGGTCGCGACGCTGGGCGGCCCGGTGCGGGTGGCGCCGTACGCGACGTACGGGACGGCTGAGCTGGCGCAGCTGAGCGTCGCGGCGATGGAGGGGCGCAGCGCGGTCATCCTGCGCAACCACGGCGCGACGACGCACGGCCCCGACCTCGCGACGGCCTACACCCGCAGCCTCTACCTGGAGTGGCTGTGCCGGCTGTGGCACCAGGCGAGCCTCGCCGGCACGGTCGACATCACCGGGCGGCTGTTGCCGGCCGAGGAGATCGACCGCGTCGCGACCATGCTCGACGGCTACGGACAGCCGCCCGAGCTCACGACGGGCTGACCGGCTCCGGGACCACCGGTGAGCGCGGCTCCCCCCACGACAGGGCGAGCATCAGCCGCGCCCGCATCTCGGGGTCGTCGAGGTCGTCGCCGAACAGCTCGTGCAGCTTGGCCAGGCGGTAGCGCACGGTCTGCGGGTGGACGTGCAGCTCCGCGGCGATGGCCTGCCGGTCCCCCATGTGCCGCAGCCACGCCCCCAGGGTCTCGACGAGCCGTTCCCGCGACGCGGGCGTCGAGCCCTGCAGCGGGCCGAGGACCTGCCCGCGCAACGCCTCGAGCAGCCGCGGCTCACGGTGGACGATGATCGCGTCGAGGTGCTCGTCGGTGAAGACGGGGTCGTCGGCGAGGACGCCGGTGCGCTGCAGCCGGGCGGCGATCTCGGCGATGTGCAGGCTCGCGGGCAGCCGGTCGGGCGGCACCGCCACCCCGACGACGGCCCCCGCGCCGCGCAACGTCAGCCCTAGCCGGCGGCGCAGCCCCGGCCGCGACGGGTCGGGGACGATCGCGCCGAGCAGCGGCGGGCGGCTGAACACCAGGCAGGAGGCGTCCATGCGGGCCAGGACGCGGTGCCCGATCGGGCTGTCGCGCTGGATGAGGACGACCCCGACCTCGCCGGGGACCGTCCACCCGGCGCGGGCGGCGGCAGCGCGGACGGCCGCCTGGTCGGCCCGGTCGGAGAGCAGGAGCCCGACGAGCTCGTCGCGCTGCCGTTCCCGGGTGGCGGCTTCCTCGGACTGTTCGAGGACGTAGCCGCGCGCCGACGAGGACGACAGCTTGTCGACGAAGAAGAAGACGGCCTCGGCGAGCGAGGCGAGGGTGCGGGGCTCGACCCCGATCTCGACGGCCGCCGCCGACACGTGGTGCCAGCAGACCCGCGCCCCGACCTGGTAGGCGCCGAGCAGGGCCGACAGGTCGCGGCCCTCGCGCCACTGGATGCGGCCGATCTCCTCGAACAGTTCGGGTCCGATGCCGTCGTCGGACGCCGGGGACCCGGCCATGGTGACGAGGCGGCGCAGCGCGGCCTCGGCGGCCACGGCGACCTCGACCTGGTGCTCGTCGAGGAACTCGGCGTAGTCGGGCCACTCCTCGCCGAGTGCGGATCGCACCTCGGCGAGCAGCGCGGGAAGGCGGTCCGCCAGTACCGGCAGCAGCTCGGTCAGGGACGAGTCCTGAACGTCCACACATCTTTTCTACGCCTCTCGGGCGACCCCACTCCCGTGATTTATCAGGATGTGACAAGTCCGGGCGTCCAGAATTAACCGCAGGTGCGCAGAGATCACGCGGCCGACGGGAGCAGGATTCGGTCCGTGGTCGATCGGCGGACGGGGGCGGCGCCGGTACCCGCGGCGGCACCGACCGAGGCGCGGCTGCGGGACGCGGAGCGGTCCGAGAACTTCCCGGTGGCGCTGCGGGTGCTGCCGGCGGCGATCCGCGCCCACCTGCGGGCGGTCTACGACGTCGTCCGCGTCATCGACGACATCGGTGACGGCGACACCGATGGGCCGCAACAGGATCCGCGTCCTGTCACCGCCGAGGAGGCCGCCGACCGGACCGCGCGGCTGCACGGCCTGTGCACGGATCTGCGCCGGGTCTTCGACGACGGTCCCGGGCCCGAGGCGCCCGTCCTGCGCCGGCTGGTGCCGACGGCGCGCGCCTGCGGGCTCACCCGGGAGCCGTTCGAACGGCTCGTCGCGGCCAACCTCGCCGACCAGTACGTCACGCGGTACCGCACGTGGGACGACCTGCTGGGCTACTGCGTGCTCTCCGCCGACCCGATCGGACGGATGGTCCTCGCGGTGTTCGGGGTGGGCGCCCCGCCCGGGTCCGACCTGCAGCGCTGGTCCGACCGGATCTGCACCGCCCTGCAGATCCTCGAGCACTGCCAGGACGTCGCCGAGGACCGCGCCCGCGGCCGGATCTACCTGCCGGTCGACGACCTGACCGCGTTCGGCGTCGACGAGTCCGACCTCGACGCCCCGCACGCCTCCCCCGCGCTGCGCGCGCTGCTCGCCGAGGTCACCGGCCGGGCGTGCGCGCTGCTCGACGAGGGCGCACCCCTGCTCGGCCGGCTCCACGGCTGGGCCCGGGTCGCGGTCGCCGGGTACGCCGCCGGTGGCCGGGCGGCGGCGGACGCGTTGCGCCGCAGCGACTTCGACGTCCTTGCCGGGGCGCCCGAGGCGAGACGCCGCGACGTCGTGCGTCATCTGGTCCGCGATCTGACCCGTCCGTCACGAGAGCTCGAGTTCCGGAAGCAGGGCACCGTATGAGCCGCAGCCCGTCCACCCCCGTCGAGCGCGCCTACGCGGCGAGCGAGGCGATCACCCGGGACCAGGCGCGGAACTTCTACTACGGCATCCGGCTGCTCCCGCCCCGCAAGCGTGCGGCCCTGTCGGCGGTCTACGCGCTGGCGCGCAGGATCGACGACATCGGTGACGGCGACGCGGGCGGGGATCGGTCGACCGACGGCAAGCTGGCCGCGTTGGAGCAGGTCCGCACGTCGGTGCGGCAGGCCCGCGAGGCCGATCCCGATCCGCGTGACCCCGTGATGGTCGCGGTGACCGACGCCGCCCGGCGGTACCCGATCCCGCTCGGCGCGTTCGACGAGCTCGTCGACGGTGTCGAGGCCGACGTGCGGATGGACGACGTGCCCGGACCGAGCGCCCCCTACGCGACCTTCGACGACATGGCCGGCTACTGCCGGCAGGTCGCGGGCTCGGTGGGGCGGCTGTGCCTGGGCATCTTCGGGTCCCGTCCGCACCCGGAGGCCGCCGCGTACGCCGACGCGCTGGGCATCGCGCTGCAGCAGACGAACATCCTGCGCGACATCCGCGAGGACCTGGGCAACGGCCGCATCTACCTGCCGACCGACGAGCTGGACCGGTTCGGCGTCGACCTGCGTCTCGACGACCACGCCAACCTGGCCGACCCGGACGGCGGGCTGGCCGAGCTGATCCGGTTCTCCGCCACGCGGGCCCGGCAGTGGTACGCCGACGGGTTGCGGCTGGTCCCGCTGCTCGACCGGCGCAGCGCGGCCTGCGCGACCGCGATGGCCGGCATCTACCGGCAACTGCTCGACGACATCGCCGCCGACCCGCCGTCGGTCTACCACCAGCGCCGGTCGCTGTCGGGTCGGCAGAAGGTCGGGGTCGCGGTGAAGGCGCTGGCCGGGCGGGCGCCGGGAGGTGTGCGGGTGTGACCGTGCGCGTGGGGGTGGTCGGGGGCGGGCTCGCCGGGGTCGCCGCCGCACTGCGCTGCGCCGACGCCGGTGCCCGGGTGACGTTGTGGGAGTCGCGGGCGCGCCTGGGCGGGGTCGCGGGCTCGTTCCGGCGCGGCGAGCTCGACGTCGACACCGGCCAGCACGTCGTGCTGCGCTGCTGCACCTCGTACCTGGCGTTCCTCGACCGGCTCGGGGTCCGCGACGACGTCACGTTGCAGAACCGCCTCGACATCCCCGTCCTGTCCCCCGGTGCGCGGCCGGCCCGATTGCGGCGCAACGGGTTGCCCGCGCCCCTGCACCTGGGTGCGGCGCTGCTGCGCTACGCACCCCTGGCGCTCACCGACCGGCTCCGCGTGCTGCGCGCCGCGCTCGCACTGGGCCGCGTCGACCCGACGTCCGCGGCCACCGACGCCCGCAGCTTCGCCGACTGGCTCGCCGCGCACGGGCAGAGCCCACGGGCCGTCGAGGCGCTGTGGGACCTCGTCGGGATCGCGACGCTCAACGCCCGCGCCGCCGACGCCTCCCTCGCGCTGGCCGCCACGGTGTTCCAGCTCGGGCTGCTCACCGACGCGGCCGCGGGCGACGTCGGCTGGGCCCGGGTCCCGCTGGGGCGCCTGCACGACGACGCCGCACGCGCTGCGCTGACCGCCGCCGGTGTCGAGGTCCGGACCTCGGCGAAGGTCCGGTCGCTCACCGCGGGTCCCGACGGCTGGCGGGTCGCCGTCACGCCCAGGCACGACACGCACACGCGCACACACACGCAGGCCGGACCGGGTGGTTCCGGGTCCGCTGGAGAGGAGGAGTTCGTGGTCGACCGGATCGTGTCCGCCGTCCCACCCACCGTCGCGACCCGGCTGCTGCCGGAGGGCGCCGTCGACCTGCCGGCGGGGTGGGCCGAGCGGCTGGGCAGCTCCCCGATCGTCGACGTGCACGTCGTCTACGACCGCACGGTGCTCCACCACGACTTCGCCGCGGCCGTCGACAGCCCGGTGCAGTGGGTGTTCGACCGCACCGCCTCCTCGGGAACCAGCGACGTGCACCCACCGGGCGCCCAGTACGTCGCCGTGTCGATGTCGGCGGCCGACGACCTCGTCGGGATGTCGCTGGCCGCGCTGCGCGAGCTGATGCTGCCCGCCCTGGCCGCGGTGCTGCCCGGTGCGGCCTCGGCGCGGGTGCTCGACTTCTTCGTGACCCGGGAGCCGCACGCGACCTTCCGCGCCGCGCCCGGGCAGGCCGCGTCCAGGCCCGGGCCCGTCACCGGGCTGCCCGGCCTGACGCTGGCCGGGGCATGGACCGCCACCGGCTGGCCCGCCACGATGGAGGGCGCCGTCCGCAGCGGGGAGGCGGCCGCCGCGGCCGCGCTGGCCCGTCCCGTCGCCGCCGCGGGGGTGGCGGCGTGACCGCGACCCTCAGGCGTTTCCTCACCCCCGGGGGCGAGCACCGCGACGTCGCGACCCGGGTGCTGCGCCGCGGCCGGGACGCCGTCACCCCGGCCCTGCAGGCCGCCGTCGACCGGCTCGACGACGCCAGCCGCACCCAGGCCCGCTACCACCTCGGCTGGACCGAGCTCGACGGTTCGCCGGGCGCGGGCGGCGGCAAGGCCGTCCGGCCCGCGCTGGCGCTGCTCTCGGCCGCCGCGGCGGGAGCCGACGTCGGCACCGGGGTGCCCGGCGCGGTCGCCGTCGAGCTGGTCCACAACTTCTCCCTGCTCCACGACGACCTGATGGACGGCGACACCGAACGCCGCCACCGCACGACGGTGTGGGTGCAGTGGGGGGCGTCGTCGGCGATCCTGTGCGGCGACGCCATGCTCGCGCTGGCCCAGGAGGTGCTGCTGGAGGCGCCGTCGCCGCACGCCGCCGCGGCGGCCCGGCTGCTGGCCGCGACCACCAGGGAGCTGATCCGCGGCCAGGCCGAGGACCTCGCGTTCGAGACCCGCGACGACGTCGGCGTCGAGGAGTGCCTGTCGATGGCGTCGGGCAAGACGGGCTCGCTGCTGGCGGCGAGCGCGTCGATCGGCGCGGTGCTCGCCGGCGCCCCGGCCGCGCAGGTCGAGGCGCTGAGCGTCTACGGCCACGAGGTCGGCATGGCGTTCCAGCTGGTCGACGACCTGCTCGGGATCTGGGGCGACCCGGCCGTCACCGGCAAGCCGGTGCTGTCGGACCTGCGGTCGCGCAAGAAGTCACTGCCGGTGACGTTCGCCATCCGCAACGGTGGCGACACGGGTCGCGAGCTGGGCCGCTGGCTGGCCGGTGACGGTGACGCGGGCGAGGACGAGCTGCGGGCCGCCGCCCGGCTGGTCGAGCAGGGCGGGGGCCGCGACTGGGCCGCCGCCGAGGCCCGCCGCCGCCGCGACGCCGCGCTCGACGCCGTCACCGCCGCCGGACTGGCCCCCGGACCGTGCGGCGAGCTCGTGGCGCTGGCCCACCACCTCGTCGACAGGGAGTTCTGATGACCCTCACCGCGCCGGAGCGCTCGGCGACCCGCACCCCGCGGGACACGCTGGACGCCGCCGTCGCGTTCCTTCGCGCCGGCCGTCATCCCGACGGCTGGTGGCAGGGCGAGCTCGAGACCAACGTGACGATGGATGCCGAGGACCTGCTGCTGCGCGAGTTCCTCGGCATCCGCACCGACGACGAGACCGCCGAGGCCGCGCGCTGGATCCGGTCCCGGCAGCGCGCCGACGGCAGCTGGGCCACGTTCCAGGACGGCCCGGCCGACCTGTCGACGACGATCGAGGCGTGGGTCGCGCTGCGGCTCGCCGGCGACTCCCCCGACGCCGAGCACATGCTGCGCGCGCAGAAGTTCGTCGTGTCGCAAGGCGGTCTGGAGCGCTCCCGCGTCTTCACCCGGATCTGGCTCGCCCTGTTCGGGCTGTGGTCGTGGGACGAGCTGCCCGACATGCCACCCGAGCTGATCTTCCTGCCGAAGTGGTTCCCGCTCAACGTCTACGACTGGGCCTGCTGGGCGCGCCAGACCGTCGTCCCCCTGACCGTGGTGGCGACGCTGCGGCCCTGCCGGCCGCTGCCCTTCGGTGTCGACGAGCTGCGCACCGGTGTCGCGGCGCCGCCGCCCGCGAAGCCCTGGACGTGGGCCGGTGCGTTCCAGCGTCTCGATCGCGTGTTGCACGCCTACTCACGGCGCCCGCTGCGCGGTCTGCGGCGGCTCGCGATGCGCCGGGCCGCCGAGTGGGTCCTGGCCCGCCAGGAGGCCGACGGCTCGTGGGGCGGCATCCAGCCGCCGTGGGTGTACTCACTGCTCTGCCTGCACCTGCTGGGTTACCCGCTCGACCACCCCGCCGTCGCCGCCGGCATCCGTGGCCTCGACCGGTTCCTGATCCGCGAGGAGACCCCGGACGGCGTCGTGCGCCGGCTCGAGGCCTGCCAGTCACCGGTGTGGGACACCTGCCTCGCCGTCACCGCGCTGCTCGACGCCGGTGTCCCCGCCGACGACCCCGACGTCCTCGCCGCCGCCGACTGGATGCTCGGCGAGGAGGTCACCGGTGTCCGCGGTGACTGGGCGGTGCGCCGCCCCGACGTCCCCACGGGCGGCTGGGCGTTCGAGTTCGACAACGACGGCTACCCCGACACCGACGACACCGCCGAGGTCGTCCTCGCCCTGCGCCGGGTCGCGCATCCCGCTCCCGACCGGGTGCGGGCCGCGGTGGACCGCGGGGTGGCCTGGACGGTCGGGATGCAGTCGCGCGACGGCGGCTGGGGCGCCTTCGACGCCGACAACACCCGCGTCCTCGTCACCAAGCTGCCGTTCTGCGACTTCGGCGCCGTCATCGACCCGCCGTCGGCCGACGTCACCGCGCACGTCGTGGAGATGATGGCCGCCGAGGGGCTCGCCGGGACGCCGGAGTGCCGGCGCGGTGTCGACTGGCTGCTGGCCGCGCAGGAACGCGACGGCTCCTGGTTCGGCCGCTGGGGCGCCAACCACGTCTACGGCACGGGTGGTGTCGTTCCCGCCCTGATCGCAGGCGGTATCGACCCCGACGCCCCACCGATCCGCCGCGCCGTGGCCTGGCTGGAACGTCACCAGAACGACGACGGCGGCTGGGGCGAGGACCTGCGCTCCTACGAGGACCCGTCCTGGATCGGCAGGGGCGCCTCGACCGCGTCGCAGACGGCGTGGGCGCTGCTCGCGCTGCTCGCCGCCGGCGAGGACGGAGACGTCGTGGAACGGGGCGTGCAGTACCTCGTCGACACCCAGCTGCCCGACGGCTCGTGGGAGGAGACGCTCTACACCGGCACCGGCTTCCCCGGCGCCTTCTACATCCGCTACCACCTCTACCGGATGGTCTTCCCGATCTCGGCGCTCGGCCGCTACGTGAACGGGCACACGTCGTGAGGGCCGCCGTACCGGACGCGCTCGGGCCACCGGTGGTGTGCGCGCCGCTCGGCGTCGAACGCCGCGCCCTCGACGTCGACGCCCTGCGCGGGGTGCGGATCGTCCGCACCGGGATGGGCAGGCGCTCGGCCGGGACGGCCCGGGCGCTGGGCGCCGACGGCCCCCGGCCGGTGCTCGTCGCCGGGGTGGCGGGGGCGCTCGCGCCGCAGGTCCGGCCCGGTGACGTCGTCGTCGCCTCCGAGGTCCGCGACGGTTGCGGCGGGCGGGAACCCGTCGCCGTGCCGACGGCCAAGCCGCTCGCCGCCGCGCTGCGCGCGCTCGGGCTGCGGGTGCACGTCGGGCCGGTCGTCACCACCGACGGCGTCGTCGACGGCGACGCCCGGACCGCGTTGGCCACGACGGGGGCGCTCGCCGTCGACATGGAGTCCGCCGACCTGGTCGCAGCCGCCGCGGGCGGGCCGTTCGCGGTCGTGCGCGTCGTCGTCGACACGCCCGGCGCACCGCTGCTGCGCCCCGGCACCCCGGTCCGCGGGCTCACCGCGCTGCGCACCCTGCGCCGGGCCGCCCCCGCCCTGCGGGCCTGGCTCGACGCGTGTGCGCCCCGCACGGTCCGGCTCGCCGAGCCGCGCTCGTTCTGCGCCGGGGTCGAACGCGCCATCGAGATCGTCGACCGCGCCATCGACCGGTTCGGCGCCCCCGTCTACGTGCGCCGCCAGATCGTGCACAACGCCCACGTCGTGCGGCGGCTCACCGACCGCGGGGCGATCTTCGTCCAGGAGGTCGACGAGGTGCCCCGCGGCGCCCATGTCGTGCTCGCCGCCCACGGCGTCTCCCCCGCCGTCCGTGCCGACGCCGACGCCCGCGACCTCCAGGTCGTCGACGCCACCTGCCCGCTCGTGGCCAAGGTGCACACCGAGGTCAAGCGGCACACCGCGCGCGGCCAGAGCGTCCTGCTCATCGGGCACGCCGACCACGAGGAGGTCGAGGGCACCCTCGGCGAGGCCCCGGCCCACATCACGGTCGTCGAGGACGAGCAGCACGCCCGCACCGTCGACGTGCCCGACCCCACCCGCGTCGCCTACGCCATGCAGACGACCCTCGCGGTCGACGAGGCGATGCGGATCGCCGCGATCCTGCGCGAGCGGTTCCCCGCGATCCGGGCGCCCCGCCAGGACGACATCTGCTACGCCACGACCAACCGGCAGCGCGCCATCCGCGCCGTCGCCGCCGACGTCGACCTCGTGGTCGTCGTCGGCTCCCCCAACTCGTCCAACTCGCGGCGCCTCGCCGAGGTCGCCGCCCGCCAGGGTGTGCCCGCCCACCTCGTCGACGACGTCGGCGAGCTCGACCTGACCTGGTTCGCCGGTGTGCGCCGGGTCGGGCTGTCGGCGGGCGCGTCCGCCCCCGACGACCTCGTCGACGAGGTCGTCTCCTGTGTGTCCGGGCTCGGCCCGGTGACCGTCACGGCCACCCCGACCGGTTCCGAGAACGTCAGATTCACCCTTCCCAAGGAGGTGAGCCGGTAATGGCGATGCCGATGCGTCAGTCCGTGCGACTGGGCGCGTACCTGATGAAGCAGAAGATCAAGCGCGTCGAGAAGTTCCCGCTGCTCGTCGAGCTCGAACCGCTGTTCGCGTGCAACCTGAAGTGCAACGGCTGCGGCAAGATCCAGCAGCCCGCCGCGCTGCTCAAGCAGCGGATGCCCGTCGAGCAGGCGGTCGGGGCGATCGAGGAGTCCGGCGCGCCGATGGTGTCGATCGCCGGCGGCGAGCCGCTGATGCACCCGCAGATCGACGAGATCGTCCGGCAGCTGCTCGACCGCAACAAGATCGTGTTCCTGTGCACCAACGCGGTGTTGCTGCCCAAGCACCTCCACAGGTTCACCCCCCACAAGAACTTCGCGTGGATGGTCCACATCGACGGCCTGCGCGAGCGCCACGACGCGTCGGTGAGCAAGGACGGCGTGTTCGACCAGGCCGTCGCCGCGATCAAGCAGGCCCAGGAGCGGGGCTTCCGCGTCAACACCAACACGACGTTCTTCGACACCGACACCCCGCAGGACGTCATCGACGTCCTCGACTACCTCAACGACGACCTCGGCGTCGACAACATGCAGATCTCGCCCGGCTACGCCTACGAGAAGGCGCCCGACCAGGAGCACTGGCTCGGCGTCGAGCAGACCCGCGAGCTGTTCCGCAAGGCGTTCGACGGCGGCAGGCGCAAGAAGTGGCGGCTCAACCACTCGCCGGTGTTCCTCGACTTCCTCGAGGGAAAGGTGGATCTGAGCTGCACGGCGTGGGCGATCCCGTCGTACTCTCTTCTCGGCTGGCAGAAGCCGTGTTATCTGCTCGACGACGGGTACGTGAAGACCTACCGGGAACTCATCGACGACACCGACTGGGACGCGTTCGGCCGGGGCAAGGACGAGCGATGCGCGAACTGCATGGCGCACTGCGGGTACGAGCCGTCGGCCGTCTTCGTGACGATGGGGTCGCTGCGCCAGTCCCTGCGCGCCGCGACGGGAAGCTGAGGGGTCGCCACGTCCCGCGCGACCCGGGGCGCCGCAGTTCGGGCGTCGACCCCGTTATCTCCTCGTTATCGGGGCCGTTATGCTTCGGCGACCCCGACTGGAGAGGCGGACCGCGCGAATGCCGGACCACCCCCGCGTGACCACCCTGATCCACCTCCCGCCCATCGGGTCGCTGCTGCAGCAGGCCGGGCGTCCGCTCCTGGAGTCGACGCTCGTCCCGCTGGCCCTGTTCTGGGTGCTGTTCACCCACGCGGGGTTCGACGCCGGGCTGCTCGCGGCCCTGTCGTGGTCGGCGGTGGCGATCGGGCGCAGGCTGGTCATGCGCCGGAGGATTCCGGCGATCCTGATCGTCAGCACGGTGCTGCTGGTGGCCCGCACGGCCGTGGGGCTGTGGACGGGCAGCGCGTTCCTGTACTTCCTGCAGCCGACGGTGCAGAACTTCGTCTTCGCCCTGCTGCTGCTGGTGACGCTCGGCTTCGACCGGCCGTTGCTGGCCAAGCTGGCCGACGACTTCTGCGCCTTCCCCGACAGCCTCACCGGGCACCCGCACATGAAGCGCTTCTTCAAGCGGGTGTCGCTGCTGTGGGCGATCGTCTTCCTGGTCAACGGGGCGACCACGCTCGCGGTGCTGGCCACCCAGACCGTCGGCAACTACCTGATGGTGTCGACGGCGGGCTCGTACTCGCTGGTCGGCCTGGGCATCGTGACGTCGCTGCTGTGGTTCCACCGCTCGATGCGCGGGCAGGGCATCCGGCTGCGCGTCGGCCTGCCCACGGCGGCGCGGATGCGCGTGGGCTGACGCCCGGGTCAGCCGACCCGCACCCGCGCGGCCAGCTCCCGCAAGGCGGCGTCGAGGTCGCGGACGCCGAACTCCGCGGCCCGGGCCGCGAGCGGCGCGGCGACGGCCGGGTCGGTGGCGAGCCGCGTGACGGTGGCGGTGACGTCGGCGGGGCGCGGACACACGAGCGCGAGCCCGGCGTCCTCGGCCAGCCGGGCCCCCGCCCGGCCGTGCCCGGCGACGGGCGCGGCGAACACGACGGGCCGCCCGACGGCCAGCGCCTCCGTCGCGATGACCCCACCCGCGGTGGTGAGCACGACGTCGCTCGCCGCGATCAGGTCGGGCACCCGGTCGGTCCACCCCAGCGCGCGCAGCGTGCCGGGCGGCAGGCCACGGGCCTGCAGCGCGCCCCGCAGCCGCTCGTTGCGCCCGCACAGCACGACGACCCGCACGGGCGTCACGGGCCCGCCGGCGGCCAGCACGGCGTCGACGACGTGGTCGACCTCGCCGAACCCCAGCGACCCACCCGACACGAGGACGGTGAACCCGTCGCGGGGCAGGCCGAGGTCGGCGCGGGCACCGTCGCGGTCGCGGGGGGTGAACCGGACGTCGACGGCCGCGGGCGCGACCCGCACGTCGGCGCCGGGGGCGACGGCCAGCGCCTGGTCGCGGGAGGACTCCAGCAACGTCCACGTCTCGTCGACGTCGCGCCACGCCCAGTACGGGTGCACGGCCATGTCGGTGACGACGGCGACACTGCGCCCCGGCAGCCGGCCGTGGCGGCGCAGCCACGCCAGCCCGCCCGTCGTCATCGGGTAGGTGGACACGACGAGGTCCGGATGCTCCTCGTCGACGAGCGGGGCCAGGTCGTGGCCGACCCGCGACGCGCTGACGGCCTTGAAGGGGGCCGCGGCGCGGGGGGCGTGCAGCAGCACGTCGTAGGCGGCGCCGTAGAGGCCGGGCGCCCAGCGCATGGTCACCGCGTAGCTGCGGGCGAGCGAGGCGTCGCGGGCGGTGCTGCCGGTGCTCTCCACCTCACGGACCACGGCGCGCGGCCACAGCGCCCGCATCCGGGCAGCCAGGGCCCGGGCCGCGGCGACGTGGCCCTCCCCCACCGGTGCCGACAGCACCAGCACTCGACCCGGCCCGTCGTCCGGGCCGATCAGCTCCACGACATGCACGCTAGCGCGATCACGGAACGGGTGACGACATGAGCACCGACACCGGCCTCCACGCCGGGACGGACACCGGACCGCACCCGGCCGCCCCCCACCCCGCCGCCGCGCCCCCCGCCGCCGCTGCCGGCGCGCCGCGGCGGGTCCTGCTCGTCACCGGGAGCCTCGGCGAGGGCCACCACGCCGCCGCGCGCGCCGTCGAGGAACGGGCCCGCGCGCTGTGGCCGGGCGTCGAGGTGGTCTGGACCGAGACCCTCGACGCCATCGGTCCCGCCGGGTCGCTGTTCCCCGCGATCTACGCCGGCTGTGTGCGCCGGTTGCCGTGGCTCTACGACCTGTACTTCCGGCTGCTCTGGCACGTGCCGCCGTTCCGGGCCGGGACCCGCGCCGTCGTGTCGCGCATGAGCGCCCCCGGCATCGCGGCGGCCGTCGCCGCCCACAAGCCCGACCTGGTCGTCGCCACGTTCCCGGAGGCGGTCCTGGGCCTGGGCCGGCTGCGCCGCACCGGGCACCTGCCCGTGCCCGCGGCCGCGCTCGTCGCCGACCCGGCCCCGCATCCGCTGTGGGGCGACACGGCGCTGGACCTGCACCTGGTCAGCACCCCCGAGGGTGCGCGGATGCTGCGGCGCGCCGTCCCCGGCGCCGCCGTCCGCGTCGGCGCGCTGCCCGTGACCGGCGCGTTCACCCCGCCCGCCGACGACGCGCCCGTCCGCACCCGGCCACTGGTCTACGTCTCGTGCGGGTCGCTGGCGTTCGGCGACGTCGCCGGGGCGTGCGCGGCGGTGCTCGACGGCGGCGGCGACGTCCTCGTCAGCGCCGGGCGGGTGCCGTCGGTGCGGACCCGGCTGGAACGGCTCGCCGGGCACCACCCGCGCGGGGTGCGGATGCGCGTCGTCGACTGGGTGTCCGACCCGGCCGCGACGACGCGGGACTGCGACGCCGTCGTCACCAACGCAGGAGGGGCGACCGCGCTGGAGGCGCTGGCCTGCGCGCGGCCGCTGCTGCTGTTCGCGCCCATCCCCGGCCACGGCCGCGCCAACGCCGAGCTCCTCGCCCGCGAGGGCCTGGCCACCGTCTGCCCCGGCACCGACGACCTGCGCGACGCCGTCGCCGCCCTCGTCGACCCGGCGGCGCGGGCCGCGGTCACGTCGACGCTGCGGACCCGGCTCACCGGCCGCGACCTCACCACCGACGTCGCCGCGCTCGTCCCGGCGCGGGCCGGAACCGTCCCCGGTGAGCGGGTCCGCTCCCAGGACGCGCTGTTCCTGCACGCCGCGACGGCCGACGTCCCGCAGCAGGTCGGCACCCGGCTGCTGGTGGAGGACGTCACCGGCCCCGACGCGGGCCCCGAGGTCGCCGCGGCCTGGCGCGCCCACGTCGCCCAGCTGGTCACCGACCGGGCCGGCGGGATCGAGCTGCTCACCCGCCGCCTCGCGCCCGCGCAGCCCGGGAGGCCGCGTCGCTGGGTCGTCGACCCCGCGCCCGACCCCGACCGGCACGTGCGCGCCGACACCGTCTCCGTCGGCCCGGGCGGCGACCACCCGACCTGGGACGACGCGCTCACCGCGTTCTTCGCCGACCCCGTCGACCCCGTGCGGACGGGCTGGCAGATCCTCATCGCCCGGCACACCGGTGGAGAGGGCATCGGGGTGCTGGCCAAGGTGCACCACTCCCTCGGCGACGGGCTGGCCGTCACCGACGCCCTGATCAGGCTGTTCTCCGACGAGGAGGCCGCGCTGCCCGCCCGCGGGCCCGGCGACGCCGGTGGCCCGCCCACCACGCGCGACCGGGTGCGGGCCGCGGCGCGGATCGTCCGTGGCGTCGCCGGCCTCGCGACCGCGGGCACGGCGGGCCGCTCGCCGCTGACCGGGACGGTCGGCGGGCCCGGCCACCACCGGATCGGGGTGCGGGTCGACGGCAAGCACGTCCGCGACGCCGCCCGCAGCCACGGCGTCGGCACCACCGCGTTCGTACTGGCCGTCGTCGCCGAGTTCCTGCACCGTCACCTGGAGGCGCACGCCCCCGGCGGTGCCCCCGACCGGGTCCGCACGATGGTGCCGCTCACCACCCGGACCGCGCGCGGCGTCGGCAGCCGCTCGGCGGGCAACCGCACCGCCGCCGTCTCGCTCGACCTGCCGACGGGGCCGATGACGCCCACGGCGCGCGTCGCCCGGGTCGCCGAGCTGCTCGACCGCGGCACCACCGGTGGCCAGCCCGAAGGGGCCGCCGCGGTGCTGCGGCTGCTCGGCCTGCTGCCCGGCCGGGCCCAGGAGCTGCTGGTCGGCGGCGTGTACGGGAGGCGGTTCTTCCACCTGCTCGCCTCCGTCATGCCGGGGGCGCGGCGGCCGCTGCACATGCAGGGGGCCTTGATCGCCGAGGTGTACCCGGTGCTGCCCCTGGCAGCGGGGATCGGGATGGCGGTCGGCGCCCTCAACTGGGGCCGCTGGACGACGCTGGGAGTGTCGGTCGACGCCGGTATCGTCCGCGAGATCGGGGGAATACCTGATTGTCTGCGCGCGTCGTTGCGCGATATGAGTGACGTGCGCGGCGGGGGGTGACCGTGCACCGGAAGGCGGTTGGGGGTGGCGATGGACTCCTCGATGGGCATGGTCATCGCGGTGCCCGCTGCCGTCCTGGGGGCCGCCGGCTTCGGCCTGGCCACCGCCGCCCAGCAGCGGGCCACCAAGGAGGTGGAGGTCACCCCGACGCTGAGCCCGCGGCTGCTGGTCGAGCTGTTCGGCCGGCCGATGTGGATGCTGGGCCTGGTCGCCACGATCGTCGCGCTGGTGCTGCAGCTGGTCGCGCTCGCGTTCGGGCCGATCGCCGTCGTGCAGCCGCTGCTGGTCACCGGGGTCGCGTTCGCCGCCGGGTTCTCCGCGCTCATGGCGCGCCGCCGCCCCGACGTCGTCATCCTGCTCGGCGCGCTGTGCTGCGCGGCCGGCCTGTCGGCGTTCCTGCTGCTGGCCCGCCCCATCCCGGGTGCGGCGCACGAGAGCCTCGACCTGTCCGACGGGCTGCCGCTGGGCATCGCACTCGCCGCGCTGGTCGTCGGCTGCCTCGTTTACGCGGCGGTGGTGTCGCACTCGTCGCGGGTCCTGGCGCTCGCCCTGGCCACCGGTGTCCTCTACGGCGTCACGGCCGGGCTGATGAAGGTCGTCACCGGGCAGCTGCAGGTCGGCTGGACCGAGCCGTTCTCCCACATGGCGCTCTACGTGGTGTGCGTGATCGGGCCGCTCGGGTTCCTGCTCAGCCAGAACACGTTCCAGCAGGGCAAGCTCATCTCCCCCGCGGTCGCGGTGATCACCAGCGTCGACCCGGTGGTCGCCGTCCTCATCGGCGTCGGCTGGCTCGGCGAGCAGCTCGACACCTCCCCCGCCAAGCTCGCCGGCGAGTGCATCGCCGCGCTGGTGGTCATCGCCGGGATCGTGCTCATCACCGCACGCGGCACGCACCTGCTGCACCGCTTCGAGGCGATGGAGGCCGTGGGCGCCCGTCCCGCGGGTCCCGCGCCGGGATGACGACCCGATGACGGGCACGGCGCTGGTCACGGGCGGCTCGTCGGGCATCGGCGCCGCGGTCGCGCTCCGGCTCGCCGACGCCGGGTACGACGTCGTGGTCACCGGGCGCGACCCGGGCCGGCTCGACACGGTCGCCGCGGCCTGCGGGGGCCGCGCCGTCGTCGCCGACCTCGCGACACCCGAGGGCGTCGAGACCGTCCGCGCCGCCGCCGACGGCCGGGTGCGGCTGCTCGTGCACGGCGCCGGGCTCGGCTGGGCGGGCCCGGTCCACGACACCCCACCCGCGACCGCCGACCAGATGCTCGCGGTCAACCTCGCCGCCCCGATCCGGCTGACCAGCGCCCTGCTGCCCACGCTGCGGACCCTCGACGGGCACGTCGTGTTCGTGGCGTCGGTGGCGGCGATCGGTGTCGGCGGGGAGGCCGTCTACTCGGCGACGAAGGCCGGGCTGCGCGGCTTCGCCGACGCTGTCCGCCTCGAGTCCGGTGTCCGGGTCACGACGATCCTGCCCGGCGCGGTCGACACCCCCTACTTCGCGCGCCGCGGCACCCCCTACCACCGCGCGTTCCCGCGTCCCGTCAGCGCCGACCGGGTCGCGGCGGCCGTCGTGGATGCGGTGGCGCACAACCGGTCCGAGGTGTTCGTCCCCCGCTGGCTGACGCTGGGCTCCCGCGCACACGGCGCGATCCCCGCGACCTTCGCCCGCCTCTCCCGCCGCTTCGACCCGAAGTAGCCCTGTGAGTGGCAATAGTCGCCAGGGCGACCATTGCCACTCACGACCCCTGACCAGGCGCGCCGCGGTCCGGCCATACCCACTACGCCGAGTTCGACAAGGGACTGGCGCGGACCATGATCGAACCAGTCTCAGGTCGAACTCGGCGGAGATGGTCGTGGCGTCAGCGGGTCGCGAGGCCCCGGATCGCGAGGGCGTAGCCCGCCACGCCGAAGCCGACGACGATCCCCGCGGCCACGGGCGAGAGGTACGAGTGGTGCCGGAAGGGCTCGCGCCTGTGCACGTTCGAGATGTGCACCTCGACGACCGGCACGTCGATCGCCTCGATCGCGTCGTGCAGCGCGACCGAGGTGTGGGTGTAGGCGCCCGCGTTCAGCACCACCCCCGGGCAGCCGTCGGTGCGGCCCGCCTCGTGCAGCCAGTCGACGAGCTCGCCCTCGTGGTTGGACTGCCGCAGGTCGACCGCCCAGCCGTGTTCGGCGGCTGCCGAGCGGCAGAGCGCGGCGACGTCGTCGAGCGTCGTCGAGCCGTAGACCTCCGGCTTGCGGGTGCCGAGCAGGTTGAGGTTGGGGCCGTTGAGCACGAGCACCGTCGGCTGCGAGGACGTGGTCACCCGGTGATCCTGCCGCACGCGACCCACACCCCGGGCGCAACCTCACGGTTGTTCCGAGGCCTCCGAACAACCGTGAGGTTGCGCCCGACAAGACGGACAGTCAGCCCAGCGCCTCCCGCAGCCGCCGCGCCCGGTCACGCTGCTCGGCCCGCGCGGCGAGGGCGCCGTCGAGGTCGACCTCCACGAACCGCGTCCGGGTCCGCGGCGCCGACTGGGCGACGACGTCGAGATCACAGGACACGACCGTCGCCACCATCATGTAGCCGCCACCGGACACCGCGTCGCGGTGCAGCACGATCGGCTCGACACCGCCCGGGACCTGGATCGACCCGATCGGATAGGGCGCGTCGACGATGTTGGACGGATCCTGCCCGGCCCCGAACGGCGGCTCCCGGTCGACGGTTTCCAGCTCGGCGCCGGTGTAGCGGAACCCGATCCGGTCGGCGACCGGGGTGAGCTGCCACGTCGTGTCGAGGAACGTGGCGCGGCCCTTGTCGGTGAGCCGGTGGTCGTAGAGGCCCATCACGACGCGGACCTCGACGTCCTTGGACATGCTGCGCCGTAGGTCGTCGGGGACGACGAGCCCGGCGCGGCCGGTGCCGCCGCCGAGCGGGAGGACGTCGCCCTCGGCCAGGGGCCGCCCGGAGAACCCGCCGAGCCCGCCCAGGCCGTAGGTGGAGCGGCTGCCGAGCACCTCGGGCACGTCGACTCCGCCGCCGACCGCGAGGTAGGCGCGGGCGCCGGCGGTGAGGTAGCCGAAGTCGAGGACGTCACCCTCGGCGACGTCGAAGGACTCCCACAGCGGCCGGTCCTCGCCGTTCACCCGGGGCTGCATCGTCGCGCCCGCGACGGCGACCGTCGCCGGGGCGGTGAACAGCAGCTCCGGGCCCAGGTACACGATCTCCAGCGCCGCCGCACCGGGGTCGTTGCCGACGAGCAGGTTCGCGGCGGCGAGCGAGTACTGGTCGAGCCCGCCCGACGGCGGGATGCCCAGGTGGTAGTAGCCGGGGCGGCCGCCGTCCTGCACGGTCGTCGACAGTCCGGGCTTGCGCACCTCGATCGTCCCGGTCATCCCAGCACCTCCAGCAGGCGTGCGTTGTAGCCGTCGGGGTCGGCCAGGAACGGTTCGAGCGCGAAGTCGACGTCGTGTGCGGTGACGTGGAACGTGCCCGCCTCGACGTCGGCCACGGCCTGGTCGTACTGGTCGCGGTCGATCGGGGTGAACTTCACGATGTCACCCGGCCGGAACAGGACGAGGAAGTCGGTGAAGTCGGGCAGCGACTGCGTCGGGTCGTAGATGGGTGCGGGTGTGATGCCGAACATCTGGTAGCCGCCCGCGCCGCGGACGGAGTAGATGCAGGAGAAGCAGCCGCCGTAGCCGACGGTCTGCTTCGGGGTGTCGGTGCGGGGCCGCAGGTACTTGGGGACGACGATCTGGCGGTCCCGGGGCACCATCTGGTACTTGAACGGCAGCCCGGCGACGAACCCGACCATCGAGGTGAACCACGGCGAGCCGGAGTGGGCGGCGATGAAGTCGTCGACGTCGGTGTAGCCGTTGATGCGGGCCGCGTACTCGATGTCGGTGGAGTCGGGGTCCTGGTGGCGGTCGCGGAACTTCATCAGGGTCTCGGTCGTCCACGGGTCGCGGTAGAGCACCGGGATGTCGAGGACACGGCTGGGCAGGCTGACGTCGAGCGCGTCGCCGACGGCTCGTTCGAGGTCGCGCAGGTGGTCGAGCAGGGCCCGGGGTTCGAGCACGTCCGGGTCGTAGTGCACCTGGTAGGAGGCGTTGGCCGGGCAGATGTCGACGATGCCGTCGGGGCGTTCGTCGCGCAGCCGCGACGTGATGGCCATGGCGCGGAAATTGGCCTGCAGGCTCATCTCCTCGGCCAGCTCGACGAACACGAACTCGTCGCCGCCCCAGCTGTAGCGGGCGTCCTGGACAGCCGTACTCACGTGCTCTCCCCTCGGTCGGCGAGCCACCGCTCCAGCGTTGCGGTGTGGAAGTCCGCGGCCCGGAACCACTCCTCGTCGAGCAGCTCGGTGAACAGCCCGGCCGTCGTCGGGACCCCGGCGACGGAGAACTCGGCGAGCGCCCGGCGCGACCGGCGCAGCGCCTCCTCGCGGTCGGCGCCCCACACGATCACCTTGGCGAGCAACGAGTCGTAGAACGGCGGGACCTTCCCGTCGGGTTCGGCCCACGTGTCGCAGCGGACCCACGGCCCGGCCGGCAGCGTGACCCGGCCGAGGTCGCCCGGGGCCGGCATGAAGTTGTTCGCGGGGTCCTCGGCGCACACCCGGAACTCGATCGCGTGCCCGCGGCCGACGACGTCGTCCTGGGCGAACCGCAGCGGCTCCCCCGCGGCGATGCGCAGCTGCTCGGCGACGAGGTCGATGCCGGTGACGAGCTCGGTCGTCGGGTGCTCGACCTGGATGCGGGTGTTCATCTCGATGAAGAAGAACTCGCCGGTGTCGTCGTCGACGAGATACTCGACGGTCCCGGCGCTGCGGTAGCCGACCTCCCGGCACAACGCGACCGACGCGTCGGTCATGCGCGTGCGCAGGTCGCCGGACACGCCCGGCGCGACGGCCTCCTCGACCATCTTCTGCCGGCGCCGCTGCAGCGAGCACTCCCGGTCGAGCAGGTGCATGGCGTCGCTGCCGTCGCCGAGGACCTGCACCTCGACGTGACGGGCGTGGGTGACGAACCGTTCCAGGTACATGGTGCCGTCGCCGAACGCCTTCGCCGCCTCCTGCGACGCCTGCCCGAACGCGGTGCGCAGGGCGTCGGCGTCGTCGACGACCCGGATGCCCCGGCCGCCACCCCCGGCGGCGGCCTTGAGCATCACCGGGTAGCCGACGTCCTCGGCGGCGGCGAGCGCCTCGTCGACGCCCGCGACCCCGCCGGGGGTGCCGGGCACCGTCGGGACGCCGGCCGCGCGGGCGATCTCCCGGGCGGCGACCTTGTCGCCCATCTTCTCGATCACCGACGCGTCGGGCCCGACGAACGTCAGCCCGGCGCCGGCCACCGCGGCGGCGAACCCGGCGCGCTCGGACAGGAACCCGTAGCCGGGGTGCACGGCGTCGGCACCGGAGTCCTTCGCCGCCGCCAGGATCGCGTCGACGACGAGGTAGCTCTTCGACGCCGGCGACGGCCCGATCTCGACGGCGGCGTCGGCGAGCCGGGTGTGCAGCGCGTCGGCGTCCGCCTTGCTGTGCACGGCGACGGTCGCGATGCCGAGGTCGCGCGCCGCCCGGATGATGCGGACCGCGATCTCGCCGCGGTTCGCGACGAGCAGGCGCTTCACCCCGTCTCCACCACCGCGACCGGCTGTCCGGCGTCGACCTCGTCCTCGTCGCCGACGAGGAACTCGACGAGTGTGCCCTCGGCGCCGGCGGCGACCTGGTGGAACGACTTCATGACCTCGACGAGCCCGACGGCCTGGTCGGCGGCGACGGCCCCGCCGTCCTCGACGAACGGTGGGCTGTCGGGGTCGGGCCGCCGGTAGAACACACCGGGGATCGGGGAGACGACCTCGTGTCGCGGCAAGAGAACTCCTCGGTTCGGGGAAGAGGGGTCAGGCGGTCAGGTACGGCTGCAGCGCCTCGTTCACGGCGCGGGCCAGCTCCACGGCGTTCGGGGTGTCGGAGTGGACGCACACGCAGTCGGCGCGCACGGCGAGGTCGTTCCCGTTGACCGACGACGCCTTGCCCTCGGTCACCGCGCGCACCGCGCCCCGCGCCGACGTCGCCGGGTCGAACGCCTGGTGCTCGCGGGTGATGATGAGCGAGCCGTCGTCGCGGTAGTCGAGGTCGGCGTAGTACTCGGAGATGAACCCGGGTTCCCGCTCGCCCCACACCTGTTCGTGGACGGTGCCCGACATGCCCATGAGGGGCACGCCGAAGACGTCGGCGGCGTCGGCGACCGCACCGGCGACCTCGGGGTCGCGCGCGGCCATCCCGTAGAGCGAGCCGTGGGGTTTGACGTGGTTGAGCTCCATTCCCTCGGCGCGCAGGAACCCTTCGAGCGCCCCGATCTGGTAGATCACCGACGCGGTCAGCTCGTCGCGGTCCATCTTCATCTCGCGGCGCCCGAAGCCCTCGCGGTCGGGCAGCGACGGGTGCGCCCCCACCTTCACGCCGTGCTCCTTGGCCAGCTTGACGGTCTTCGCCATGACCCGCGGGTCGGAGGCGTGGAACCCGCAGGCCACGTTCGCGATCGTGATGAAGGGCATCAGCCCCTCGTCGTCGCCGCAGTGGTAGATGCTGAACGACTCGCCCATGTCGCAGTTGATGGCCACCATCGCGTCAGAACTCCCTCCCAAGAGTGTCGCGCGTCACCGATTCTGGCCCTTGGCGGCCCTGATCGCCCGCCACACCGCCTGCGGGGTCGCCGGCATGTCGACGTGCGTGACGCCGAGGTGGGCGACGGCGTCGATCACCGAGTTGACGACGGCGGGCGAGGACCCGATGGCCCCGGACTCGCCGATCCCCTTGACGCCCATGGGGTTCGTCGGGGACGGGGTGATGGTCTGGTCGAGCTCGAACATCGGCAGGTCGGTCGCCGACGGGATCGTGTAGTCGGCGAGTGTGCCCGTCGTCGGGTTGCCGTCGGCGTCGAAGGTGGCGTGCTCGAACAGGGCCTGCCCGATGCCCTGGGCGATGCCGCCGTGCAGCTGGCCCTCGACGATCTGCGGGTTCACGAGGTGCCCGCAGTCGTCGACGGCGACGTAGCGGTCGATGCGCACGAACCCGGTGTCGGTGTCGACGTGGGTGACGCAGATGTGGGTGCCGAACGGCCAGGTGAAGTTGGGCGGGTCGAAGTGGTGGTCGGCGGTGAGGTTGGGCTCCATGCCGTCGGGCAGGTTCGCCGCGAGCGACGCCGCGCCCGCCACCTCCTGGATGGTGACGCCCGGCCCGCTCGTCCCGGCGACGGCGAACCGGCCGGCCTCGAACTCCAGGTCGGACTCGTCGGCCTCGAGCAGGTGCGCGGCGATCAGCATCGCCTTGTCGCGCACCTTGCCCGCCGCGAGGTGCACGGCGGTCCCGCCGACGGCGAGGCTGCGCGAGCCGTAGGTGTCGCGGCCGAACGGGGCGATCATGGTGTCGCCGTGCAGGACCTCGACGTCGGCCGGGTCGACGCCGAGGCGGTCGGCGACGATCTGCGCCCACGCCGTCTCGTGCCCCTGCCCGTGCGGCGAGGTGCCGGTGACGACCTCGACCTTGCCGCTGGTCGTCATCCGCACCGTGGCGGCCTCCCAGCCGCCCGACTGCAGCCGCACCCCCGCCGCGACCTTCGACGGTGACAGCCCGCCGCTCTCGGTGAAGTTGCCGATCCCGATGCCGATCTGCACGGGGTCGCCGGACTCGCGGCGCCGCGCCTGCTCGGCGCGCAGCTCGTCGTAGCCGACGAGGTCGAGCGCCCGGCGCATGCACCGCTCGTAGTCTCCGGAGTCGTAGAGGACGCCGGACGGGACGGCGCGCGGCTCGTCGAAGGGCGGGTGCAGGTTGCGCAGCCGCACCTCGGCGGGGTCCATGCCCAGCTCACGGGCGAGGTCGTCCATGATCCGCTCGTGGGCGTAGGCGGCCTCGGACCGCCCGGCGCCGCGGTAGGCGTCGGTCGGGGTGAGGTTGGTGAACACGCCCTTGCACTCGAAGGAGTAGGCGCCGAAGTCGTAGAGCCCGCAGTAGGTGAACGCGCCGAACACGGCGATGCCGGGGGTGAGCAGCTGCAGGTAGGCGCCCATGTCGGCGAGCAGGTTCACCTTCATGCCGAGGATGCGCCCGTCACGGGTGGCGGCGACGGCCATGTGCTGGGCCTGGCCACGGCCGTGCGTCGTCGCCAGGTGGTGCTCCGACCGGCTCTCCGTCCACTTCACCGGGCGGCCGGTGCGCCGCGCGAGGACGAGCGCGAGGGCCTCCTCGGCGTAGACGTTGAGCTTGGCGCCGAACCCGCCACCGACGTCGGGGGCGACGACGCGCAGCTTCGTGTCGGGCACCGAGCAGATCGCGGCGAGGATGTCGCGCACGAAGTGCGGCACCTGGGTCGCGGTGTACATCGTGAAGCCGCCGCCCACCGGGTCCGGGGTGACGACGACCGCGCGCGGCTCCATCGGCGAGGCGATGACGCGCTGCTGCAGGTAGCGGCCCTCGACGACGACGTCAGCGTGGGCGAACGCGGCGTCGACGTCGCCGGTGGCCAGCGGCCACGTGTAGCAGTGGTTGGTGCCCAGCTCCTCGTGCACCAGCGGGGCGCCGGGTTCGAGCGCCGCCTCGATGTCGACGACGGCGGGCAGCGGCTCGTACTCGACCTCGACGAGGTCGACGGCGTCGCGGGCCGCGGCCGCGCTGGCGGCGAGGACGACCGCGACGCCGTCCCCGACGTGGTTGACCTCCCCGACCGCGATCGCGTGGTGCTCGGGGATCCTGATGTCCTCGGTGACGGGCCAGCCGCAGGGGATACCGGCGACGAACTCCCCGGCCAGGTCCTCACCCGTGAGGACGTGCACGACGCCGGGCACGGCGCGGGCGGCGGTGGTGTCGATCCCGCCGATGCGGGCGTGCGGGACCGGGCTGCGCACGACGGTCATGTGCAGCGTCGCGGCGGGGGTGATGTCGTCGGTCCAGGTCCCGTTCCCGGTCAGCAGCGCCGCGTCCTCCTTGCGGGGCAGGCTCTGGCCGACGTACCGCGGGGCGGTCTGGGTCACCGGATCACGTCCTTCTGAGGCGCTTCGAGGTGGAGCGGTGGTGGGCGCACGCGTACCGCCAGAGTGATCCGGAACACGGTTCAGGGGTAGTGTCCAGTTCGTCCCGTTGCGGAGGCCGAACCCGACGACGTGTCCACCTCCGGTGACGGCTCCCGGAGGTGCGACCGTGCCCGCGACCCTCGACGACCTGATCTCCGACCGCAGCCTCGGGCTCCGCCCGGCGTGTCCTTCCGCAGATCTGGATCGCGAGGTCAGCTGGGCCCACAGCAGCGAGCTCGCCGACCCGACCCGCTATCTCGACGGCGGAGAGCTCCTGCTGACCACAGGACTGCCCATCCGGGCGACCGACCCCGCGGTGTACGCGGGCCGGCTCGCCGCCCACGGGCTCGCCGGCCTCGGGTTCGGGACCGGTCTGGGCTGGGCGACGGTCCCGGCCGAGCTGGCCGCGGCGTGCGAGCGGGTGCGGCTGCCGCTGCTGGAGGTCCCCGAACGCACCCCGTTCATCGCGATCACCAAGGCGGTCTCCGCGGCGCTCGCCTCCGACGCCTACACCCAGGTCGTGCGCTCCGACGAGGCCCAGCGGGCGCTGACCACGGCAGCGCTGCACGGCGCCGGGACCACCGGTGTCCTGCGCACGCTCGCCACGCTGCTCGACGCCTGGGCACTCGTCGTCGACGCCACCCACACCGTCCGACACGCCGCACCCCGCGGCGCCGGCCGTCGCGCGGCCGGCCTGCGCGCGGAGGTCCGCCGGGTCCTCGCGCGGCGGGGCGCGACGAGCGCCACGCTCTGCGCCGACGACGGGCACGTCGTCCTGCAGACGCTGCGGCTGCCCGGCCGCGGCGTCCTCGCCGTCGGCCGCGCGACCCCGTTCTCCCCGGTCGACAAGCAGGTGATCGGCTCGGCGGTGTCGGTGCTGACGCTGCTGCACGCCCGCGGCGGCGCCGTCGCCCGCGCCGAACGCGACCTGCGCGCCGCGCTGCTGGAACTGATGCTCGCCGCCCCCGGCGCCGGAGCCGCCGACATCGCCGAGCCGCTGTGGGGCCGCCCGCCCGGCGCGGGTGCGCACGCGGTCGCGCTGCGTCGCCGCGACGGCCGTACCGACGACCTCCTCGACGCCCTGGAGGGCCGCGACCGCAGGCCGCCGTTCGCCGCGGCCCGGGGCGACGCGGTCGTCGTCCTCGCCGAGCCCGCCGAGACCGAGGCGGTGCTGCGCGCGGCCGCGGCCTGGCCGGACGTGCACGCGGGGGTGTCCGACCCGGTCGTCGACGACCCGACACCCGCCGCGGCGCCGGGGCGGACCCCGGTCGGGCAGGCCGTCGACCAGGCCGTCCACGCCCTCGACGCCGCCCACCGTCGGCACCTGCCGCTCGTGCGGTTCGGCGAGCTCGCCGGTGCCGGGCTGCACGAGCTGGTCCCGGCGGGCGACGCGGCGGGGTTCGCGGAGTCGCTGCTGCGCCCGCTCGTCCGCCACGACGAGCACCGCCGTGGTGAGCTCGTCGAGTCGGTGCGGGCGTGGCTCACCCACCACGGGCAGTGGGACCCGGCCGCCACCGCGCTGGGCGTGCACCGGCACACGCTGCGCACCCGCATCGACAAGGCGGCGCGGCTGCTCGACCGCGACCTCGACTCCCCCGGCGTGCGCGCCGAGCTCTGGTTCGCGCTGCAGGTCTGAAGCCCACCCCCGCGCGCAACCCCACTGCTGCAATCCGCCCGCGCGACGACCGTCAGGTTGCACCCCACAGCACGCGCGCAACCCCACCGCTGCAATCCCGCACGACGACCGTCAGGTTGCACCCCACAACACGCGCGCAACCCCACCGCTGCAATCCGGCCGCGCGACGACCGTCAGGTTGCGCGCGGAAATCCGGCCGCAACCTCACTGTTCTGATGGCGCTCAGGGACGACCGTCAGGTTGCGCGCGACGAAGCGGACAGCTCGCCGGGGCGCGGGGCCGGCCGGTGGCATGATCGCCGGATGCCGCTGACCAGCAGGCTCGCGACCCCCGCCGACCTGGCCGCGCTCACCCCGCTCGTCGACGCCGCGATCGGCCGGCTGCTGTCCCCCTGGCTCGACCCCGCACAGGTGGAGGCCAGCCGGGCGATCATGGGCGTCGACACCCGGCTCGTCGACGACGGCACGTACTTCGTGGTCGAGGACGACGGGGCGCTCGCCGGCTGCGGTGGCTGGAGCCGGCGGGCAACACTCTACGGCGGCGACCACACCGAGGGCCGCGACGACGCCCTCCTGGACCCCGCCACGCAGCCCGCCCGCATCCGCGCGATGTACACCCATCCCGACCACACCCGCCGCGGCGTCGGGCGCCTCGTGCTGCGGCGGTGCGAGGCGGCCGCGGCGGCGGCGGGCTTCACCCGCGTCGAGCTGATGGCGACGGTCGCGGGCCGCCCGCTCTACGAGGCGGCGGGTTACGTCGTCGACGAGGAACTGAGCGATTCGTCGACCGGTGTCGTGATCCCGCTCGCACGCATGAGCAGGTCGCTCGCCCCGGATGCGGCCTCGCCGGGCCCGCCCTGATAGTCATGACGCACCAACCGCGGTCTACGAGGAGCCAGGCGTGCCCGACCCCGTGACGTTCGACCCGGAGTCCGTCGCGCGCCTGCGCCGGGCGATCGTGCGGCTCGCGCGCGTGCTCAACGCCGCGGCGATCAGCGAGGACCTGACGCCGAGCCAGGCGTCGGTGCTGGCGATCATCGGGTTCCGGGGTCCGATCGGGCCGACGGAGGTGGCCCGGTTCGAGGGCATCAACCCGACGATGCTGTCGCGGATCGTCACCAAGCTCGACGCGGCGGGCCTGATCCGGCGTACCCCGCACCCCACCGACCAGCGCGCCGCGCTGCTGGAGGCCACCGACGTCGGCCGGGCGACGACGGCGCGGATCCGGGAGAAGCGCTCGGCGACGGTGACGGCGATCCTGGCGGAGATGCCGGAGCAGATGACGACGGCGCTGCTGGCGGCGTTGCCGGCGATGGAGGACCTGGCCGACGGGTTCGACCGCGCGGCCGGGGCGGACTGAGGGATCAGGCCGCCGACTCCGGCGCGGCGGAGCACCCGCGGCCGGCGGCGGTGGTGACCGGTTCGCGGGGCCGCGGCGGGCGGACGACGAGGAACGCGACGAGTCCGGCGACGGTCGCGGCCGTGGCGGCCAGGAAGCCGACCGGGTAGCCGCCGGGGCCCTGGGCGAAGACGGAGACGAGCAGCGGCCCGCCGACCATCCCCAGCGACACGAACCCCATCGACCAGCCGGTGATGGTGCCGAAGGCGCGGGTGCCGAAGTAGTCGGCGCGCAGGGCGTTCATGGCCGGGCCGCGCAGGCCCCAGCCCAGCCCGTGCAGCATCGCGGCGGCGAACACGACGACCAGGTTCGACGAGAACGCGAGCACGACGAGGACGGCGGTCTGCAGCGCCATGCAGCCGGCGGCGAGGCGGCGTTTGTCGAAGCGGTCGCCGACGACGCCGGTGACGAGCTGTCCGATCAGCTGGGTGACCGACATGCCGGCGACGGCGAGGCCCGCGATCGCGAGGTCGAAGCCGCGGCCGTGGGTCATGAGGGGGACGAGGTGCAGGTTCATGGCGCCGACGGCGACGAGCGCGCATCCGTGCCCGGCGATGAGCAGCCAGAACGCGGAGGTGCGCACAGCGGCGCGCAGGTCCAGGTCGGGTCCGGCGCCGGGTTCGGGCGCGGCGACAGCGGACACGGCGGCGCCGGGGGCGGCGACCGCGACCCGTCGCCGGCGTGCCACGGCCGGCCCCGGCAGCCACACGCACGCCACCAGCCCGACGACGGTCGTCACGGCCGCGACGGCGAGGAACGCGGTGCGCCAGCCGGCGGTGTCGAGCAGCCACACGACGGCGGGGACGAGCAGCCCGCCGAGGGCGATGCCGCTGGGCAGCAGGCCGAGGGCGAGGGTGCGCCGGTGGGTGAGCGACTGGACGACGGCGACGGTCAGCGGCGTGATCCCGGCGGCGGAGCAGCCGAGGGAGACCACGACGACGGCGCCGATGAACCCGCCGGAGCTGCCGGCGTGGGCGACCATGACGCAGCCGGCGGCGGTGAGCAGCGTCCCGAGGGCGGCGACGGCACGGGTGCCGAACCGGTCGCAGGCCCAGCCGGTGACGGGCGAGATGGTGCCGTTGCCGAGCTGGATGATCGCGAACGCGACGGCGACGATGCCGGGGCTCCAGCCGGTGTCGGCGGTGATCGCGACGAGGTAGGCGCCGAACGCGCTGATCACGCACCCGGTCTGGACGAGCAACAGTACGGAACCGGCGACGACGACACCCCAGCCCGTCCCCCGTCGCGACGTTGCGATCGGGGGCCGGGTGCGACGGGCGCTCAGCTGTCCGCGGGGGCCGGTGCGGTCCCGTTGGTCGTGGAGTCGCCCGCGACCGCCGAGGCCGGGGTGTCGAGGATCGGGTGGTGACACGCGGTGACGCGGCCGGGGGCCACCTCCCGCATCTCGGGCACCGCGGCGGCGCACCGCTCGGTGGCCAGCGGGCAGCGGGTGCGGAACCGGCAGCCGCTGGGCGGCGAGACGGGTGAGGGCATCTCGCCGGTGCCGAGCTCGCCGCGCTGCGCACCCTCCATCGACGGGATCGAGGAGACGAGCAGCCGCGTGTAGGGGTGCACGGGGGCGTCGAAGAGCGCCTCGGTGGGCCCGAGCTCGCAGATCCGGCCCAGGTACATGACGGCGACGCGGTCGCTGATGTTGCGGACGACGCCCAGGTCGTGGGCGATGAACACGAGCGTGAGGCCGTAGCGGGCCTTCATGTCCTCGAGCAGGTTGAGGATCTGGGCCTGCACGGACACGTCGAGCGCCGAGACGGGCTCGTCGCAGATCAGTACCTCCGGCTCGAGCACCAGGGCCCGCGCGATGGAGACGCGCTGGCACTGGCCGCCGGAGAACTGGTGCGGGCGCCGGTCGGCGACCTGGTCGAGGTCGAGTCCGACGGCGCGCAGCACCTCGGGCACGATCGTGGCCTTCTCGGCGCCGCGGCCCCAGACGACGAGCGGGTCGCCGACGATGTCGGGGATCCGCCGGCGCGGGTTCAGCGACGAGATGGGGTCCTGGAAGATCATCTGCAGCTTGGGCCGCAGCTTGCGGACCTCCTCCGCCGACAGCGACGCGAGGTCGCGGCCGTCGAAGTGGACGGCGCCGCCGGTGGGCCTGGGCAGCTGCATGATGGCGCGTCCGGTGGTGGACTTGCCGCAGCCGGACTCGCCGACAAGCCCGAGGGTCTCGCCGCGGCGGACCTCCAGGTTGATCCCCGAGACGGCGTGGACGATCTCGCCGGCCCCGGCGGGGAACTCGACGACGAGGTCCTCCAGCCGCAGGACGACCTCCCCGGTGGGCTGGTCCTCGGTCGGCTCGTGAAGGACGACGCTGCTGTCGGTCGTGCTGCTCATGCGGGCACCATCTCCCCCGTCACCGGCGTCCCGGCGGCGGTCTCACCGCGTTCGGCGTTGACCCGGCGCGCCTGCGCGTTCTCGGGTGTCCCCACCGGGTACCAGCACCGGTAGGAGTGGTCGACGGCCGCGCCGCCGGGCAGGGCGGCCGCGTCGCGCAGGGGCGGCTCCTCGGTGAGGCACCTGTCCTGCGCGTATGGGCAGCGCGGGCTGAACCGGCAGCCCGTCGGCGGGGCCAGCAGGTCCGGTGGGCGGCCCGGGATGACGGCGAGCCGGACGTGGTTGGGCCCGGTGATCGGCGGGACCGCGTTCATGAGCGCCTCGGTGTAGGGCATCCGGGGCGCGTCGAACAGGTCCTTGGTGGGTGCGGTCTCGACGATGCGCCCGGCGTACATGACGGCGATCCGGTCGCTGCGGCTGCGCACGACCCGCAGGTCGTGGGTGACCAGCAGCATCGCCATGCCCAGCCGTGACTGCAGGTCGCCGAGCAGGTCGAGGATCTGGGCCTGGACGGTGACGTCGAGGGCGGTGGTGGGCTCGTCGGCGAGCAGCAGCCGCGGGCTGCACGAGAGCGCGATGGCGATGGTGACGCGCTGGCGCATGCCGCCGGAGAGCTCGTGCGGGTACTGCCGCACGCGACGCTCGGGCTCGGACAGCCCGACCGAGCGCAGCAGCTCGACCGCGCGGGCGTTCGCGTCCTGCTTCGACAGCTTCTGGTGCAGGATCAGCGTCTCGGTGATCTGGGCGCCGATCCGCTTGACCGGGTTGAGCGAGGTCATCGGGTCCTGCAGGACCAGCGCGATCTCCTTGCCCCACACCGCGGACAGGCCTTTGGCGTCGAGCTCGGTGAGCGTGCTGCCGTCGAAGGTGACGGTGCCGCTGACCTCGGTGTCGCGGCTGCCGGCGATGAGACCCATGACGCGTCGGGTGAAGACGGTCTTGCCGGAGCCGGACTCCCCGACGACGGCGAGGACCTCGCCCTCCGACAGCGACAGCGACACTCCTTCGACGGCGTGCACGACGCCGTTGCGGGTGTGGAAACGGACGTGGACGTCGTCGACGGTGAGCAGGGCGCCGTCCTCGTAGCCCTCGCGGCGGGCGTGCTTGCCGGTCGGGGCGGTCGCAGTCGTGGGGGCCTTCTCGGCCCGGGGCATCGTCGGGCGCATCACAGGTTGCTCTCCCTGACCTCGAACAGCTTGCGGCTCCGCTCGCCGACGTAGTTGATGGCCAGCACGGTCAGGAACATGACCGCGGCGGGGATCAGCGAGATGTGCGGGTACTCGATCAGCTGGGTGCGCCCGCCGGCGATCATGCCGCCCCACGAGGGGGTGGGCGGTGGGATGCCCAGGCCGAGGAAGCTCAGCGAGCCCTCCACGACGATGAAGACGCCGACCATGATGAACCCGTACGCGGCGACCGGCATCACGACGTTGGGGGCGATCTCGCGCAGGATGATCCGCATCGGTCGGCATCCGTAGGCGCGGGCGGCCTGCACGAACTCCCGCTGGGTGACGACGAGGGTCGTCGCCCGGGCGAGCCGGATGAACGTCGGCACCGACAGGATGGCGAGGCCGACGATCAGGTTGGTGAGGCTGGCCCCGAGGATCGCGACGATCGCGATGATCAGGACGAGGCCCGGGAACGCGAGCACGACGTCGGTGACCAGGGCGAGGACGCGTTCGGTGCGGCCGCGGAAGTAGCCGGCGACCATGCCGAGGATGCCGCCGACGACCGCGCCGAGCAGCACCGCGCACAGGCCGACGAGCAGCGACGCCCGGGCGCCGTAGATGATGCGCGAGAGGTTGTCGCGGCCGAGGGTGTCCCCGCCCAGCCAGTGCTGCGGGGTGATGCCGCCGAAGACGTTGTTGTAGTCGGGGACGGCGGGGTCCCACAGCGGCAGCAGGGGCGCGAAGATCGCCGAGATCACGATGGCCGCGATCCAGAACAGGGCGAGGTACCAGCCGAACGGCGTGCGCCGGCGGCGGGCCTTGGCCGGCGCGGTCGCCGTGGCCCCGGTGACGGGCTCGACGAGGTCGAGGTCGGCGGAGGTGATCTCGGAGTCGGTGGCGTCGCGGTCGGCGACGGCCGCCTTCTGCAGGCTCGTGGTGGTGGTGGTCGTCTTCGGGCTGTCAGGCATCGCGGCGCACCCGGGGGTCGAGGACGAGGTAGAGCAGGTCGATGATCATGTTGATCACGACGTAGGCCACGGCGACGAAGAGCAGTCCGCCTTGGAGCAGCATGTAGTCGCGGTTGAACACCGCCTGCACGATCATCTGGCCCAGGCCCGGGATCGCGAAGAGCGTCTCCACGATGACGGTCCCGCCCAGGAGCCGTCCGATGTTCACCCCGGAGAGGGTGATCAGCGAGAACGACGAGGGCCGCAGTGCGTGGCGCAGCAGGATGGTCCGTGGTCCGAGGCCCTTGGACCGCGCCATCAGGATGTAGTCCTCCTGCAGCGTCGAGATCATGTCCGAGCGCAGGAGTTGTCGGTAGACCGCCGCCTCCGCGATCATCAGCGTCAGGCACGGCAGGATGATCGTTCTGATGTTGTCGAGCGGGTCGGTGAAGAAGCTGGTGTACCCGGTGGCGGGCAGGATGCTGGTGAGCCCGCCGGCGAACAGCACGATCAGGACCATGCCGAACACGAACTGCGGCATCGCGGCGGCGCCGAACCCGATGGTCATCGAGGTGCGGTCGACGAAGCGGCCCGGCCGGTAGGCCGAGTAGACGGCCAGCGGCACCGCGACGAGCAGTGCCAGGACCTGGGCGATGATCGTCAGCTCGAACGTCACCGGGATGCGCTGCGCGAGCGCCTCGGTGACGGGCTGGCCGGTGCGGAACGAGCGGCCCAGGTCGCCGGTGACGACACCGCCGAGCCAGTCGACGTAACGGACGAGCATCGGCCGGTCGAGGCCGAGGTCGGCGCGGACCTGCGCGACCTGCGCGGGGGTGGCGTTGTCACCGGCGACGACGACGGCGGCGTCGCCGGGGAGCAGGTCGATCACGACGAACGACAGGAACGTCACCGCGATCAGCACGATGAGCAGGTGGACCAGCCGGCGCCGGATCCGCCGCACGGCCGCCTTGCGCCGGCCCCCGCGCGGCGCCCTGCCCGGCGCCTCGCCGGGTGGCGCGGTCGTGGTCGGTGGTGTCGCGATGGTCATCTCTGCCATGACGGCCTCAGCTCTCCCGTGGCGGCAACGCTGCGACCAGCGGGGTGTCGATGTCGACGGGTCCGACCGGGCCCGCCCCGCCGGGGCCGCCCGGTGGGGCGTCCCGGCCGGGGAGGGTCACCGGTCGACCCAGGTGTTCGCGTAGAACATGTCGCGCGAGGTGTACCGGTCGATGCCCTTGACCTCCGGCTTCGTGATCGTCGACAGGTAGCTGCGGCTGAAGAACGCTACGGGCAGGTCCTTGCCGACGATCGACTCGACCTGCTGGTAGGCCTGGGTGCGGGCGGCGTCGTCGCTGGTGGCGGCGGCCTGGTCGAGCAGCTGGTCGACCTGCGGGTTGGCGTACTTGCCGTAGTTCGTGTTGCCGCCGCTGTGCAGCAGGCGCGACGCGCCCGGGTAGGGGGAGTCGAAGCCACCGACCCACGTCGTGAGCTGGAAGTCGTTGCTCTGCACGACCTTCGACGAGAACTGCGCGAGGTCGTAGTACTCGACGTCGATGGTGATGCCGATGGCGGCCATCTGCGCCTGGATGAACTCGCCCATCGCGCGGCGGGCGGTCGTCGTCTTGAACGTGAAGGTGGGGTCGCCGCCGGAGGCCTTGTACTCGTCGACGAGCGCTTTCGCCCTGGCCGGGTCGTAGGCCGGCCATTCCTGGGAGGCGGCGTCGGTGTGGTAGGCGCTGGTCTCCTCGAACAGGCTCTTGGCCGTGACGAGCCGGTTGTTGTACTGGCTCGCGCCGAGCGCGTTGAGGTCGAAGCCGCGGATGATGGCCTCGCGCATGCGCCGGTCGTCGAAGGGCGCCTTGGCGAAGTTGAAGTACAGGTACTCCCCCGCGTTGCCGGGGCCGTAGTAGACCTTCAGGTTCGGGTTGTTCAGCGCCGGCACGAGCTCCTGGCTGTAGCCGCCGAACGCGACGTCGACGTCACCGTTCTGGATGGAGGCGAGCCGCGAGTCGGTGTCGGGGATCGGCCGGAACTCGAGCGTGTCGAGGTGCGGCAGGCCCTGCTGCCAGTACGTCGGGTTCTTTCCGAACGTGGCGTGCGAGTCCGGGATCCACTCGACGAAGGTGAACGGCCCGGCGCCGACGGGGTGGCGGCCGATGTCGGTGCCGTACTGCGCCAACGCCGCGGGCGAGACGATCAGGCCGAGGCTGCCGTAGGTGATCGGCTGGGCGAAGACCGTCGGGAACACACCCAGCGGCGCCTTGAGCGCGAAGCGCACCGTGTACGGGTCGGTCGCGGTCATCGACGCGATCTGCGCGGCGTAGGCGTGCGCGGGCGAGGACACCTTGTCGATGTGGCGCTGCACGTTGGTGATGACGGCCTGCGCGTCGAGCGGGGTGCCGTCGGAGAACGTCACCTCGGGCCGCAGCACGAGGTCCCAGGTCTTCCCCTGGTCGGGCGAGGTCATGGACTTCGCCATGAACGGTTCGGCCTTGCCGTCGGGGGTCAGCTTCATCAGCGAGTCGTAGACGGCCATCGCGGCCATGTTCGAGTTCTGGACCGTCGGGTCGTAGCTGACGATCTCGCGGTCCGTGCCCAGGACGAGCGTTCCGCCGTTCTCGGGGGTCCCGTCGGCCGCGAGGTCGGAGCCGTAGGGGTTGACCGCGCCGATCGGGCCGCCGTCGTTGGGCTTGCCGCCGCCGGCGGCGCCGCAGCCGGCGACGACGACGAGCAGGCCGAGCAGCGCCACGAGGATCGTGACGACTCTTCCGGCCGACCGGGTCCGTGCGGGACGGATCCGCATGTGACTCTCCATCGAGGTTCGTGGCGCGCACCGCGCGCGAGGGTGGGAGCGGGCCGCCCCGGCCGAGGGGCCGTCAGGACCGGGGTGCGGGCCGGGGGACGCCGGGACGTCCCCCGGCCGCGGTCAGGTGCCTGCCGACGGCAGCGGGTTGCGGTCGCGGATGCCGTCGACGTCCATCTCGATGACCGTCGGGTCCTCGTTGGTGCCGAGGATGCGCCAGTCCTCGTCGGTCTCGAGGATCTTCTCGGCGGAGCGGATGGTGCGGTAGTCGAGGTCGCCGGCGACCGCCGGTGCCTCGCCGCCCTCGCGGACCTTCTTCGCGGCGGCGATGAGCTGGCGGCGCATCCGGATGATCGCCTTGTCGGAGGTGCCGAGGCGCTCCTGGGTGCGGTCGTAGATCGGGCCCATCGACTCGGTGACCATGAGGTCCTGGCTGACGAACTCGGCGACGCCGGAGTAGCTGAAGTCGCGCTGGTGGTCGCGGTCGATGCCGTAGTCGTTCCCGGCGGTGTACTCGCGCGGGATGATCCCGTTGCCGTTGACCTCGGCGCGGCCGAACTTGAATGGGCTCACCGAGAACAGGTTGGGGCCGCCGATGTCGCGCGGGTTGGTCACCTCGCGGGTGGTGATGCTGTAGCGCCAGCAGTTCTCGTCGTCGATCGGGACGAAGATGCCGAGCCGGCAGCCCCACGGGACGGTGGCGATCGCGGTGATGTAGGGGAAGCAGAACGCGCTCATCCGGACGTGCTTATGCCCGTTGGGCGTCGTCCGGATGCCGACGTACTTGAACCCGTACCAGGTGTCCTCGATCTCCAGGCGCGGCGCGCGGTCGTGGAGCCAGAACTTCCAGGACTGCGGGTTCGACGGGTAGCCGGGCTTGTCGCTGCCGTCGTCGGGGATGTCGGGGACGGCGTGGAACTGGTGCAGCCACGAGATGTGGGAGGTGTCGAGGTTGCCCTCCATCGCCTGCACCCAGTTGCAGGTGGTGTGCAGCTTGGTGGCCGACACGTGCTCCGGGGCCAGCGTCTCGGTGCCGAAGTCGCGGAACGGGGTCAGCTGCTCGCGTGGGCCCATGTAGGTCCACACGACGCCACCGGACTCGTGCGTCGGGTAGCTGGTGATCTTGACCTTGTCCTTGAACACGCTCTGCGGCGGCTCGCTGGGCATGTCGACGCAGTTGCCGTCGCGGTCGAACTTCCAGCCGTGGTACGGGCAGCGCAGCCCGCACTCCTCGTTGCGGCCGAACCACAGCGAGGCGCCGCGGTGCGGGCAGTTCTCCTGGACCAGCCCGATCCTGCCGTCGGTGTCGCGGAAGGCGACCAGGTCCTCGCCCAGCAGACGCACCCGGACGGGGTCGCCGTCGGGGGTGGGGGCCTCGCTGACGAGCAGTGCAGGGGTCCAGTAGCGGCGCAGCAGGTCACCCATGGGCGTGCCGGGGCCGACCCGGCACATGAGGTCGTTGTCCTCCGCTGACAGCATCGTCGTCCTTCTTTCCGGATCGGTGGTCGGCCGGTGGTGGGGCCGGTCGTCCGCGGTGGCGGCGGCCGGCCGATCGTCAGGAACCGGGTGCGGCGTCGATGTAGGTGACGCCGAGGCGCTCGAGGTCGGCGCGCAGCCCGTACATGTCCAGGCCCAGCTCGCCCGCGGCGAAGCGGGCCCGCTTCTCCTCCTCGGAGCGCCGCCGCGCGTTGCCGGCGGCGGCGACGTCGGGGGCCTCCTCGCGGGCGACGACGACGACACCGTCGTCGTCGGCCACGATCACGTCGCCGGGCTCGACGCGGGCGCCTGCGACGACGATCGGCACGTTGACCGATCCGGGGCTGTTCTTGACGGTGCCCTGGGCGCTCACCGCGCGCGACCAGACGGGGAAGCCCATGGCGCGCAGCTCCGCGGTGTCGCGGACGCCGGCCCCGGTGACGAGGCCGACCACGCCGCGGGCGGCCAGCGAGACCGCGAGCAGCTCGCCGAACATGCCGTCGGTGGAGTCGGAGGTCGTGGTGACTACGAGGACGTCGCCGGGTTCGCACTGTTCGACGGCGGCGTGGATCATGAGGTTGTCGCCGGGGTGGGAGAGCACGGTGACCGCGCGGCCGGCGATCGCGGCGCCCTGCTGGCGGGGCTGCACGCGCGGGTCGAGCAGGCCGCGGCGGCCCTGGGCCTCGTGCACGGTGGCCACGCCCTGGGCACGCAGCTCCTCGACCGCCGCCGGGTCGGGTGAAACGCTGGAGCGGACCACGACGTGGCGGCTCAGCGCGCTCACCACAGGCTGCTTCCGACCGTCGGGAAGGTCCGCATGTAGGCCTCGGCCCGGGCGACAGACCTGGGTGCGCCGTTGCGCACGGCCTGGACGCCGCGGCGGGTCGCGAGGTCGACGTAGTAGTCGACGAGGTGGCCCTGCGCGCCGCCCATGCATTTCATGGCCGCGTGCTTGCGCTCGAACACCGAGGTGATGTCGAGCAGGTGGTCGGGGACGAAGTCGCACTGCTCGGGCTGGTGCGGTTCGAAGGCCAGCACCTGCGCCGCCCCGAGCGGCTCGGTCTCGCGGTCGGGCAGGCCGTGGGCCTGGGCGACCATCCGCGCCCGCAGCACCAGCTCGTGGGTGAGCGCGTGGTCGAGGTTGTAGGGGTCGCGTGCCGCGTGGGTGAGGATCACGTCGGGCTGTTCGCGGCGGAACAGGGCGACGAGGGCGTCGAGCACCGCGTCGGTGACCGTCAGCGGGTAGTCCCCGGCGTCCAGGAACTCGATGGCGGCGCCCAGGGTCTCGGCGGCGTTGGTCGCCTCCTGGTGCCGGGCCGCCTTGACGGTCTCGAGCGTGGCCCCGGGTTCGCGCCACAGGGCGGCGGACTCGCCGCGTTCCCCGTAGCTCAGGCACAGGACGGTGACCGATCCGCCGTCCTCCACGCACCTGGCGATGGCCCCGCCCGCGCGCCACACGAAGTCGGCTGCGTGGGCGCTCACGACCACGACCCGCGGTCCACCGTTCTCGGCGGAAGTCCTCATCGACGTCCTCTCCCCGGCGCGCAGTCGTGCGTGCCGTCGTACTGTCACCGGGGCGGCCCACGGCCGCGTCCGCGTACTGCCTGCGGCCTGCGGGAGACCCCCGCCGGCGGGCTCTGTCGCCATTTCGGTGTGGCACGGACCATAGCGCCGTGTTCGCGATAGTGGCAACTAGATTGTTAACAATCTTGGTTACGAGTAGCGTGTCCCCGATACCGGACCCACCCGGGGTCCGACACAGGGGGAACCGCATGGCCGCGAGCTACGAGACGGCGTCCGACGAGCCGTCGACCGCGACGGTCGACGGCGTCGTCACGGCCGTCCGGGACGGCATCATGGCCGGCCGGTACGCGCCCGGCCAGCGGCTGCCGGAGGCCGACCTGGTCTCGCTCTACCAGGCCTCCCGTGGCGCCGTGCGCACCGCGCTGGCCCAGCTGGAGAGCGAGGGCATCGTGCTGCGCGAACGCAACCGCGGTGCGCGGGTCCGTCCCATCTCCCTCGACGAGGCCGTCGAGATCACCGAGGCGCGCGCCGTCGTCGAGGGCCTGTGCGCGGCCAAGGCCGCCCAGCGCATCACCACCGACGAGCGGACGAGGCTGCGCGCGCTCGGCGACGAGCTGCGCACCGCTGTCGACGGCAGCGACGTCATGGCCTACACGCGCGTGAACCAGGAGGTGCACCGCGCCGTCCGCGACATCTCGCGGCACGAGACCGCGGGCATCATGCTCGACCGGCTGCGCACCCAGAGCGTGCGCTACCACTACACGGTCGCGCTGCTGCCCGGCCGGCCCGCGGTCGGCATGCGCGAGCACATCGAGGTGATCGAGAGCGTCTGCTCCGGCGACGCCGACCGCGCCGAGCAGACCATGCGCGCGCACCTGATGAGCGTCGTCGACGCCCTCCAGCAGCTGGACGCGAACCTGCACCAGTGGTGAACCCACGGCCGGCGGCCCGACCGGCCCCGGCCCGTCGTACCCGGCACATCGGACAACCAGATCGACGACCAGGAGCAAGGATGCCCCAGACCGATCGAATCCTGACCACCCACGTCGGCAGCCTCCCCCGGCCCGGACACCTGCTCGACCTGCTCAACGCCGACGACCGCGGCGAGGGCGTCGACCGTCAGCAGCTCGCCGACGCGGTCCGCGACTGCGTGCGCGACCAGGTCGCGAAGCAGGCCGAGGTCGGGATCGACGTCGTGTCCGACGGCGAGATGAGCAAGATCGGCTACGCCACCTATCTGCGGCACCGCATCTCCGGCTTCGAGATCGGCGACGCGCCCCGGGCCACCCCGGCCGACCTCGACGAGTACCCGGGCTACCGCGACCGCCTGCACGCCTCGGGCGACACCGTCGCCTACCTGCGCCCGATCTGCCGCGCCGAGCTCGCCTACGTCGACCGTGGACCGCTCGACACCGACCTCGCCAACCTCGCCGCCGCCGTCGACGGTGCCGGTGTCGTCGGCGGGTTCATGAACGCGCCCTCACCGGGGATCGTCGCCCTGTTCCAGCCCAACGAGTTCTACCCCGACGAGGACTCCTACCTGAACGCGATCGGCGAGACGATGAAGACCGAGTACGACGCGATCGTCGCCGCCGGGTTCGACCTGCAGATCGACGCACCCGACCTCGGGATGGGCCGGCACAACAAGTTCAAGAACCTGTCCGACGCCGACTTCCTCGAGCGGGCGCAGGTGCAGGTCGAGGTGCTCAACCACGCCCTGCGCGACATCCCGGCCGAGAAGGTGCGCATGCACCTGTGCTGGGGCAACTACGAGGGTCCGCACACGTTCGACATCGAGGTCGAGAAGATCGCCGACGTCGTGCTGGGCGCCAAGCCCGCGACCCTGCTGTGCGAGGCCGCCAACCCCCGCCACGGCCACGACTGGGCCGGCTGGGCGGCCGCGAAGATCCCCGACGACAAGGTGTTCTGTCCGGGTGTCATCGACACCACCACCAACTTCGTCGAACATCCCGGTCTCGTCGCCGAACGCATCCTGCGCTACACCGACATCGTCGGTCGCGAACGGGTGATGGCGGGCACCGACTGCGGGTTCGGCACCTTCGCGGGCTGGGGCGGCGTCGTCGTCGAGCTCGCGTGGGAGAAGATGCGCTCCCTCGTCCGGGGCGCCGAGATCGCGACCGAGAAACTCTGGTGATCAACGCGTGAGCACGTTCGTACTCCTGCACGGAGCCTGGCACGGCGGTTGGGTGTGGCGGCGCGTCGAGCCGTACCTGCGCGAGGCGGGGCACGCCGTGCTCGCGCCGACGCTCACGGGGCTGAGCGAGCGCGCGCATCTGCTCAGCCCCGCCGTCGGGCTCGACACCCACATCCAGGACGTCGTCGCCCTGCTCGACGCCGAGGACTGCCACGACGCGATCCTCGTCGGGCACAGCTACGCGGGGCAGGTCGTGACCGGGGTCGCCGACCGCCGGCCCGACCGCCTCGCCCTGCGCATCTACCTCGACGCCTTCGTCGGCGGCGACGGCGACGCGGCGATCGACCTGCTCCCCGAGGACGTCGCCGGGCACTACCGCGAGTCGGTCACGACGGCGGGCTTCGGGTGGCTGATCCCGCAGCGCTCGCTGCACGTCCTCGGCGTCACCGACGACGCCGACCTGTCGTGGCTCTCCCCGCGGCTCACCCCGCACCCGTGGCGCAGCTACACCCAGCGGCTCGAGCTCACCGGCGACCACGCCGACGTCCCCGCGCACTTCGTCGAGTGCACCGACTGGATGCGGGCCTTCGCCGCGCACGCCGCCCGCGCGCAGGCCGCCGGCTGGCCCGTCTCCACCATCCCGACCGGCCACGAGGCGATGGTCACCGCGCCCGAGGCCCTGGCCAAGTCCCTGCTCTCGGCGGCGCCGGCCACCGCCGACGCGGCATAGCTCTTCTGGAGGCGAACGCACGATGGAGTTCCTGGTCCGCGCCGAGAACACGCTGCCGGCCGACACCCCCGAGGAGGAACGCGCCCGGCTGAAGAAGGGCGAACGTGCCCGCGCCGACGAGCTGCGCGCCGCCGGCAACCTCAAACGGCTGTGGCGAGTCCCCGGGCGCAACGCGACGATCGGCCTCTACGAGGTCGCCGACGCCACCGAGCTGCACGACGTCCTCGCCTCGCTTCCGATGTTCCCGTGGCTGGACGTCACGGTCGAAGCCGTCGCGACGCACCCGCAGGAGCAGTGATGATGGGCTCGCCCGACACATCGACACCCGAGACCGTCGCCGAGGCGTTCCTCGTCGCCCTGCGCGACCGCGGCGTCGACCGGCTGTTCGTCAACGCGGGCACCGACTTCGCGACGATCGTCGAGGCATACGCGCGACAGAAGGAGTCGGGTCTCGGCCTGCCCGAGGTGATCGTGTGCGCGCACGAGAACCTCGCGGTGTCGATGGCCCACGGCTCCTGCCTGGGCGACGGCCGGGTGCAGGCGGTCATGCTGCACACCAGCGTCGGGTCGGCCAACGCCGTGTGCGCGGTGTCCAACGCCGCCAGCGCCCGGGTGCCGGTGCTGCTGTCCGCGGGACGCACCCCGCTGTTCGAGGACAGCATCCTCGGTTCCCGCGACTACGGCATCCACTGGGCGCAGGAGATGTTCGACCAGGCCGGGATGCTGCGCGAGCTCGTCAAATGGGACTACGAGCTGCGCGACGGCGCCCAGGTCCGTGAGGTCGTCGACCGGGCGCTCGACCGGGCCCGCACCGACCCGCCCGGCCCGGTGTACCTGTCGCTGCCGCGCGAGGTGCTCGCCGCCCCGACGTTCGCCGCCCCTGCCGGGGCGTCGGCGCCGGTACCGACACGCGCCCACCCCGACCCGGCCGCCGTCGACACCCTCGCCGAGCACCTGGCGACGGCCCGGTTCCCGCTGATCGTCACCGGCGACTCGGGAGCCGACCACGCATGCGTGGCCACGCTCGCCGACCTGGCGGGCCGGTACGGGATCGGCGTGGTGGAGAGCGGTCCGCGGCACGTCAGCCTGCCCGCCGACCACCCCATGCACCTGGGCTACCGCCCCGGTGAGGTGCTGGCCGACGCCGACGTCGTCGTCACCCTCGACCTCGACGTCCCGTGGCTGCCCGCGGCGGTCCGTCCCGCCGACGATGCCGTCGTCGTGCAGGTGGGGCCCGACCCGCACTTCAGCCGCTACCCCATCCGCTCGCACCGCTCCGACCTGACGATCACCGCCGCCTGCGGCCCGCTGATCAGTGCGCTCGGACCGGCCCTGCAGGCGCGCGCCGACCGCATCGACACCGGCCGCACGTCGCGGATCGAGGAACTGGGCGGCCGGTGGCGGGCCCGTCGGCAGGCGCTGCTCGACGCCGAACGGGCCCCCGGCGACGGCCCGATCACCAAGGCCACGATGAACGCCGCCCTCGCGTCGGTGATCGACTCCGGGACCGTCGTCGTCAACGAGTACTGGGCCCAGGCCGAGGTACTCGCCCCGACCGTCCCCGGCTCCTACCTGGGCACCCCGCCCGCCGGTGGGCTCGGCTGGGGCCTGCCCGCAGCCATCGGGGTGAAGCTCGCCCGGCCCGACGCCACCGTGATCTCGACGCTCGGCGACGGCGCCTACCTGTTCGCCAACCCCGCTGCCTGCCACCAGGCCATGGCGATGCACGGGCTCCCGGTGCTGACGGTCGTCTGCAGCAACGACCACTGGGGCGCGGTGCAGGCCTCCGCGCTGAAGGTGCATCCCGACGGCCACGCCGCCGCGTCGGCCGACCTCTCACCCCTGGCCCGGCTCGACCCCGTACCGGCGTTCGAGACCTACGCGGAGGCCTCCGGCGGCGTCGGCATCCGCGTCCGCTCCCGCGCCGAGCTGGTCCCGGCGCTGGAGAAGGCGCTGCGCGTGGTGCGCTCGGAGGGCCGCCAGGCGCTGGTGAACGTGGACTGCCTGTGAGTGGCGATAGTCGCTATAGCGACTATCGCCACTCACGAGGGTTGTGGGGCGGGGCCCCGCTCGCGCGCCGGCCCTCGTTCCTCGACACCGCGCACGAACTCGCGGAACCGGCGCACCAGATCGGCGGGCTGCTCCTCCGGGATCCAGTGCCCCGCCTCGGCGATCACGCCGCCGGTCACGTCGTCGACGAGCCGCTCGAGCGACGCGGCGACCTCCGCACCGCGCCCCCAGCCGCCCGCGCCGCCCAGTGCGAGCACGGGGATCGCGATCCGCTGTTCGGTGGCCCGCCGCGCGTTGTCCGCGGCGTCGCGGTCCAGGGCGCGGTAGTACGCGAAGCCGGCGCGCATCGCCGCCGGGTCCGAGTAGGTGCGCAGGTACTCGGCACGGTCGTCGGCGGTGATCACGTCCGACCGGTGGCCGTAGTTGTCGTAGAACCAGCCGAGGTAGAGCTCCTCGCGTCCGGCCACGAGCGCTTCGGGCAGGTCGGCCGTCTGGTGGAACGCGTGGTGCCAGCGCCGCCCGCCCTGGCTGATGTTCGGGTTGCCGTCGCCGGGGATCGCGACGTCGACGACGGTCAGCGTCGCGGGGGCACCCGGGTGGTGCGCCGCGAGGCTGTAGCCGACGATGCCGCCCCAGTCGTGCCCGAGGACGTGGAACCGGTCGAGTTCGAGCTCGTCGCACAGCAGCCGGTGCACGTCGCCCGCGACCGTCCGCGTGTCGTACCCGCCGGCCGGACGTGACGAGTCGCCCAGCCCACGCAGGTCGGGCGCCACGACGCGGAACCCGCCGTCGACGAGCAGCGGTATCACATGGCGCCAGCAGTACCAGGTCTGCGGCCAGCCGTGCAGCAGCACGACGGTCGGTCCGACCCCCGCGGTGACGTAGTGCAGACGGACGTCGTCGAGGTCGGCCCGGTGGTGCTGGACGGCCGGGCCGTTCGGGTCCGCGTTCACGCGGCCTCCAGTCCTGCCTCGTCGAGGTGCGCGGTCTCGGGGGCGATCCGCAGCGTACCCAGTGTGATCACGGCGGTGATCGCCACGAAGACGGTGATGGCCAGGCCGGTGCCGAATCCTTCGAGCAACGACAGCGACACGACGGGTACGAGCCCGCCCAGCGCTCCGGTCACCTGGTAGGCCAGCGAGGCCCCGCTGTAGCGCACGCGCGAGGGGAACAGCTCGGACAGGAACGCACCTTGGGATCCGTACAGGATTCCCCAGCTGACCACACCGACCGCGATCGCGATGACCACGCCCGGTCCGCCGAGGTTGTCGATCAACGGGAAGAACGCGAACGCCCACAGGCCCATCACGACCGACGCGATCGCATACATCGGCCGTCGTCCGACCCGGTCGGACAGCGCCCCGCTGAGCAGGATCACGGGGATGCACAAGGCCGCCCCGATCACGGTCCCGTACAGCCCGTAGGAGCTGGGGATCTTCTTCAGGCTCAGGTAGGCGAGGCCGACCGTGGTGAACACGTAGTAGCCGCCGAAGGACACCACGGTCACCCCGATCGCGATGAGCAGCCGGCGCCAGTGGAGGCGCAGCGTCTCCCCGACCGGCGACGTGGCGGTCCTCTGCTCGGCCTGCATCTGCCGGAACACGGGGGACTCGTCGACCTGTCGGCGCAGCACGACGCCCACGACGATCAGAACGATGCTGATGAGGAACGGCACCCGCCAGGCCCAGCGCTCGAACGCGTCCGTCCCGGCTGCCGCGACGACCCCGAGCACGACCCCGTTGGCGAGCAGCAGCCCGACCGGGCTCCCGAGCTGCACCCAACTGGTGGCGCGGCCCCGGCGGCCGGCGCCGGCGTGCTCGCTGATCAGCAGGACCGCACCACCCCACTCGCCGCCGACCGCGGCGCCCTGCAGAACACGCAGCAGCACCAGCAGCAGCGGCGCCCAGATGCCGACCGAGGCGTAGGTCGGCAACGCTCCGATCAGGACCGTCGCCCCGCCCATCATCATCAGTGTCAGCATCAGGGTGCGGCGGCGGCCGATCCTGTCTCCCAGGTGGCCGAACACCGCGGCGCCGACAGGGCGGGCGAGGAAGCCGACGGCGAACGTCGACAGCGCCAGCAGGGTGCCGACTCCCGGACTGCTGGCGGGGAAGAAGATCTTGTTGAAGACGAGTGCGGCGACCGAGCCGTACACGATGAAGTCGTAGAACTCGAGCGTGGTGCCGATGACGCTGGCGAGCACGACCTTCCGCGGCGCGCGCCGGTCGGGGTCGACGTCGGGTCCGCCGTCGGCTCTGCGTGTCGCCTGCTCGGGGTGATGGTGGGCCATGCGGGGTGTCCTCCTCGACGAGTGCATCCACAGTGGACTGCGTGAGGCTGCGGCGACGGGAAGAGCCGCGCAGCACCGGCCTGGTCGCCGGTCGTGGTTCAGGTGGCCGGGAAGTCCGCGAACCCGGTGGTGTGCCGGGCGGGATCCTCGAGGGCGGCCAACAGCTGCGCCGCCGAGTGGGCCATCACCCGGTCGATCGTGCGCTGGATGAAGGCGGGGTCGCGGGAGCGGATCGCGTCGACGAACACGAGATGGTCCTCCGCGCCCATCAGCGGCAGCACCACCGACTCGCCCATTCCGGAGTGGACGGAGCTCATCTGCGTGACCAGGTGCTCCCAGGTCCGGGCGAGCGTCTCGTTGCCCGAGAGCCGGCACAGCTGTCGGTGGAACTCCAGGTCGGTCTGCAGCCTCGCCAGGAAGGGCTTGTCGCGGGCGCGGTGCATCTCGTCGACCAGTTGCTCGAGCCGGTCGGAGTGCTGCTCCCAGTCGTCGGACAACGAGATCGCGACGGCTGCCCGCCCTTCCAGCGCGGCCCGGACGTCGTAGATCCCGGTGATCTCGTCGGGGCTGAGCCGGCGCACGATCGTCCCGGTCCGCGGCAGGTGCACCACGAGGCCCTGGTCGTGGAGCTCGCGCAGGGCCTCGCGGACCGTCCCCCGGCTCACCCCGAACCGGGCGCTGAGCGCGGTCTCGACGAGCGCGGTACCCGCCGCCAGCTCACCGGTGATGATCTCCGCGCGCAGGCCGTCGACCAGCTGCTCGCGCAGGGTCCGCCGTTCCAGGAGCTCGGCCATGACGCTACGCGGGGCCGTGTGCCGCGTCGCCGGCGACGCCCGCGCTGCTGTTCGCGGCTGCGAAATAGGCACTGTCGGGGTTGACGCTGTAGCTCTTCGAGGCCGACCAGCCGCCGTCGACGGGCAGCACCACTCCGGTCACGAACCCGCTCGCCGGGCCGGTGAGGAATGCGGTCGTCTCCGCGACGTCCGTCGCCGATCCGCCCGCGCCGAGCGGGACCACCGTCGCCAGCGACGCGACGAACTCCTCGTCCGCGTAGTAGCCCTCGGTCATCGGCGTGCGGATGGTGCCGGGGGCCACGACGTTGACCCGGATGCCGTGGCGGGCGAGGTCCGTGGCGAGGTTCTTCGACAGCCCGACCACCCCGTGCTTGCTGGCCGAGTAGGCCGGGCGGTTCCCGATGCCGGTCAGGCCCGCGACAGAGGCGATGTTCACGATCGAACGCGACGCCCCGTCGGCGCGCCGGACCGCGCGCAGCGCGAACTCGCGGCAGGTCAGGAAGGTGCCGGTGAGGTTGGTCGCCACCACGTCGTGCCACTGCGCCACCGAGATCGTCAGCACGTCGACGATCTCGCGGACACCGCCGCTGTTGACCAGCGTGTCGACACCGCCGAGGCGCTCCTCGGCCGCGTCGAACACCGCGACCACCGACTCCTCGGCGCGGACGTCGCAGCCCAGGCCGACGTGGCGGCCCGGTCCCGGCAGCCCCGCGGCGACCTCCGCCGCTCCTGCCTCGTCGAGGTCGACCACGACGACGTGGTCGCCGCGCGTCGCGAAGGACGACGCGATGGCGCGGCCGAAACCGCCCGCGCCCCCGGTCACCATCGAAACCCGGTTCTCGCTCACCATGACTACTCCCCCGCCTCTCGTCCCACACCGAACTCGTCGGCTCCGAGCACCCGCTCGTACTCCGCGAGCGGCATCAGCATCCCCGTCACGTCCGCCGTGGACCCGCCGTCCTTGATCGCACGCAACACCGTCCGGGCCGCCTGCGCGTACGCCAGCGTCGTCGACAGACACATGATCACGACCTTGTAGCCCAGCCGGTCGAGCTCGGCGGTGTCGACCACTGTCCACGGCCACACCTCGAACGCGTCGAACAGCAGCGGGACGCCCGGGAGCAGCCCCGGCAACGCCCGCACCTGCTCCTCCGACGCGACGTCCTCGACCATCACCAGGTCCGCGCCCAGCTCCGCGAACGCCTCCGCCCGGCGGACGGCCTCGTCGAGATCGCCCAGGGCGAGCGCGTCGGTGCGCGCGATGATCATCAGATCCGGGTCGGTGCGGGCGGCCAGCGCACTGCGGACCCGTGCGACCGCGTCGTCGAACGGCACGATCCGCACACCGCCCATCGCACCGCAGCGTTTCGGCAGGTCCTGGTCCTCGATGTGGATCGCGGCGACGCCGGTCCGCTCGAACTCGGTGACGGTGCGCGCGATGGCGTGTGCGTCGCCGTAGCCGGCGTCGGCATCGGCGATCACCGGCACGTTCACCGCACCGGTCACCCAGCGCGCACGCTGGGTCATCTCGTACAGCCCTGCCAACCCGATGTCGGGCCGGCCCAGCAGCCCCGCGGACGCTGCGTTGCCCGACAGGTACACCGCCTCGAAGCCTTCGTCCTGGGCGATGCGCGCGGCCAGGGCGTCGTGGCAGCCGGGTGCGACGACGCATCCGGGCTGCGCGACGAGGTCACGGAGGCGGCGACGAAGCGCCGCCGTCCCCCACGGCAGCTGTCCCTCACGAGTCCTCACGCCGCAAACGGTGACCGTCGGCTCCGTCGAGTGTCAACAGGCCATTGTCGGACAATGGACAGGCAGTGCCGAACGCCAGGCCACCGCCGTGACGGCGGCCGCAACGGTGTCGTGGAGTGACGTCGTCGGTACCGGCATCGGTCCGCCCGGCGGGAGCTGTTCAATTGGGGCCGTGCACGTCGCGCCTGCGCTTCCGGTCCCCTCGTTCCTCTCCGCCGCCGACGGCGTGCGGCTCGCCTACCGGGAGGTGGGCGAGGGCCGGCCGACGGTGCTGCTGCACGGGTTCTCCTCGACCGCGGTGATCAACTGGATCGCTCCCGGGCACGCGGCGGCCGTCGCGGCCACCGGGCGGCGGGTGATCCTGCCCGACCTGCGCGGGCACGGCGACAGCGACCGCAGTCACGACCCGGCCGCCTATCCGGCCGACGTCGTCACCGACGACGTGTTCGCCCTGCTCGACCACCTGGGCCTGACCGACGGCGAGTTCGACCTCGGCGGCTACTCGCTCGGCGGCCGCACCTCGCTGCGCGCCGTGGTGCGCGGTGCCCGGCCGGGCAGGCTCGTCGTCGCCGGGATGGGCCTGGCCGGGGTGACACACATGCGCGGGCACTCGTTCGCCGACGTGTTCCTGCACGTCCTCACCGATCCCCCGCCCGCCGACGGCACGTTCGCACCGGGCAGCGCGGAGGGGCGGATCACCGACTTCGTCGCGCGCATCGGGGCCGACCGGACGGCACTGCGGCTCACCCTGGGCACGGCCGTCGACACCCCGGCCGCCGACGTGGCCCGCGTCGACGTCCCGACGCTGGTGGTGTGCGGGGACCGCGACGACCCCGCCGACGCCCGGGTCCTCTCAGACGTGTTGCCGCGAAGCACGTTCGCGACGGTGAAGGGCGACCACATCAGCGCGGCGAACCGTTCCGACGCACTGGGGGCGGCGATGGCGGCGTTCCTCGGGGCTGGCTGAGCTCACGTGATCGTCCGGACCGGGGCACCGGCCATGAACGCCGCGATGTCCTCGACGACCTCGCGCCAGAAGATGGCGTACCCGCCGCGGGTGACGTAGCCCAGGTGCGGGGTGGCCAGCACGGTGGGCAGTGTGCGGAACGGGTGGTCGGCGGGCAGCGGTTCGACGTCGTACACGTCGAGCCCGGCCCCGGCGATGCGCTCCTCGCGCAGGGCCGTGACCAGCGCGTCCTGGTCGACGATCGGGGCCCGCGAGGTGTTCACGAGGAACGCGGACGGCTTCATCGCGGCGAGGTCGTCGGCCCCGACCAGACCACGGCTGCGGTCGGACAGCACGAGGTGGATCGTCAGGAAGTCGGCGGCCGCGACCAGCTCGGCCTTCGACCCGGCGAGGCGCACCCCGGCGGCCGCGGCCGCGCCGGCAGTGAGGTTCTGGCTCCACGCGGCGACGTCCATCCCGAACGCCAGACCGACCTTGGCGACGAGGGAGCCGATCCGCCCCAGGCCCAGCACGCCGAGGGTGGCGCCGGCGAGGTCGGTGCCAACGGTCTGCTGCCAGCGCCCGTTGGACCGCAGGCCGGTGTTCTCGACGACGACGCTGCGCGCGAGCCCGGTGATCAGCGCCCACGTCAGCTCGACCGTGGACGTCGTGAGCCCGCCGGTGCCGCACACGACGATCCCGCGCTGCGTGGCGGCGGCGACGTCGACCGACGCGTTGCGCATCCCCGTCGTGACCAGCAGCCGCAGGTCGGGCAGCTGCTCGAGCACGCTGCGCGGGAACGGTGTGCGCTCGCGCATGAGCACGACGGCCTCGTAGCCTGCCAGCGTCTCGACGAGGGCGCTCTCGTCGGCGATGTGGTCGGCGAAGACGTCGACGGTCGCGTCGAGGCGCGACCAGTCGGCGGAGGTGAGCGCGACGCCCTGGTAGTCGTCGAGCACGGCACAGCGCAGCGTCATGTCTCCTCGTCCTCGTCCTTGTCCTCGTCGAGCATCGCCACCGCGTCGCGCAGCACCGTGAGGTAGCCGGTGCGCTGCTTGCGGTACCGCTCCACCGGCGCGGAGACGGTGTAGCAGCCCATCAGCATCCCGTTGCGCCACACCGGCACCGCAATGCACGCGACGCCCGCCGAGAACTCCTCGACCTCGGTGGCGTAGCCGTTGCGCGCCACCTGGGCGAGCTCCTTGGCGAACACGTCGGGGTCAGTGATCGTCCGGTCCGTCACGGCGGTGAGGGGGTGCATCGCCAGGTAGCGTTCCCGGTCGTCCGGCTCGGCGAAGGCCAGCAGCACCTTCCCGGAGGCGCGGGCGTTGGCGACGCCGCGGTAGCCGGGCCGCAGGTTGGTCACCTGCACCGCGTGCGTCCCCGACAGGTGCGCGAGCACGACGGGGTTCCCGTTGCGCCACGCCGTCAGGTAGGCACTCTCGCCGGTGTCCTCGATGATGCGCCGCAGCGGCGCGACCAGCTCGGGCGGCGGGACGGTCTGCTGGGCGTAGGCGACCGACAGCACCTCCATCGCCAGCCCGAACCGGTACTGCTTGCGCTCGTCGCGGGTGAGCAGCTTGGCGTCGACGAGGGTGTTGAGCAGGTGGTACACCGTCGGCACCGACGTGCCGAGCTCGGCGGCCATCCGGTTGACCGAGCGCTCGGCCTCGGGCAGCGACGCGATGAGCATGAGCAGCTGCGCAGCGCGCGACACCGACTGGATCCTGGTGCCGGTTCGGGTCTCGTCCGCCATGTGCCGTCCTCGTCGTGCCGTCTCGGTCGTGATCGTCGTGCGGGTGCGTTCAGCGGTCCGGGCTGCGGACCGAGACGCCGCCGTCGACGGGCAGTGTCGTCCCTGTGATGTAGCGGGCTTCGTCCGACACCAGGAACAGCGCGGTGTAGCCGACGTCCCAGCCGGTCCCCTCGATGCCCAGCGGGGAGGCGCCGCGGCGCTTGTCGCGCAGCGAGGGGTCCATCCCCTCGGCGGCGACCATCGGCGTGTAGATCGGCCCGGGCAGAATCGCGTTGACGCGGATCCCTTGCGCCGCATGGTCGATCGCCATGGCCGTGGTGAGCGCGATGACGCCGCCCTTGGCCGTGGTGTAGGGGGTGAGGCCGCGCGGGCGGATCGCGGAGATCGACGACAGGTTCACGATCGCGCCGCCCCCGCCGTCGGCCATCACGGGGATGACGGCCCGGCTGGCCGACACGACGGTGCGCAGGTTGACCGTGATGACGCGGTCCCAGTCCTCGTCGGTGGCCTGCAGGATCGTGCCCGCGCCCTCGGTGCCGACGTTGTTGTCGAGGATGTCGATGCGGCCCCAGCGCTCGACCGCCGCCGCCGCCATCGCCTCGCAGTCCGCGGCCGAGGTGAGGTCGGCCTCGAACGCGACGGCCTCGCCGCCCTCGGAGTCGATCCCGTCGACGGTCGCCTTCGCGGCGGCGGTGTCCCGGTCGACGACGAGCACCTTCGCGCCGTGGCGGGCGAACAGGATCGCGGCGGCCCGGCCGGTGCCGATGCCCTCGCCGCGCGAGCCGCCGCCGGTGACGATCGCGATCTTGCCGTCGAGGCGGCGCGGGTTGGGTTCGGCGTGGGGCAGGACGGCGTCCAGGCCTGGGGCGGTCACGGGGTCTCCTCTTCCAGCACGCGCGCGATCACCGGCGCGGGGGCGCCGTCGCCACCGCGGATGGGCAGCGGCACGGCATTGATCTCGACGCGGCGTCCGACCAGCTCCTCCAGGCGCGGGCCGAGGTGCTCGACGATCAGGATGTCGCGCGGCAGCAGCGTCATGTGCACGGGATAGGGGTAGTCGGGCGGGCGGTGGGCGCCGCCGAGGTCGGGCGTCGTGGTGTCGACGCCGACCATGCTCACTCCGCGTTCGACGAGCCAGTCGGCGACGCCGTCACCCAGGTAGGGGTGGTCGCGGTAGGCGGGCGTGCCGAAGCGGCGGCCGTAGCCGAAGCAGAAGAAGACGATGTCGCCCTCGCGCACGTCGAGGTCCATCGCCTCGATCTCGGCGCGGGTCACGGGGACGACGCCGTCGCGGCGGGCGTCGACGACGACACCCGGCCCGGTGAACGCGTCGACGGGGTACTCGTCGATCGACTTCCCGCCGGGCAGGAAGTGCAGGGCGGCGTCGACGTGGGTGCCGACGTGCGTCGACAGCGTGAGGTGGGTGATCCGCACCGCCGACTCCGGCGGGCCGGTCTCGACGTACTGCGGGGTGACGCAGACCTGGCTCTCCGGCAGCGCGCGGGGCATCCCCTCGTACATGAGCTGGGAGAGGTCGACCCACTCCCCCGTCCCCACGGGCCGGCTCATGACCCGAGCCCCAGCAGCCTCGACGCGGTGCCGCCCAGCATGGCGGTGACGTCGTCGTCGGTGACGGTCGCGCCGTGACGGGCCGCGATCTCCGGGAGGCTGCGGAAAGTGTCGACCCAGCCGTCGAGCGCCATGACCGTCGAGACGCCGGGGCAGTCGCTGCCGAAGACGACCCGCTCCAGGCCGATGCCGTGGCGGATCTCGGCGACGCGGGCGACGAACCTGGCCTCGTCCTCCAGGAACAGGCCCTGCCACAGCGACAGCTCCAGGTAGAGGTTCGGCTTCCACCGGGCCATGTCGAGGGCGAGGTCGAAGTAGGCGCGTTGCCCGGCGTGCAGGATCACGAAGTTCACGTCGGGGAAGTCGGCGGCGGGCTCGTCGAGGTGCAGCGGGCTGCAGTAGGTGCTGACCAGCGGCGCGGCCAGCGGACCGGTGTGCGACACGACCGGCACCGAGTACTCGCGGGCGAGCTCGTAGAGCGGGCGGCACACGGGGTCGGCCGGGGAGAACCCCGAGCACGGATGCAGCTTGAGGCCCTTGGCGCCGGCGTCGAGGGCGTCCCGGAACAGCTCGGCGGCGCCCGCGCGGCGGGGGTCGACGCCGAAGAACGCGATGAAGTGGTCGGGGTCGGCGCGGGCCAGGTCGGTGGCCAGCCGGTTCTCCTCGGCGATGGAACGGTCGCCCTCGCCGAGGCGCAGCCCGTAGTCACCGAGCAGCAGGCACGAGCGGTCGACGCCGGCCTTCTCCATCTCGGCCCGGATCTCCCCCGCCCGGACCTCGACGTCCTGGACGACGCCGTCGCCGTGGGCGTGCCCGACGGCGGTGCCGCGCGCGGCGATCTCGCGGACGCTCGTGTAGCGCTCGAAGATCGACCAGAGGTGCCGGTGCAGGTCGATGATCATCGATCTTCCCCTTCCACCCATGCCAGATGGGCTCGTACGGCGGCGGTGAACTCGTCGGCGTTCTCCATGAAGGCCATGTGCGGGGCGTCCAGTTCGACGAGCCGTGACGTCGGCAGCCGGGCGTCGAGGTCGCGCATGACCGCCGGCGGCGTGGAGGCGTCGACACGGCCGGCGATGCACGTCGTCGGCACGGTGATCTCGCCGAGCCGGTCGAGGACGTGGTGGGTGCCGATGGCCCGCCAGGTGTCGGCGAGGGCACCGGGGTCCATGGCGAGCAGCCGCTGCCGCGCGTGGTCGAGGTACGGCGCGCCGGAGGCGAGCCCGTCGGCGGTGAACCAGCGGGTCATGGTGTCGTCCAGCATGCCCGCAGAACCGCGTTCCTCGGTGGCGGCGGCCCGGGCCTTCATGACGTCGGTGACGCCGTCGGGGGTGGTGCAGGCCAGCACGAGCGACCGGACGAGCCCCGGGTGGTCGAGCGCGAGGTGCATGGCGACCATGCCGCCGAGCGAGGCGCCGACGACGTCGAACGGCCCGGTCGCGTGGCCCGCGATCTCGTCGGCCATGTCGGCGAGGGTGAGCCCGGGCCGGGCGCGGTTTCGGCCGCCGTGACCGGGGAAGGTCACGGCGGCCACGTCGGGCAGGTCCAGGAACCGCGCGGCCTCGCGGTCGAGCCCGACGGGATGAAGGAAAAGGACGCTCACTCCTGGGGCTCCCTCACTGCGTGGACCTCGTACCCGTGAGGGATCGTCGGCGTGATCTCCCGGTAGACGTTGCGGACCATCGTCGTGAAGTGGGGCTGCAGCGTCTTGGTCCACTCGCTGGGCGGCCGGATGCGCCGGTACTCCTCGGTCTCCAGCACCTCGGGGTCGTCGAGGTCGTAGAGCGCCAGGTACTTGGGCTCGCCCTCGACGGAGACGAACCGCCGCGCGGTGAGGAACCCCGGGCACTGCTGCCGCTCCGGGAAGTGCTCCTCGGTGTACCAGCGGTTGAACTCCTCCTCGTACTGCGGGTCGATGTCGATCAGGACGAGCAGCAGGCCCTTCGCGCTCATGTTTCTTCCTCCCGGGACGGTCGGACCGGCAGCGGCCCGGCCAGTGCGTAGGCGTCGCGGGTCAGGTCCATGACCGCGGCCATGTCGGTGAGCGAGGCGAGCGGCGGCTCGCCCTCGCGGACCCGGCGCAGCGCGTCGCGCACGAACACCGGGTAGTGGGGCACGTTCGTCGTGTGCGCCGTGACGTGTTCGCGGCTGCCGTCGGGCGCGACGATCTCGACGTCGGTCGGCGAGGTCGCGATGACGTAGTGGTCGCGGGCCTTGATCGAGAAGTGCAGGTCGAAGTCGGAGTGTTGCGCGGGCATCAGGTAGCCGACCTCGGCGACGAACACCCGCCCGCCCGAGCGCAGCGTGACCAGCGAGTAGTCCTCGACGGGCAGGCCGTAGGCGGCGTTGGACATCGTCGCCGAACAGACCCACACGTCGTCGCCGAGCAGGACGCGGGCGAGGTCGATGAAGTGCACGCCGAGGTTGACCGTGCAGCCGCCGCCGGAGCGGGCGGGGTCGAGCATCCAGCCGCAGCCGGAGTCGAGGTAGCGCGTCGGCGGGCCGGCGATCCAGCGCAACGACAGGTACGACAGGTCGGTGTCGGCGAACCGCTCCCGCATGAGGGTGAGCAGCTCGGACTGGCGCCACACGAACGGCACGGCGGCGAAGACGCCGGCGTCGCGGGCGCGGTCGGCGATGTCGTGGACCTCCCGCGGGTCGAGCCCGCAGGGCTTCTCCATCGCGAACGGCACGCCGCGCTCGATCAGGGTGCGGGCGGTCGCGGCCATCTCGTCGTGCGGGCCGAGCGCGAGGACGAAGTCGGGTTGTGCGGAGTCGAGCAGTGCGGCGACCTCGGTGTGGGCGCGGACCCCGAGTCCTGTGGCGATGCGCTGCGCCGCGACGGGATCGACGTCGTGCACGGCCACGACGTCGGCCTCCTCCCGCAGTGTGGGCAGGAACAGGTCGAGGTGCCAGTGGGCGGCCCCGGTGACCGCGATCCGCATGCGCGCCATCAGATCGCCCTGTTCACGCCGCCGTCGACGACGATCGTCTGTCCGGTGACGTAGCCGGCCTGCGCCGAGCACAGGAACGCGCAGAGGTCGCCGACCTCGTCGGGCCGCCCGATCCGCCCGACCGGTATCTCGGTGCAGTGGCGGCGCAGCTGCTCGTCGAGGTCGATCCCGGCCGCGGCAGCGGCCTTGCCCTGCAGCTCGCGGAGCCGGTCGGTGAGGATCGGCCCGGGCGCGATCGTGTTGACGGTGACGCCGTCGCCGGCGTGGGTGTCGGCGACGACCTTGGCCAGCACGCTCACCCCGGCCCGGGTGGCCTCGGAGATCACGGGTCCCGGCTTGGGTTCGCGGACGCCGTAGCCGGTGAGGGCGACGACCCGCCCACGGCCGGACGCGACGAGGTGCGGCAGGGCCGCGCGCAGCAGCCGCACGGCGCTCATCAGGACCTGGCGGTGGCCGGTGTCCCAGTCGTCGTCCGCCGCCTCGGCGAAGGTGACCGCGGGCGGTGGCCCGCAGTTGACGACGAGCACGTCGAGCCCGCCCAGCTCCCCGACGGTGGTGGCGACGAGAGCCGCGATGTCGGCGGCGCTCTCCAGGTCCGCGGCGACGTGCCCGGCCGCGCCGACGTCACGCGCGGCCGCGGCGAGGCGGCCGGGATCGCGCGAGGACACGACGACGCGCGCCCCCTCGGCGACCAGGGACGCGGCGCACGCGCTGCCGAGTCCCGAGCTCGCCGCGGTGACGAGCGCCCGGGTACCGGCCAGGCCGAGGTCCATCGCGTCCTCTCTCGTTGTCACAGCAGGGGTCCGGGCCGCCGCGGTGGGGTCGACGGCACCGCGGCGCCCGGACCGTCACGGGGTCACGCGGTCGGCCCGGCCCCCAGCGGGAGCGCGTCGGTGGAGGCGACGTCCTTCGGGAACACCGTCTTCAGCGTCCCGTTCTGCCACTGCACGAGGATCGGCTTGATGTACTTGTTCGCGCCCGTGGCGTCGAACCCGACCTTGCCCGGCGGGACGGCCGCGGCCTGGCCCGTCGTGAAGTCGGTGCCCGCCAGGGCGTCACGGATCTTCTGCGGGTCGCACGTCTTGCCCTCGTCCATCACCTGGGCGAGCTCGTAGATCGCGGCCCACGACTCGCCGGCCTCCTGCGGCATGAAGGCGTTGTACTTCTGCTGGTACTCCTTCGCCGCGTCGGCGACGCCGGTGAGCGTGACGTCGCCGTTCCAGGCGGCGGACGCCATGATGCCGTTGGCGCTGTCGCCGAGGGCCTTGGCGAACTGCGGGGCGAGCGCACCGCCGCCACCGGACGTCGCGATCGGGGTGGTGACGCCACGCGCCCGGATGCCCTTGATGATCAGCGACAGGTCGGAGACGTTGCCGCCCAGCACGATCAGGTCGGCGTTCGCATCGGAGACGCGGTTGACGATCGCGGTGGCATCCGACAGGCCGTTGGGGAAGGTGACCTGTTCCGCGACCTGCACGCCCTCCTTACCGGCACCGGCGACGACACCGGCGGTCTGGGCCTTGGTCGAGGCGTCGTCGGAGCCCGCGACGGCCAGGGTGCGCAGCGGCCGGTTCTGCGCCGCGTAGACCCCCTTGGCGTCGGTGACCGTCTCCGAGCCGAACGCCGACGCCTTCGGCGGGATCTGGAACAGGTACGTGTAGCCCTTGGCCGTCAGGTCGTCGACGAACGACTGTGTGATCAGCGGGACCCTCTTGGTCTCGGTGGCCACGACCGTCGTCAGCGTCATGCTCGACAGGTAGGACCCGACGACGGCCGAGACGTCGTCGGACTGCAGCAGGTTCTCGGTGACGGTCTTGGCCTGCCCGGGGTTGTCGGAGCTGGTGTCACCGCTGACGACCTTGATCCTGGCGCCGTCGAGGCCCTTGATCCCGCCCGCGGCGTTGATCTCGTCGGCGGCGAGCTGCATGCCGTTGAGCGAGTTCTGCCCGTTCTCCGCCCACACCCCCGACAGCGGGTAGGGCGCACCGATGTTGACGGTGTCGCCGCAGTCGAGCGACTGCCCGCCCTGGTCCTGGGTGGCGATCCCGCCACACGCGGTGGCGAGTGTGAGCAGGGCGGCGGCCGCTGCCGTCCCGACGATCCTGGTTCTCATCGCGTCTCCTTTGACGTGGCCGCCGCCGCGGGGGCGTCGGTGATGAGCGTGCGGAGGAAGGTCAGCGAGGCCGCGAGCCGTTCGCGCTGGTCGGCGACGCCGGGGTGGTTGTCCAGGCCCTCGACGGAGAGCCGGTACGGCTCGGCGCGGTCGGCGGATCCCGCCAGCACGCCGACGAGCGAGGTGAGGTCGGCGACCCCTTCGCCCGGGTAGCACCACTGCACGTCGAACCCGCGCCGGTGGAAGCGGTCCTGCACGTAGCGCGAGACGAGCCGGAAGTCCTTCACGTGACCCGACGGCGCGAGCGGGGCGAGCCGGGTGATCACCGGCAGCGGGTCCTGCAGCGACGAGATGGGGTTGATCAGGTCGAGGAACACCCCGACCCGGTCGGAGCCGACACCGGCGATGATCTCGGCGTACTCGTCGGCCGTGAAGTCGGAGTGGTTCTCCAGCAGGATCTGCACGTCGCCGGGGACCTCGTCGACGGCGCGGCGCAGCGTGTCGGTGACGTAGCGCTGCTCGGCAGCGATGAGCCCGGGTTCGTCGAACAGTTCGGCGCGGTAGAACCCGGAGGAGACGCGGGCGAACGGGCTGCCGATGGTCTCGGCGAGGGCGACCCACGCGGTGATGCGCTCGACGCCGCCGTCGACGGTGTCCCCGTTGCCGACGCGGCCGACGACGTCGCCGGACAGCGTGATGCCCAGCCCCAGGTCGTCGGCGAGCGCGCGCAGGCCCACCAGGGCGGCGGTGTCGCGCTCGCGCACGTGCACGGCGTTGAACTGCACGAACGCGTAGCCGAGGTCGGCGATCTCGCGCAGCACGTCCTCGAGGGAGATCTCACCGGCCGCGAGGCGGCAGTGGTAGGAGAGCGTGTCGACGCCCAGGACGATGTCCACCGTGGTCCTCTCAGGTTCGGAGCCAGTCGCGCACCGAGCCCGCGACGGCGTCGGGGCCGGGCAGCAGGCCGGCGACCAGACTGGGCGCCGCGGGCACCCGGGTGTCGGGCAGACCGAGACGCAGCGGCGGCACCCGCAGCGGGACGCCCCGGCCGGCGACACGGGCGACGACCTCGGCGCCGAACCCGCCCGTCACGTTCGCCTCGTGCACGACGGCCAGCGCCCCGGTGCGCGTGGCGCTCGCGACGATCTCGTCGGTCGGGAAGGGGTTGAGCCACACCGTCTCCAGCACCTCCAGGGAGATGCCCTCGTCGGCGAGGCCGGCCGCGGCCGCCAGTACGCGGGCGGTCATCGCGCCCCAGGTGACGACGGTGGCGTCGCTGCCCTCGCGGCGCACCCGCAGCCCGCCGGGCGTCTGGACGGGCCCGCCCAGCGCCACCGGCCCCTTCCCCGCCGGGTACAGGGTCCGGTTCTCGATCACGAGCACCGGGTCGTCGCTCGCGACGGCGGCGACGAGCAGGTCGTAGGCGTCCTGCGCGGTCCACGGCATGCACACCCGCAGGCCCGGGACGTGCAGGAACAGCGCCTCCAGGCTCTGGCTGTGCTGGGCGCACGCACCGGGTGCGCTGCCCTGCTGGGTGCGGATCGTGACCGGTGCGGTGAGCTCGCCGCGGCTGACGTAGCGCACGTTGGCGAGCTGGTTGACGACCTGGTCGAACGCGACGAGGGAGAAGTCCACCCACATGATCTCGACGATCGGGCGCCGCCCCAGCATCGCCGCCCCGACCGCGGAGCCGAGGATCGCGGACTCGCTGATGGGGGTGTCGAAGACGCGGTCGCCGAAGTCGCGGCGCAGCCCGCGGGTGACGCCGAAGACGCCGCCGGGCTTGGCGATGTCCTCGCCGTAGAGCAGCGTGTCGGGACGCTCGTCGAGGCAGCGGCGCAGCGCGGCGTTGACGGCCTCGCCGTACGTCAGCTCCCTGGCCTCCGGGCGCGCTGCCACGGACGTGTCAGGCATAGAGGTGCTCCTTCGCGGTCGCGGGGTCGGCGGGCGGCGCGGCGAGCGCCACGGCCGACGCCGCGTCCATCTCCTCGCGGGCGGCGCGCTCGGTGCCGGCGATCTCGTCGTCGGGGACCCCGGCGTCGCGCAGGCGCCGCGTCAGCAGGGCGACGGGCTCGTTCTCGGCGTCACGTTCGCGCTCGCCGGGACGGCGGTACTGGTCGGCGTCGCCGATGTAGTGGCCGACGAGCCGCTGCGTCATGGCCTCGACCAGCGTCGGGCCGCCGCCCTCGCGGGCCACCTCGAACGCGTCGCCGAGGCGGTCGCGGACCTGCTCGGGGTCGTTGCCGTCGATGCGTTCGCCGGGCATCCCGTAGCCGGCGGCGCGCCGCCACAGCTGCGGCTCGCCGACCATCTCGTCGATCGCGGTGAGCTCGGACCACGAGTTGTTCTCGCACAGGAACACCACGGGCAGCGAGAACGCGGCGGCGAAGTTCATCGCCTCGTGCACGGCGCCCTGGTTCATCGCGCCGTCGCCGAACACGGTGAGCGCGACGCGGTCGGTGCCGTCGTGGCGGCCGGCGAGCGCCGCGCCGCACGCGATCGGGGCGCCCGCGCCGACGATGCTGTTCTCGCCGAAGAACCGGTAGCCGGGGGCGGTGAGGTGCGCCGACCCGCCGCGGCCGCCGTTGATGCCGGTGGCGCGGCCGAGGATCTCGGCGAACAGCTTCTCCGGCTCCACCCCGCACGCGATGGCCCAGGAGTGGCCGCGGTAGGTGGCGAACACGGCGTCGTCGGGGCCGATGAGGCAGGACGCGCCGACGGCGACGCCCTCCTGGCCGATGCCCAGGTGGATCGAGCCGACGGCGTCACCGGCGAGCCGCAGCTCCCGGACCCGCTCCTCGAAGGCGCGCATCCGCCAGACCTGACGCAGGTCGGCGAGCGGCTGACTGCCGTCCATCTCTGTCCTGTCCTCTCATGTCCGCTGTGAGCGGCAATAGTCGCTATGGCGACTATTGCCGCTCACAAGGGCGTCAGCCCGTGGCGAGGCTCTGGCCGCCGTCGACGGCCAGGGCGACGCCGGTGATGAAGGCCGCCTCGTCGGAGGCCAGGAAGAGCGCGGCGTTGGCGACGTCCCAGGCGGTGCCCATCGTGTTGCGCAGCGGGACGTGGGAGTTGCGCTCGGCGTAGACGTCCTCGCGGGTGCGCCCGCCGAGACCGACGCGGTTCTCGATCGCCATCGGGGTGTCCATCAGGCCGGGCAGGATCGCGTTGGCCCGGATCCCGTACTGCGCGTTGGTGATCGCGATGTGCTCGGTGAGCGTCACGACCCCGGCCTTGGAGGTGCGGTAGGTGACGAAAGGGTAGTTGATCTGGGCGGCGATCGAGGAGATGTTGGTGATGACGCCGCCGCGCGGCTGGTCGCGCATGACCCGGATGGCGTGCTTGCAGGTCATCACCATGCCCTGCAGGTTCACCGCGGTGATGCGGGCGAACGCGTCGGCCTCGATGTCGGCGACGGGGGCGTCCCCGCCGGCGATGGAGATGCCGACGTTGTTGTGCAGGATGTCGAGGCTGCCCCACCGCTGCGCACAGGCGGCGACGGCCGCGGCGACCTCGTCCTCGATGGTGACGTCGGCGGCGATCGCGACGGCCTCGCCGCCCTCACCGGTGATCTGCTTCACGGTGTCCTCGGCGGCGGCGAGGTCACGGTCGGCGACGAGCACCTTCGCGCCCTCCCGGGCGAGCAGCACCGACGTCGCGCGCCCGTTGCCGGCGGTCTGTCCCGGCGTCTGGCCGCCGCCCATCACGAGCGCCGCCCTGCCCGCCACCCTGCCGGTTCCCGGCTGTGCCATCGCCGACCCCTTCGTCGATCTCGCACCGACAAATTCAAATAGTGAATACTTGCGTCAATTCGTGAACGACGGTAATCATGGGCCGTCGCCCCGTCAACACCGCCGGGGCACCCGCGGGAACCCGGCGCCGACCAGCGGTCCGACGGTCGTGGAGCACCCCCGCGGACACCCCGGACCGCCACACGGAGCGACGATGGCACTGGTGCCCTATCTGTCCGAGTCGGACCTCGCGGAGACCGATCGCGAACTGCTCGGCAGGCCGATCAACCTCTTCCGCGGGCTCGCCAACAGCCCCGACGGGCTGCGGCACTTCCAGGTCCTCGGCCAGTGGATCCGGCACGGGTGCGAGCTCGACCCACGGCTGCGCGAGCTGGCGATCCTGCAGGTCGGATACCTGACCGCGAGCCCCTACGAATGGAGCCACCACGTCAAGATCGGGCACGACTTCGGCGTCACCGACGACGACGTCACCCAGCTCGTCAGGGCGAGCAACGGCGAGGAGCACGCCCTCGGCGAGCTGGAGACGCTCGTGACCACCGGCGCCCGGGAGGTCACCGCGGACCGGTCGATGAGCCCGGCCACCTGGTCGGCACTGGAGACCCGACTCGGTCGGGCCCGGCTGGTCGACCTGGTGATCGTGGCGTCGTTCTACAGCGCGGTGATCCGCATCCTCGCAACGCTGCAGATCGACGTCGAACCCGACTACGCGGGGTACCTGGAGCAGTTCCCGCTGCCGGAGAAGCCCCTCGCGTGAGAGCCGGTGGCGGGCCCGTCCCCCGATCGGGCCCGCCACCGCCCGCCACCTGCTCACAGGCCCAGGTAGGCGCGTTGCAGGTACTCACTGCCACCGAGCTCCTCGCGGGTCCCCGTGAAGGTGACCTCGCCCGTCGTGAGCACGATCGCGCGCTCGATGACCTCGAGGGCCTGCGTCGCGTTCTGCTCGATGAGCAGGATCGAGACGCCGAGCTCGCGGTGGATCGCCGCGAGCCGGTCGAACATCTCCTCGACGATCACCGGCGCCAGCCCCAGTGACGGCTCGTCGAGCATCAACAGCCGCGGTGCCAGCATCAGCGCGCGGCCCACCGCGAGCATCTGCTGCTCGCCGCCCGAGAGCGACCCCGCGAGCTGCGTCGCCCGCTCCTCGAGCCGCGGGAACAGCGTGAACACCTCGTCGAGCAGCTCGGCGCGCGACCGGTCGGCCGGCGTCGCACAGGCCCCGAGCGCGAGGTTGTCCTGCACCGACAACGACGGGAACACCCGCCGCCGTTCCGGCACGTGCGCCAGTCCCGTCGCCGGGATGCGGTGGGCGGGAGTGCCGACGAGCTCGGTGTCGCCGAGCCGGATCGACCCCGCCGCCGGGCGCTCGAGCCCCGACACCGCCTTGAGCAGCGTCGACTTGCCCGCCCCGTTCGCGCCGAGCACGCCCATGAACTCGCCGGGCCGCAGCTCGAAGGAGACGTCGACGAGCGCGCGGATGTTGCCGTAGTCGACCGAGAGGTTCTGCACGCGCAGCGACGCCGGGCTGGAGTCGCGCGCGGCCACGGCCGGACGCCAGGGCCATCTCATGCCGGTTCCCCCAGGTTCTGTGCGGCGCTGCGGCCGAGGTAGGCCTCGACGACCCGCGGGTCGCGCATGACCTCCCGGGGTGGGCCCTCGGCGATCCGCACGCCGTGGTCGAGGACGAGGACGCGGTGGCTCAGCTCCATGATCACCCGCAGGACGTGCTCGATGACGATCGTGGTGAGGCCGTCGCCGTTGAGCGCCTTGATGACGCCGATGAGGTCGCGCGTCTCGGCCTGGTTGAGCCCGCTCATCATCTCGTCGAGCAGCAACAGCCTGGGACGCAACGCGAGCGCGCGGGCGATCTCGACCTTCTTCTGGTCGGCGAGCGGCAGCTCCTCGACGCGGATCCGGCGCAGCGCCGTCATCCCCAGCAGCTCGGCGACCTCGTCGGCGCGCGCGTGGGCCGCGGCCATCGACGGGCACACGGTGCTCGCCGACAGCGTCACGTTCTCCCGCACGGTCATCGCCTTGAACAGCCGCACCGACTGGAACGTCCGGGCGATGCCCAGGCGCGCGACGCGTTCCGGTGGTTTGCCGCTGACCAGCTCGTCGCCGATCCGGATGCTGCCCGACGTCGGGCGGACGGCACCGGCGACGGCGTTGAACATCGTCGTCTTGCCCGCGCCGTTGGGGCCGATGATGCCCAGCAGCTCGCCCTCGTCGACGGTGAAGTGGACGTCGTTGACGGCGACGAGGCCGCCGAAGCGGACGGTCAGGCCCTCGACACGCAGCAGTGGTCCCGGCACGGCTCAGCCCGCCTCTCTGCTCGTGGGGACGGCCGCGGCCGGCTCGAGGTCCGGTACCTGTGGTGGCGCGCCACCCGCGGGCGGGCGCGGACGCCGGCGCCGCATGCGCATCGACATGATCCCGCGCGGCTCGATCCAGAGGATCACGAGCACGACGAGGGCGTAGACGACGAGGTTGAACCCGGCCGGGTAGGCCGACAGCGACGAGTTGAGCAGCTGCTGCAGCGGCACCAGGATCACCGCGCCGACGACCGGCCCCCACAGCTTGCCCGCGCCACCGACGAACGCGATGACCGCGATCTGGGTGGCGAGGGTCGCGCCGAACGCGCTGTCGGGGTCGATGAACCCGACGTACTGCATGTAGACCGACCCGGCCAGCGCGGCGGGCACCGCGCTGATGGCCAGCCCGGTGAGCTTGACCTGGAACGCCAGCACGCCGGAGGCCTGCGCGGCCTCCTGGTCGGCCTGGATCGCGCGCAGCTGCAGACCCAGCCGCGACCGCAGCACCAGCCAGGTCGCGACGAACGCGAGCGCGGCCAGGACCATCGCGATCCAGTAGAAGGTCACCTTGTTCTCGAAGGAGAACTCTCCCGGCGCGTCGCCGAGCAGCGGCAGGGTCAGGCCGACCTCGCCGCCGGTGAAGCCCTCGTAGTGCCCGGTGAGGATCGCGAACACCAGCGTGAGCGCGAACGTCGCCAGGGAGAAGTAGATGCCCCGCAACCGCAGCGTGACCGCGCCGAGCAGGACCGCGAGCACCACCGCGACGACGACGCCGAGCAGCATCCCCAGGTAGGCGTTGAGGTGGTAATGGACCTGCAGGATCGCCGTCGTGTAGGCACCGAGGCCGAAGAAGATGCTGTGCCCGAACGAGATCTGGCCGCCGAACCCGCTGATGACGTTCCAGCCCAGCGAGGCGGCCATGAAGATCAGGCTCAGCGTCGCGACGCTGAGCACGAAGTTGGTCTGGATGAACCACAGCGGCAGGCTCGCGACCAGGACGAGCACGACGATGCCCAGGCCGCCGGTGGAGCGCAGCCGGCGCGTCACGGCGTTCACGCGGAGGCCCTCCGTCCGCCGAGGATGCCCTGCGGTCGCAGCACCAGCACCAGCACGAACGCCAGGAACAGCCCGACGTCCTGCAGGTCGACGGCGACGTAGATGGCCGTGACCTGCTGGATGATGCCGACGAGCAGGCCCGCGACGAACGCGCCGACGACGTTGCCCAGCCCGCCCATCACGACGGTCACGAACGCGATGATGAGGAAGCCGGCACCGGTCGTCGGCGTCACCGGGTAGTAGGTGGCGAGCACGCAGCCCGCGACGCCGGTGAGCATGATCCCGACGCTGAAGCTCACCGCGTAGACCTTGTTCGGGTCGACGCCGACCATCGATGCCATGTCGCGGTCGTCGACCGTCGCGCGGATCGCCTTGCCGTACAACGTCCGCTGCAGCGCGAGGTAGAGCAGCCCGAACACCACGAGCGCGATCAGGAACGACACCAGCCGCGCCTGCGCGATGTAGACGCCGAAGACGTCGTAGACCGCCGGGAGGACGCCCTGCACCGCCTGCGGCGACGGTCCGAAGATCATCAGCAGCACGTTGGAGATGAGGATCGACACCGCGAGCGTCAGCACGAGCTGGCCGTGCTGGGCGTCGACGGCCGAGATGCCCTTGACCGACAGCGTCCGGCGCACGATGACGCGGTAGACGATCAGCCCCAGGACGAACGAGATGATCGCGACGGGCACGATGCCGATCAGGGGGCTCAGCCCCGCGCTCGCGAACAGCAGGACCGCCCCGTACATCCCGAGGGTCACGAAGTCGCCGTGGGCGAAGTTGATGACCCGGGTGATGCCGAAGATCAGGGTCAGGCCGCTGGAGAACAGCCCGTAAAGGCCGCCGACGAGGATTCCGCTCACCAGCGTCTGCACGAGAGTCGTCACCAAGGGATCACGCTCCGCCGTTGGACCGAGGATCGTCTGTTCCGGGACGAGCTGCCCGGTCGAACCGGGCCGAGTTTTCACATCCTGAATATGCACTCAAAGATGTGAAGGGAAGCTAACCGTGGCTCCGAGGTGAGTCAAGGACCGGCTGGATGCAGGTCGGAGCACCCGCGCGCGCCGGAGTCTGGGCGCGTCCGGGCCCGCCGTCACGTTCCTCCGTGAACGCGAAAGCGCCTTGTCCGCGCGGGCCGCCGCGACCTACCTTCGGACGCGGCCGTCCCTTCGGGATCCCGGAACCCCGGCCCGGAGCGGCGGAGAACAGGCGGCGCCGCCTCCCCTGCACCGGGGCCGCCACGGACGCGGGAGCACACCGTGGACAGTCGGCGCCTCGGCCGCATCTTCGACGTCGTCGACCACCTCGCCGCCCACGGGCCCGGCACCGTCTCCGAGCTCAGCGCCCGCCTCGACCTCCCGCTGTCGAGCACCCACGACCTGTTGCGCGCCATGGTCGAGGCCAAGACACTGCACCTGTCCGGCCGCCGCTACGGCCTCGGCCCGCGTGCGATCCGCACCGCGATCGGCGTGCTCGACAGCGTCGCCGTCCGCCGCGTCGCCGCACCCCATCTCGACGTACTCGCCGACCGCACCGGCTTCGACACCTACCTCGCCGTCGCCACCGGCAGCCGCGTCGTCTACGTCTCCCGCCACGCCGGGCGCCAGCACGTCAACCTCGACATCCCCCTGGGGCGCAGCCTGCACCTGCACAGCACCGCCGTCGGCAAGCTGTTCGCCGCGTACCGGCCCGAGGTCACCGACGCCATGCTGCGCAAGCCCCGCCCGGCACTGACCCCGCAGACGCGCACCTCCCCCGCCGAGCTCGACCGCGACCTCGCCGGCATCCGCAGCCGCGGCGTGTCGATCAGCCGGGGCGAGAGCATCCGCGGCGTCGTCGGCCTCGCGACCGCCGTCCGGGATCCCGGAGGCGTCGTCGTCGCGGCCGTCCACGTCTCCGCGCTGCGCACGACACTGCCCGCGCGCCGCCTGGGCGAGGTCACCGACGCCATGCACGCGACCTCGGCGGCGATCGAGGCGGAGCTCGTCGACCCGGCCGCGGCCGCCGATGCCGGCTGACCCAGGAGGCCCCGTGCCCGACGTCCCCGGCGCTCCCACGCTGCCCGCGCTCGTCGCCGACCTCGCCGCGGTCTCCCCTGACGCGCCCGCCGTCGTCGCGGGCGCACCCGGAGCGTCGACGGCCTGGACCTACCGGGAGCTCGACGACGCCGCCCGCCGCGCCGCCGCCGCGCTCGCCGGGCTGGGCGCCGGGCCGGGCGCACCCGTCGCGCTGCTCGCCGGGAACAGTGCCGAATGGCTCGCCGCCGCCCTCGGGGCGATGCGCACCGGGGCGCGGGTCGACGCCGTCAACACCTGGGTGAAGGCGTGGGACCTGCGGCACCTGCTCGCGACGTGCGGCGCCCCCGTGCTGGTCATGGATGCCGCCGTCCGCTCCAGCGACCTGCTCGGCGCGCTGCGCGAGCCGGCGCCCGAGCTGTGGGAGGCCGATCCCGGACAGTGGACCTCGGCGGCGTTCCCGGCGCTGCGCGAGGTCGTCGTCCTCGACCGCGACCCCGGCACCGACGTACCCCGTGGGGCGCGTCGCTGGTCGGCGGTCACCGACGTCGCACCGTCCGACGTGTGCGCCGCCGGGCCCGACGACACGGCGTTCGTCCTCTACACCTCCGGCTCCACCCGCCACCCCAAGGCCGTGCCGCTGCGCCAGCGGGACACCGTCGTCAACGGCTTCCACATCGGCGAACGCATGGGCCTGGGCGCCGACGACAGGGTGTGGCTGGGCTCCCCGCTGTTCTGGAGCTTCGGCGCCGCCAACGCCCTGCCCGCCACGTTCACCCACGGCGCATGCCTGGTCGCGCAGGACCGGTTCGAGCCCGCTGCGACCGCGGCGATGCTCGCCGAACAGCGCTGCACCGCCGCCTACCTGCTGCCGACCCTCGCCGACGCCCTGGCCGGGGTGGCCGAGCAGGTCCGCGCCGTCACCACGCTGCGCACCGGGCTGTCGATCGGACGTCCCGACGAGCTGCGCCGCATCGTCGACGTCCTCGACATCCCGGAGATCTGCAACATCTACGGCTCCACCGAGACCTACGGCAACTGCTGCGTCACCCCGCACGACGCCCCGCTCGACCTGCGCCTGGCCACCCAGGGCCCGGCGCTGCCCGGAAACCGGCTGCGCGTCGTCGACGACTCCGGCGCCGTCCTGCCCGTGGGCGAGTTCGGGGAGCTGCAGGTCCGCGGCCGGGTCATGCGCGGCTACCTCGGCGACGACGCCGAGACCGCCGAGAACAACGCCGCGGCGCTCACCCCCGACGGCTGGTACCGCACCGGCGACCGGCTGCGCATCCGAGCCGACGGGTTCGTCGAGTTCGGCGCCCGGCTCACCGACATGATCAAGACCAACGGCATCAACGTCGCGCCCGCCGAGGTCGAGGGTTTCCTGGCCGCGCACCCGGCCGTCGCGGAGGTGGCCGTCGTCGGAGCACCGCACCCGGGACGCGGCGAGGTCGTCATGGCGTTCGCGACACTCGTCCCCGGCGCCGAGGTGACCGGTGACGAGCTGCGCGAGCACTGCCGCGCGGCGATCGCCGGGTACAAGGTGCCGTGGGAGGTCGTCGTCGTGGACGCGTTGCCGCGCACCGGGACCGGGAAGCTGACCCGGCTCACGCTCGCCGCGGATGCGGCCGAGCGGGTCCGCCGCGCCGGCTGACGCCTACTCCCGCGCCGCCTTCCCACCGGCCTCGATGTCGTCGTCGGACAGCTCGGCGAGGGTCGACTCCGCGACCCGGAACGCCTCCAGCGCGGCCGGCGCGCCGCAGTAGGCGACCGTCTGCAGCAGGGCCTCCTGGATCTCGGACTGCGTGCACCCGTTGCGGACCGCGCCGCGCACGTGCACCGACAGCTCGTGGTTGCGGCCCAGCGCGGTGAGCATGACGATCGTCAGCAGGCTGCGGGTGCGCCGGTCGAGCCCGTCACGGGTCCACACCCCGCCCCACAGCGCGCCCGTCACGAACTCCTGGACGGGCCGGGAGAACTCGCTCACCGCGGCCATCGAGCGGTCGACGTGCGCGTCGCCGACGACGGCGCGACGCACCGCGAGGCCCGCGTCCCAGTGGGTGCTGCCCGGTCCGAACTCGCTCACGTGTCCTCCCGGGACAGGTAGTCGTGCTGGGCGACCTCGTCGGCCCAGTTGGTCGGGCCCAGCGACACGGCGAGATGGGTCATGATCGTGTCGGCGGTCCCGCCGTGCCAGTGCTCCTCGCCCGGCGGCACCCAGATCAGGTCACCGGCGCGCACCACCTCGGGCGTCGACCCCTTGGTGCACACCCAGCCCAGCCCCGCGGTGACGACGAGGAGCTGGCCGGCGGTGTGGCTGTGCCAGTACGTCCGCGCGCCCGGGGTGAAGGTGACCGAGCCGATCGTCGTCCCGTCGGTGGCCGGCAGGACCGGGTCCCCGTAGACGGTCCCGGTGAACGTGTCGCTGCGCACCTGCGTCGGGGTGCCCTCCGGGGCGCGCCCCCTGACGATCTCCACGTCGACCTCCCTGTCGTCACCGACCGGTCCTGTCGTTGCTGACCGGTCGTGTTTCGTCGGACTGTCAGACAATCTGCCACAACGCCGGACGGGCCCCGAGGAGTGGGCGGCGGGTTCAGCCCGTGCGCTCGACCGCCGCGCGGACGTCGGTGCGGAACCCCAGCCGCCGCGACGCCTCCGCGGCCGACGCCACGACGACGGGAGCGAGCCGCTCGACGTCGCCGGGGCCCAACCGCTGCAGCGGCGCCCCGATGCCCAGCGCGGCCACCAGCTCACCGGACAGCCCGAACACCGGCGCGCTGATCGAGGCCGCGCCCGCGTCGCGCTCCTCGAAGGTGGCGGCGTACCCGAGCTCACGCACGTCGGCCAGCTGGGCGGTGAGGACGTCGACGTCGACGACCGTGTGGTCGGTGAAGCGCCCCAGCCCGTGGCCGACCGCCTCCGTGCACGCGGTCGGGTCCCAGGCCATCAGCACCTTGCCCGCCGATCCGGCGTGCAGCGGCATCACCATGCCGACGACGAACAGCCGCATCACCGGGTGCCGCGACTCCGCGAGCGCCACGATCGTCCGGTAGGGGCCGCTGCGCACGTACAGGTTGGCGGTCTCGCCGGTCTCGTCGCGCAACGCCTGCAGCACCGGGCGCGACAGCGCGACGAGATCGAGGCCGAACGTGCCGGGCGCGGAGCGCTGCACCAGGCCCATGCCGATGCGGTAGCGGTCGTCGACCCGGTCGAGGAAGCCCTCCGCGACCATGTTGCGCACCAACCGCTGGCAGGTGCTGGCGGGCAGGCCGGTGGCGCGGGCGATCTGCTGCAGGCCGAGCTCGGAGGACTCGATGGAGAACGCGTCGAGGATCTGGACGATCTTGCGCAGCACCAGCAGCGGCGCCGCGGCACCGCGACCCTCCCCCGCGTGTGCCTCGGGCCCGTCGACACCGGCGGCGTTCTCGGTCACAGCTCTCACCCACGTCCTCGCCTGCCTCGGCCACCCACGGAGCGGGTCGCCGCCGGCGTGCACCGACCCCACGTGACGCCGCGCATCGTATCGCCGACGCGCCGTGACGTCCCCTGACGACCTCCCACATTCTGACGCTGCAGCTCACGATGCGAGCGAACAGAGGCCGTCCGGCAGGGCCCACCCAGACCCGGGCGCAACCTCACTGCGCGGCAGCCCGCCGGCGACAGCAGTGGGGTTGCGCCCGGTGCGTCGGTTCAGGCCAGCAGCGGGGCCAGCCGGTCGGCGTGCTCGCGCAGCAGCGCGACGAGCTCGATGTTCGGGTCGGCCACCCGCGTCGCCGGGCCCGACAACGCGAGACCGGCGACGAGCCGCCCGTCGCCGGGCGCCCGCACCGGCACCGCGAGGCAGCCGCGGTCGGCGCGCAGCTCCCCGCACTGGCGGGCGATGCCGTCGTGGGCGACCTCGTCGATGCGGGCGGCGAGCTCGCTCGTCGACGACACCGTGTGCTCGGTGAACACCCGCAGCTCACGGACGAGCGCGCGCCACTCCGGCTGGTCGGCCAGCAGCAGCCGGCCCAGCGCCGACACCTGCGGGTAGCGGGCCAGCAGCGCGGCGTCGCTGGGGGGATGGTCCGGGTCGGGGTCGACGAGAGTCACCTGCCCCGCCCCGAACGACGCGAGGTGCACACCCCAGCGGACCAGCCCGCGCAGATGGTCGACGACCGCGCGGGCCGCGGTCGGTGGGGTGGTCGTCACCGGGACGGCGAGCCGGGCGGCGCGGCGCCCGAGCGCGAACCCCTTCAGGTCGGGCAGCCGGACCAGGTACTCCTCCCCCACCAACAGGTTCAGCAGCCGGTAGGTGGTGGCCTGCGGCATCTTCAGCGCCGCGGAGATCTCCTTGGCGGTGATGCCCGGCCCCGCGGCGACGACCTCCTCCAGCACGGCCAGCGCGCTGCGCACGGCCCGGGGCTGGCGGCCCGAGAGCGGGAGCGGGTCCCGCGGCGCGGTCACGCGGCCCGGCCCGGGTCGCCCAGGACGTCGGCGGCGACGGTCTCGTCGTAGACACCGATCGACGCGACCTCGGCGGGGCGGCGCAGCCTCGCCCACACGAACCAGCCGACGGCCGCGGCGGCCAGCGCGGCGAGCACGACGACGACCGGTGTCCGGCCCGAGGCGAGGACGTAGGCGACCAGCGCGGCGAGCAGGATCGGCACGATGACGGCGGTCGCGGCGACGGCGCTCCAGGTGAGCTCCCCGATGCGGCGCAGGAACACCGGGGCCGCGAGGCACACCAGCAGGTAGGCGACGAGGAAACCGCCGGTCGCGACCGTCAGCAGGAACACCAGCAGCGGCGCGAGCGCCGTCCCGGCCGCGACGGTCGCCGCGAGCCCCACCACGAGCACGGGCACGACGACGGCGATCGCGACGTGCGGGGTCGCGAACCGGGGGTGGGTGCGGCCGAACGCGCGCGGCGCGACGCCGTCGCGGGCCAGGGAGAACAGGACGCGGGCGAGCGCGTTGGTGGTCGCCAGGGCGCAGGCGAAGAACGACATCGTGAGGCCGAGGTCGAGCAGCGGGGTGAGCCACGGCCAGCCGCCGGCGGCGGCGAGCACCGGCACGGGGGCGTCCTGGGCGGCGAGCCCGCCGGGCACCGACGCGAACCCGACGACCTGGGTCTGCGCGGCGAACACGCACAGCAGCCCCGACACCGCGGCCGTCCACGTCACCGCGCGGGGCACGGTGCGGAACGGGCGGCGCGTCTCGGAGCCGAGCGCCGTCGCGATCTCGAAGCCGATGAACGCCGCGAGCGCGGGCAGCACCCCGGCGACGATCCCGCCCACCCCCGGGCTCGGTTGCGGCAGGTCGGGTCCGGCGGGCGGCGAGGCGAGCAGCAGGCCGAAGATCGTGAGCATCAGCACGATCGACACCAGCTCGACCAGCAGCACCACCCGCGCCGACAGCCGCACACCGCGCAGCGCCAGCGTGCCCGCGGCGAACCCGACCACGACGACCGCCCCGACGGGCACCCACACCGAGACGGGCCCACCGAGCCGGGCGACGAGCGCCTGCAGATACGTCGCGCCGCCGGTCAGCGCCGCGGCGGCGAGCATCCCGTAGCCGACGAGCAGCGCCGCCCCGGACGCGAACGCGGCGCCGGGGTTGAGGCCCTTCGCGGTGAGGCTGTAGAGCCCGCCGGTCGCGGCCATCCGCCGGGTGAAGCGGGCGACGCAACTCGCGATCAGCAGCGCCAGTCCCGTCGCGACGACGAACGACCACACCGTCCCGCCACCCGCCGACGCCGCGACGATCGCCGGGGTGGCCGCCATCGCCGCTGACGGCGCGGCACCCGACACCGACTGCGCGAACACCTCCAGCGGCGCGAGCCCGCGGCGTCGCAGCCCGTGCACGGGCGAGCGTTCACGAAGCCGCGGCAGCACGGGGCGGTCGCGCAACGGGCCTCCTCGCCGGTCGGGGATCGAGCCGGAGCCTACGGCCGTGTCCGTCCCGGAATCCAGCCTCCGACCTGCGGCGACGGGTCGAATGAGAATTCCCGCGGGCCGATTCCCGGGGCGTGAGAACGTCGGCCGGCCGGATTCGCGCTGCCCGGGACCGGCCTTTGACCTCCTCGTCGCGGGCAGTGACGGTCGTCTCCTGTTCACACCCGCGCCCCCCGGCAGTCTCGTCGATGAGAGAGCGCCAGCGAACGAGTCATCAACACAGCGCCTGCGCGAAGCGCCGGCCGAGCGTCAGCGAGGCCGTGCGATGAGCACTACGGACCGGCACGCCCCGGAATCCACACCCGCACGCGGCCTCACCGGGTCGCTCGGGGTCGGATCGATCGTCTTCATGGTGGTCGCCGCCGCGGCCCCCCTCACCGTCATCGCGGGCACCGTCCCGCTCGGGATCGCCGCCGGCAACGGGCCCGCCTTCCCGACGACCTTCGCGCTCTGCTGCGTGATCCTGCTGCTGTTCGCGGTCGGGTTCTGCGCGATGAGCAGGCACGTCCCCAACGCCGGCGCGTTCTACGCCTACATCGCCCGCGGCCTCGGCCGCGCGACCGGTACCGGCGCGGCGTTCCTCGCCCTCGTCACCTACACCGCGGTGCAGCTGGCGGTGTACGGCTACATCGGCGCGGTGTTCGACGGTCTGGTGCAGCACTGGGGTGGCCCCGCGCTGCCGTGGTGGTTGTGGTCGATCGTCGCGCTCGCGATCGTCGCGGTGCTCGGCTACCGGCACATCGAGCTGTCGAGCCGGGTACTGGGCACGCTGCTGATCGCCGAGGTGGCGATCGTGCTCGTGCTCGACGTCGTGGTGATCGGGAGCGGCGGCGGCTCCGCCGAGGGCCTGTCGACCGCGCTGGTCCAGCCGTCGCAGGTCGTGTCGGGCTCACTGGGCATCGCGATCATGTTCGCGATCGCGTCGTTCCTGGGGTTCGAGGCCACCGCGGTGTTCCGCAACGAGGCCCGCGACCCCCAGCGCACCATCCCCCGCGCGACCTACACGGCGCTGCTCGTGATCGGTGTCTTCTACACGCTGTCGAGCTGGTCGGTCGTCTCCGCGTGGGGCGACAGCGCCGCCGTCGAGCAGGCCACCGCCGACCCGGGCAACATGCTGATCACGACGATCACGAACGTGCTCGGGCCCGTCGGCGGCGACATCGCGCAGGTCCTGCTGGTCACGAGCATGTTCGCGGCGCTGCTGTCGTTCCACAACGTGCTGGCGCGCTACTTCTTCTCCCTCGGCGGCTCGGGCGCGCTGCCCGTCGCGTGCGGACGCAGCCATCCCCGGCACCGGTCCCCGCACGTCGCGTCGGCGACGCAGTCCGTCACGGCTCTCGTGTTCGTCGCCGTGTTCGCGATCCTCGGGATGGACCCGGTGACGCAGGTGTTCGCGTGGATGGCCGGCACCGCGACCCTCGGCGTCCTCGCGTTGATGGCCTTGACCTGCGCCGCGGTGATCGTGTTCTTCCGCCGCGAGCGGGTCGACAGCAGGCCGTGGCAGACGCTGGTTGCCCCGTTGCTGGGGCTGGCGGGGCTGCTGGTGTGCCTGTGGCTGACCGTCTCCAACTTCCCGACGCTCATCGGCGGATCCCCCGCCCTCGCAACGGCGATCGGTGCTGTGCTGGTGCTGGCCTTCGTGTTCGGGCTCGTGTGGTCGCGCCGCCGGCCCGCCACCCCGGCTGCACCCACACCGGTTCCCGACGCACCCTCGCCGGCCACCGACGCCGCCTGACCGGAAAGGACCGCCATGACTCTCGCCGAGTCCCGCACCACCCACCCCCTGACGATGACGACCGCCGAGGAGGTCGCCGCCGTCCGCGAGGTGCTCGTCGACGCCGGCCTGCTCACCGAGCACGTCCGCTACGCCTTCTTCGCCCCCGAGGAGCCCGCCAAGTCCGAGGTCCTCGCCGGTGGCGACTGCGACCGCCGGTTCCGCGTCGTGCTGCTCGACATCGCGACGGGTCGCTCCTGGGACACCGTCGTCTCCACCGATCACCGCAGTGTGGTGTCGAGCCGTGAGCTGGACCCGCCGGTCGACGGCCAGCCCCCGATCATCGACACCGAGTTCGAGATGATCGAGGACATCCTCAACGCCGACGCCGGGTGGCTCGCCGCCCTGGAGCAGCGCGGCATCGCCCCCGCGTCGGTGCGGGCGGTGCCGCTGTCGGCCGGCGTCTACGACTACCCGGACGAGGCGGGCCGCCGCGTCGTGCGCGCCTTCGGGTTCCAGCAGGACCACGAGCGCGACCACCCGTGGGCGCACCCGATCGACGGCCTCGTCGCCTACGTCGACCTGACCCGGCGCAGCGTCGACCGGATCATCGACGAGGCCACGCACCCGGTGCCGGCGACGTCGGGCAACTTCGACGACCCCGAGGTCGCGGGCCCGCCGCTCGACTCGCTCAAGCCCATCGAGATCACCCAGCCGCAGGGCCGTTCCTTCACGGTCGAGGACGGGCACGTCCGCTGGGGCAAGTGGGACCTGCGGATCGGGTTCAACGAGCGCGAGGGCCTGACCCTGCACCAGATCGCGTTCGACGACCGGCCCATCTGCTACCGCGCGTCCGTCGCCGAGATGGTGGTCCCGTACGCCGACCCGGCGCCGGTCCGCTTCTGGCAGAACTACTTCGACTGCGGCGAGTACATGTTCGCCCGCTACTCCGACTCGCTGCAGCTGGGCTGCGACTGCCTCGGCGACATCCTCTACACCGACGCCGTCATCGCCGACGACCTCGGCAACCCGCGCACGATCCAGAACGCGATCTGCATGCACGAGGAGGACTACGGCGTCCTCTGGAAGCACTCGGACATGTTCACCGGGTCGCGCGAGACCCGCCGGCAGCGCCGGCTGGTGATCTCGTTCTTCACCCCGATCGGCAACTACGACTACGGCTTCTACTGGTACCTCTACCTCGACGGCACGATCGAGCTGGAGTGCAAGGCCACCGGCATCGTCTTCACCTCCGGCACGCCGGGCGAGTACGCCACCGAGATCGCGCCGGGCCTGGGGGCGCCGTTCCACCAGCACCTGTTCTCGGCGCGCCTGGACATGACCGTCGACGGGGCGAACAACTCCGTGGAGGAGGTCGAGGCGCAGCGGGTGCCGATGGGTGAGGGCAACCCCTACGGCAACGCCTTCCGCCGGAGCGTGACCCGGTTGCAGCGCGAGTCCGACGCCCAGCGTCAGGCGAACGCCGCGTCGGCACGGGTGTGGCACATCGTGAACCCGGAGAAGCGCAACGCGCTGGGCCAGGAGGTCGGCTACGTGCTGCACCCGACCGGCCAGCCCACGCTCCTGGCCGACGACGCGTCGTCGATCGCGGCGCGGGCGACCTTCGCGACGAAGGCACTGTGGGTGACGCGGTACGACCCGGCGCAGCGCTACTCCGCGGGCGACTTCGTCAACCAGAACCCTGGCGGCGCGGGCCTGCCCGCCTGGGTGCAGGCGGACCGTCCCGTCGACGGCGAGGACATCGTCGTGTGGCACACCTTCGGGCTCACGCATTTCCCGCGCCCGGAGGACTGGCCGGTCATGCCCGTCGACTACACCGGTTTCGTCCTGAAGCCGGCGGGCTTCTTCGACCGCAACCCGGCCCTCGACGTCCCGCCGACGGTGTCGGACCACTGTGCATCCCTGTGAGTGGCAATAGTCGCTATAGCGACTATTGCCACTCACGAGGTCTGTCAGCCGGCCTGGGCGAGCTCGGCGGTCTCGACCATCGCGCGGGCGACGACCGGGCGCAGCGCCTCGGGGATCGGCTGGTGCGAGACCCGCAGGTGGGCGACGGCGCGGCGCAGCGCGGTGACCTCGTCGCGCAGGTGCTCGATGACGGCGCGGTCGGCCGCGGCGCGTTCGCTGTCGACGGCCCCGGAAAGGCGCGACAGCTCGTCCACCAGCGGGCGCAGGGTCACGTCCACGACGGCACCTCTCTCTCGGCGACGGTCCGGCCACGCTATCGACGCGGACCTGCCGTCCGACATGTGTCGCGACCCAACGCGTGCGGGCCGGGGTTGGTGCGCCGGAACAAACCCCGGCTGCTCAGGCATCGAGGTGCTTCTCGATCTCCGGCCACACGTCGGGACGCTGGATCAGGCTCAGGTGCCTCGTCGCGGTGAGCACCTCCAGCCGGGAGTCCGGGATGCCCGCGGCCAGCTGCTCGGCCATGGCGGGCGGGGTGGCGTAGTCCTCGTCGCCGACCATCACCAGCGTCGGCGCGCTGATCGTGCCCAGTTCGCCGACGGCGGCAACGGTGCCGAGCGCGTGGCACGCGGCGGCGTGGGCGGCGGAGTCGGTGACGACGAAGATGTCGCACACCCGGCGCACCTCGTCCGCGTTCGCCTCGACGAACGACGGGCTGAACCAGCGGTCGATCTGGAAGTCGACCTGCTTCTCGCGCGGCACGTTCACGGCCTTCTCGGCGCGCTCGGCCCAGGTCTGCACCCGGTCGGGCCCGTAGTCGGCGGTGGCGTCGGCCAGCACGAGCCGGGCGACGAGATCGGGCCGGCGCTGCGCCAGCAGCACCGCCGTCGAGCCGCCCATCGACATGCCGATGACGTCGGCCGGGCCGCCGACGAGCGTCTCGATCAGCGCGGCGACGTCGTCGGCCATGTCCTCCCCGGTGAACGGGCGGCCGTCCCAGTCGGAGCCGCCGTGCCCGCGGGCGTCGGGAGTGATGACACGCCGGCGCGGCGCCCACTCCGCCGCGATCGGGTCGAAGAGCCTGCCGGACAACGCGAGGGCGTGCAGCAGGACGACGGGCCGGCCCTCGCCGACGTCGCCGGCCTCGATCGTGCCTCGTGCGGTGGTGGCCTTCACGCGGACTCCTTCGCCATGTCGTCGTGCCGGCGGCGCGCCATGTCGTCGTGCCGGCGGCGCGCCACGACGTTCTGCAGCGCCGTCCGGATCTCCAGGTAGGTGCCGCAGCGGCAGATGTTGCCCTCGAGGTGGGCGTCGATCTCGGCCGCCGTGGCGTCGGGGTTCTCGGCGAGCAGCTCGTGGCCCATCAGCACGAACCCGGGGATGCAGTAGCCGCACTGCATCGCACGGGCGGCGACGAACTCCTCGACGACGTCGTCGTCGGTGGGCAGGCCGTCGGCCGTGGTGATCGCGACGCCGTCGTAGCGGACGGCGCGGGCCAGGCAGCTGGAGACGCTGTGGCCGTCGGCGAGCACGGTGCAGGCCCCGCAGGCGCCGACGCCGCAGCCTTCGCGGACGCTGGTGTGCCCGAGCTCGCGCAGCACGTCGAGGAGCAGGTCGTCGTCGCCGACCGGCACGGTCCGGCGCTCGCCGTTGACGGTCAGGTCGATGGGGGTCACGAGTCCTCCTCGGACAGCGCGTCGAGGATGCGTTCCGACGTCAGCGGCAGCCGGGTGAACCGGATGCCGACGGCGTCGCGAACCGCGTTGGCGATGGCCGGGGCGAGCGGGATGATCGTCGTCTCGCCGACGCCCTTCGCGCCGTAGGGGCCGGTCCGGTGCGGGTTCTCGACCACGATCGGCGTGATCTTGTCGGGTACGTCGTGGATCGACGGCAGCTGGTAGTCGAGCAGCGTGCCGTTCACGATCTGCCCCTCGTCGAACACCATCTGGTCGAACAGGGCGTGCCCGAGGCCCATGACCGCGGCGCCGGTGAGCTGCTGTTCGACGAGCGCGGGGTTGATGGCGCGGCCGACGTCGCCCGCGATCGCGAGGTGCTCGACGTGGACGCGGCCCGTCATGGTGTCGACGGTCAGCTGCGCCGCCGCGGCCCCGGCGAACCAGTGCTCGGTGACCTGCGGCGAGCGCCCGGTCTGCTTGTCGTAGGGCTGCCACTGGGTGCGGAACTCGGCCTCGCTGGTCAGCGTCGTACCGCGGGCACCGAAGTGGCCGTGCAGCAGCTCCGGGATCGACGCGGTCTCCTGCGTCTGTGTGCTGACGAGGCCGTCGCCGGTGAGCTTCACGTCGGTCGCCGGGACGCCGAACCGGGCGGCGGCGATGTCGATCAGCTTGTCCCGCATGGCGTCCGCGGCCTTCCGGACGGCGTTGCCGGAGTGATAGGTCGAGCGGCTGCCCGCGGTGATCGTGTCGTAGGGGGTGACGTCGGTGTCGGCGGTGACGACCCGCACCGACCCCTCCGGCAGGCACAGCGACTCGGCCGCGATCTGGGCCATGATCGTGTCGCTGCCCTGCCCCATGTCGACGGTGCTGATCAGCAGCGTCGCCGACGCGTCCTGGTTGAGCTGCAGGACGGCGTTGGAGATCGTCGGGGTGAGGACGGCCTTGATGCCGACGGCCACGCCCCGCCCCCGCCGGTACCGCCCGGTCGGACGCTCGATCGGGGAGTCCCAGTCGAGTGCGGCGGTGACGGCGTCGAGGCAGCCGACGAAGTCCGCGGAGTGCATCGGCGTGCCGACGACGGACACGTCGCCCTCACGCAGCAGGTTGCGCCGCCGGAACGCGGCCGGGTCCTCACCACGGACGCGGGCCAGCTCGTCGACCAGCGACTCGTGCGACCACGTCACCTGCGGCACCCCGAACCCGCGGAACGGTCCGGCCGACGGCTTGTTGGTGTAGACGCAGCGCGACCGCACGTGGGCCTGCGCGATCTTGTACGGGCCCGACGCGACCATGCCGGACTTCGCGGTGATGCGCGGCCCGACGTCGGCGTAGGCGCCGGTGTCGTAGCGGACATCGGCGTCGGCGGCGACGATGGTGCCGTCGGCGTCGGCGGTCATGGAGCCGGTGACGGCGGCGCCGTGGCGCGTCGTCAGCAGGAACGCCTCCTCACGGGTGACCGCGATCCGCACCGCGGTGCGCCGGGTCCAGGCCAGGGCCGCGGCGAGCGGCTCGAGCCGGTCGTACATCTTGGCCCCGAAGCTGCCGCCGAGCGGTGCGCTGCGCACCCTGACCTTGCCCAGCGGGATGCCGAGCAGGTCGGCGACGGACTGCCGCACGTACGACGGGGTCTGCGTCGTCGACAGGATCTCCAGCCGCTCCCCGTCGCGCCACGCCGCGGTGAACGGCAGCTCGATCGGGACGTGGTGGGTCGGCGGGCACCAGAACTCGTGCTGCACGGTGGTCGAGCCGGGCGGCGGCGCTGCGGGCTCGCCGTGGCGCAGCACGTACTCGTAGTTGACGTTGGTGTCGCGGATTCCGTGCAGGTGCGCGAGGTCGCCGAACACGACCGAGGGCCGCAGCTCGTCGTGCACGAACGGCGCGCCGAGGACGGCGGCGTCGACGTCGTGGATCGGCTCGAGCTCGCGGTAGTCGACGGCCACCTCCTCGGCGCCGGCGCGGGCGGCGGCGTGGCCGCGGGCGATGACGGCCGCGACGGGCTCGCCGACGTAGCGGACCTTGCCGACGGCCAGGCACGGCTGGTCGGCGAACGCGGGCCCGGTGAAGATCGCGTCGCCCAGGATCGCGTGCAGCTCGGCTCCGGTGACGACGTCGACGACCCCGTCGACCTGGGTCGCCCGGGTGGCGTCGATGCTCTCGATGACGGCGTGCGGGCGGGTGCTGCGGGTGACGACGACGTCCAGGCAGGAGCGCAGGGCCTCGTCGGCGGCGTAGCGCAGCTCGCCGCGGACCTTGGCGCGGGCGTCGACGCGGGCCCAGCGCTCGCCGACCGCACCGCCGTCAGTGCCGACGGCGGAGACGCCGGAGTGTGAGTCGACGGTCATCGGGGACCTCCTCTCGTGGGGTGTCGCGCGGGGTGTCGGCCCAGGCGGCGCGGGTGGCGTCGGCGACGGCGACGCGGCCGAGCCTGCGCTTGTGCGCGACACCGCCGCGGACGTCGGGCAGCGGGTCGATCAGGGGTTCGGCGGCGGCGAGGGCGGCGTCGACGGCGTCGTCGGCGGACGCGTCGGCGGGCACCGGGACGGCGACGTACACCGGGGTGGGGGCGAGCGCCCCGAGCCCGATGCGGACCTCGCGGCCCCCGGTCGCCGACGCGGTGACCAGCACAGCTGCCGACGCGGCGGGCCAGTCGTTCGCGGCGAGGCTCGACAGCTTGGTGAACGCCGCGCCGCCCAGGGGCTGGGTCGGGACGTCGATGGCCGTGACCATCTCGCCGCGGCGGACCGCGGTCTCCTGGAACCCGGTGAAGAACTCCCGGATCGGGACGTGGCGCGGCCCGGCCGACGAGGACAGCTCGATGCGGGCGTCGAGCACCAGCAGTGCCGTCGGCGGGTCGAGGCGGTAGTCGCCGTGGGCGATGTTGCCGCCGACGCTCGCGGTGTTGCGCACCCGCGGGTTGGCGACGCGGCCGTAGACCTGGGCGAGCAGCGGTGCCCGGTCCTGCACGAGCGGGTCGGTCTCCATGCGCCGCAACGTGACCATGGTTCCGGCGCGCAGCCCGCCCGGCGTCGCGGCGAGGTCGGCGAGCCCGGGGACGCCGGCGATGTCGACGAGGTCGGAGGCGAACAGGACGCCCTGTTTGAGCAGGATCTGCACGGCGGTGCCGCCGCCGTAGACCATCGGGTCGCCGGCGTCGGCGAGCAGGTCGAGCGCGGCGCCGAGGTCGCGCGGGCGGTGCAGGGTGGCGGTCATCGGGCTCCCCCGTCGTCGGTTCCGGCGACACGGGCGCGGCGGCGGTCTCCGGCGACACGGGCGCGGCGGCGGTCGAGGAACCGCGTCGCCCGCACGGCGACCCACTCGGCGGCGCGTTCGGCGGCCCGGCCGCCGAGGTCGGCCGCGGTGGTGCGGGCCGCTGCGAGGCCGGCCCGCACCCGGGCCGCGGGGCGTGCCCGCACGGCCGGCACCGGCACGATCTCGGGGACCGCCGTGACGGGACCGCGACGCGACGCGACGACGGTGGCCGCGCCGGCGGCACCGAGCGAGACCGCGGGGGCGGGCCGCGGCCTGCGTGCCACCGGCGCCGCCTCGGCTCGGGGTGCGGCGGCCGTGGCCGCCGCGGGAACCGGTACCGGTGCGGCCGCGTGCGAGCGGACCTCCGGGTTTCCCGGCCCCGGCGGTCCGGCCGCGCAGACCGCGGTGAAGCGTTCGACGAACTGGCGCTCCACCTCCCGGCTGCGCCGCCCGACGATCGACTCGCCGAGCCGCCCGAGCTTGCCCCACAGCGCGATCTCGAGGTCCCAGTCGACGTCGGAGGCCGACGGGTCCGGGGCGGGCCGGACGCCGAGGCGGGCGTCGACCTTGATCGAGCTGCCGAGCCGGCGGTCCTCGCCGCGCAGGACGGCCCGCACGTGCGCGGGCTGCCCGGCGGTGACCTCGGCGGCCTCGGTGATGTCGGCGGTGAACCCGGCGCTGAACCGGACGTGGGCGATCTCGTTGACCAGCCGGCCGCGGTAGTGCGCCGGATCGGGACGTTCCAGCTCCTCGCACCCCGGGACACAGACCCGCATGGAGTCCGGGTCGAGGAAGTGCGCGAACACCTGATCGGGCGGCGCCGGAACCCGGAAGGACGAGGTGAGCTTCATTTGACCACCAGAGAGGACTAGTTATCTCGCATGCAGGACAGTAACACTGCGTTGCGCGACGTCAACCGACGTCGCGGCGCTGTGATCGGCGTCGGCGCTACCGTGGGCCGCAACGGCGGCCCGCCCACCTGCGGCGCGGCCCTGCAGTGCGGTGGGGGGAGACATGGCGAGCGACGTGCCCGCGGTCGTGAACGCGGTCCGGCTGCTGGAGCGGATCGCGCGGGAGTGGCCCGACCCGGTGTCGACGGGGACGCTGATCGATGAGCTCGGGCTCAACCGCAGCACCTGCTACAACATCCTCGGCACCCTCCAGCGCGCCGGCTGGGCCGCGACCCGCGGCGACCGCGGCGGCTGGTGGCTCGGCCCGCGACTGCTCGCCGTCGCCGGGTCGGCGCCGGACTGGGTGGGCGACATCGTCCGCCAGGAACTGGAGGACCTCAGCCGTCGGCTCGGCTTCCTGGTGTTCGCCCTGCGCAGGCACGGTCCGTCGGACTACGCCGTGGTCGCCAAGGCCGACCGCGGCCACGGCGTGCGCATGACGGTGGGCGTCGGCGACACGTTCCCGTTCTCCGCGCCCGCGATCATGCGTGCGTTCCACGCCTGGTCCGCCCCCGACGAGGTCGACAGGCTCATCGACAAGCACGGCCTGACGGCGTTCACCGACGAGACGACGGTCGACCGGACGGCGCTGCGTGCCGAGCTCGCCGCCACCCGGGAGCGCGGGTACGGGCAGAGCCTGCGCGAGTACGAGCCCGGCCAGTCCGGCGTCTCGGCTCCCGTCTTCGACACCAACGGCCAGGTCTCGATGGCCCTGTGCTCGCTCGCGTTCGCGTCCGAGCTCAACGAGCGGACGGTGGGCAACGCCGGTGAGCTCGTCCGCGCGTGTGGCGTACGCATCACCGAACGCACCGGAGGCACGTTCCCGACACGCTGATTCGGAGTAGTTTTCTTCGTCTCTCCGCATCTGCGCCTCTCTGTTCGTCGCCGCTTGACGCTCTCACCGCGCCGCCCTAGCGTCTCGCGCTGCACATGATGTCCTATCCACAGGACATTCCGTCCTATAGGCAGAGTGGCCGGATACCGGACATTCACCTCGACGGCTCGAGCCACCGCCGCGCCCCTGGCGCCCGGGAGAGGAGCACCGGTGCAGGACGACACGACCACGACGGCGACCTCGGCGTCCCCGACGCAGACCCCACCCCCCACCGAACCGGACGGCGCGACCGGCCGCCGCTGGTACCAGGACCTCGACCGGTCGCAATGGCGGTCGCTGCTCGCGGCGAACCTCGGCTGGCTCTTCGACGGGTTCGAGACCTACGCGCTCATCCTCACCGCCGGCATCGTCCTGCGCCGCCTCGATCCCGGCGCACCGCAGAGCCAGGTCGCGTTCCTCACCGGGGTGACCATCGCGATCACGCTGCTGGGTTGGGGAATGGGCGGAATCCTCGGCGGCATCTTCGCCGACTACTTCGGCCGCCGCCGCGCCCTGCTCACCTCGATGGTCCTCTACGCCACGTTCACCGGCCTGTCGGCGCTGTCGTGGTCGTGGGCGTCGTTCCTGGTGCTGCGCTTCATCACCGGGTTCGCCCTCGGCTCCGAATGGGGAACCGGCACGTCGCTGGTCGCGGAGATGTGGCCGGCCAAGGCGCGGGCCAAGGCCGCCGGCCTGATGCAGTGCGGGCTCGGGCTCGGGTTCTTCATCGCCTCGGCCGTCTGGTTCTTCGTCGCCCCCATCGGTCCCGACGCGTGGCGGATCATGTTCGCGATCGGCGTGCTGCCCGCACTGTTCGCGCTGTGGCTGCGCCGCAAGGTCCCCGAGTCGCCGAACTGGACCGGCGCCGCCGAACGTCGCAGAGCACTGAAGGCCCGCGGGCGCAGCGAGCTCACCGAGTCCGAACGTTCCTTCACCCGGCTCACCCTGCGCCAGATCATGGCCGACCCGAAGCTGCGCAGGCTGACCATCCTCGGCTCGCTGATGTCGCTGGTGACCACGCTCGCCTGGTGGGGCATCTCCACCTGGGTGCCCCTCTACGTCTCCGGCCTCGCCGCGGGCCAGGGCCACTCCGCAACGGCCTGGGCCAGCGGCGCCGGAATGATCTACAACGCCGGCGCGATCCTCGGCTACGTCAGCTTCGGCTTCCTCGCCGACCGCTTCGGCCGCAAACCCACCGTGCTGCTCTACTTCGCCGCGTCACTGGTCATGACACCCGTGCTGTTCCTGTGGACGCACAGCATCGGGCTCGTCGTGATCGTGCTGATCGTCAACGGCTTCTTCACCCTCGGGCAGTACACGTGGATGCCGGTGTGGCTGCCCGAGTTCTACCCGACGCACCTGCGCGCCACCGGCGCCGCGTTCGTCTTCAACGCCGCCCGCTTCATCGCGTTCCTCGGCCCCCTGCTGTCCGGCTGGATCATCTCCCAGCTCGGCGGCTACGGGATCGCGGCGACCGTCGTCGGCTGCATCTACATCCTGGGGCTCGTCGTCGCCCCGTTCTGCCCGGAGACCCGGGGCCGCCCGCTCCCCGAGTGACGCACCGCCCGAGCGTCGCGACACCCGCCGGTCTAGCGTGTCGCCGTGCTGCGCATCGCGATGATCGGGACGCTCACCGTCCTCGGCGCGCTCGCCGTCGTCGCCGCGGTGACGCTGGGGCCCGGCTGGTGGGTGGCGGCCGCGATCCTGGGCGCACTGCTCGTCGTCGCGGTGTACGACGTCGCCCAACGCCGCCACGCCGTGCTGCGCAACTACCCCGTCGTCGGGCACATGCGCTACCTGCTGGAGAGCATCCGCCCCGAGATCCAGCAGTACTTCGTCGAACGCAACGTCGACGGCAGGCCTTTCGACCGCGACACCCGCAGCCTGATCTACCAGCGCGCCAAGGGAACCGCCGGGGAGAAGGCGTTCGGCACCGAGCGCGACGTCAACGAGGTCGGCTACGAGTACCTGCTGCACGCGACGGTGCCGCTGCCCCCGCCCGACGCGCCGCACCGGGTCCGCATCGGCGGCCCCGACTGCACCAAGCCCTACGACATGGCGCTGCTCAACGTGTCGGCGATGAGCTTCGGGGCGTTGTCGGCCAACGCGATCCTCGCCCTGAACAAGGGTGCCGCGGCCGGCGGGTTCGCCCACGACACCGGCGAGGGCGGCCTGTCGCGCTACCACCTCGAACACGGCGGAGACCTCGTGTGGGAGCTGGGCAGCGGCTACTTCGGCGCCCGCACCCCCGACGGCGGTTTCGACCCGGACGTGTTCGCCGCCAAGGCCGCCCACCCCGCGGTGAAGTGCGTGGCGCTCAAGCTCAGCCAGGGCGCGAAGCCCGGCCTCGGTGGCGTGCTGCCCGGGCCGAAGGTCTCCGCGGAGATCGCGGCCGCCCGCGGCGTGCCCGAGGGGCAGACGTGCACGAGCCCGCCGGCACACCGGGTCTTCACGACACCGCGCGAGCTGGTCCGGTTCATCGCCCGGATGCGGCAGCTCGCGGGCGGCAAGCCCACCGGCATCAAGCTGTGCGTCGGCTCCCGCGTCGACGTCCTGGCCCTGTGCAAGGCGATGGTCGCCGAGGGCACCGGGCCGGACTTCGTCGTCGTCGACGGGTCCGAGGGCGGCACCGGCGCGGCCCCGCCGGAGTACGAGGACCATGTCGGTGCCCCGCTCACCGAGGGCCTGATGACCGTCCACAACTCACTCGTGGGCGTCGGGCTGCGCGAACGCGTCCGGATCGGGGCGTCGGGGAAGGTCTCCACCGGCTCCGACATCGTCAAACGCCTCATCCAGGGCGCCGACTTCACCAACTCGGCGCGGGCGATGATGATGGCGACCGGCTGCATCCAGTCCCAGCGCTGCCACACCAACACCTGCCCCGTCGGCGTGGCCACGCAGGACCCGCGCCGGGCCGCGGCGCTCGACGTCGACGACAAGGGCGAGCGGGTGCGCCGCTTCCAGCAGGCGACGGTCGCCGAGGCGCACCGGCTGATGGGGTCGATGGGCTCGCGCGGGCCCGCCGACCTCGGGCCGCACCAGCTGCGCCGGCGGATCGGGCACATGGACACCCGTTCCTACGCCGAGCTGTTCGACTGGCTCGAGAACGGCGAGCTGCTCGCCGAACCGCCGCGCGGCTGGGCGGGCGACTGGAACCTGGCCTCGCCCGACCACTTCGGACGCCTCTGTGAGCGGCGATAGTCGCTGTGGCGACCATCGCCGCTCACCAGCTTCCGGAAATGGGGAGTAGACAGCTCCGCTATCCGATAGCTACGGTATCCATGTGCGCGTCTCCGAACTGAGCCAGGCGACCGGGGTCCCGGTACCGACGATCAAGTACTACCTCCGCGAGGGCCTGCTCCCCCGCGGCGAGACGACGACCTCACCCAACCAGGCCTCCTACAGCGACGAGCACGTCACACGACTGCGGCTGATCCGCTCGCTGCTCGACGTCGGCGGGCTCTCGGTCGCCACGGTCCGCGACGTCCTCGCCGCGGTGGACGACCCGGACACCTCGCTGCACGACGTCCTCGGCCGCGCCGTCGGGACGGTCACCGCGACGGGCGCCGACGCCGACGACGAGCACCACGCCCGCGCCCGCACCCGCCTCGCCGGGCTGATCGACGACCGGGGCTGGCACGTCAGCCCGCACGCCCCGGCCCGCGAGGCCGCCGTCGCCGCGCTGGCCACCATCTACCGGCTGGGCCTGGAGAACCTCGACAGCCTCGCCGACGTCTACGCCGGCGCGGCCGAGCAGGTCGCCGAGGCCGACCTCGGCTCGGTCGTGCAGGTCGCCGACCGTGACCGGCGGGTGCAGACCGCGCTCGTCGGCACCGTCGTCGGCGACGCACTCTTCGCCGCCCTGCGCCGCATGGCGCAGGAGCACACGTCCGCCAAGCACTTCCCCCCTGCACAGGATCCGGAGCAGCGATGACCACCACCCTCCGTACCGCGTTCGCCTGGCATCGGCCGTTGATGGCCCTCGCCGCAGCGATGCTCGCGCTGACCGCCGTCGGGATCGTCGGCATGGTCGTCGACGACCGGGTCCTGACCGGGTTGCCGATCTGGGACAAACCCACGAAGTTCGCGATCTCCATCGCGGTCTACTCCGTGGCCTGGGCCTGGCTGATCTCGCAGCTGCGGGTGCAGCGACGCCGCGCCTGGTGGGCCGGGACGGTCGCCGGGGCGTTCCTGGCCGTCGAGATCGTCGTCATCGTGACGCAGGTCGTGCGGGGTACCACCAGCCACTTCAACAACGCCACCACGTTCGACGGGTGGATGTGGCGGGCGATGGGCATCTCGATCGTCATCGTGTGGCTCGCGACGCTCTACGTGTGCGCGCAGCTGTTCCGCCGCCGCGACGGCGACCCCGCCCGCACCCTCGCGATCCGCGTCGGTTCGGTGCTCGCCCTGATCGGGATGGCGCTCGGGTTCCTGATGACGACCCCGACCGCGGCCCAGATCGCCGAGGGTGGCGACATCATCGGGGCGCACAGCGTCGGCCTGGCCGACGGCGGGCCGGGGCTGCCGCTGCTGGGCTGGAGCACCGTCGGCGGCGACCTGCGCATCCCGCACTTCGTCGGAATGCACGCGCTGCAGGCGATCCCGCTCGTGCTGATCGCGCTGGAGCTGCTCGCGCCGCGCGTCACCGCGCTCGCGTCGTCGACGGTGCGGCGCCGGCTCGTGTGGGTCGCGACGGGCGCCTACACGGGGCTGCTCACGATCCTGACGTGGCAGGCGCTGCGCGGTCAGTCGGTCGTCGCGCCCGACGCGGCGACGCTCGCCGCGGCCGCCACGGTCGTCGTCGCAACGGTCGTCGCAACCCTGGTCGTCCTGCGCCACCGCCCTCCCGCACCGGAGCCGGCCGTCCGGTCCGACCCCGAGAACCGGGGCGTCCCGAGCGCTGTCTGACGGGCAGCCGACTACCGCGCCGGGTCCGCTCGTGAGCGGCGATGGTCGCTATGGCGACCATCGCCGCTCACAGGTTGTGGGGCAGGTCGTCCTCCATGTAGGCGCGGACGATCGCGTCGAAGTCCGCGTCGCCGCGCAGCCCGAGCGCCTCCGCGCGGCTGGTGTCCCACGCTCCCGGCCAGGTCGCGGCGATGGCCTCGACCGCCGGGTCACGCCGCCAGCTCACCCGGGCCGCGACCTCCGGGCCCGCGACGCGTTCCAGCGCAGCGGCCATCTCCCCCACCGACACCGACACACCGGGCAGGTTGATCGCCCGCGACCCACCCAGCCGCCCGGGCGCGAGCTCGGCCCCCGCGACCAGCGACTCCACCGCGTAGCGCGGCGAGAGCACCCACATCCTGACCTCCGGCGGCACCGGGACCACCGTCGTCACACCGGCCAGCGGCTCGCGGACGATCCCGCTCGCGAACCCCGACGCCGCCGCGTTCGGCTTCCCCGGACGGACCGTCACCGTCGGCAGCCGCAGCACCCGCCCGTCGACGTGCCCCCTGCGGGTGTGGTCGGCCAGCAACAGCTCCGCGCACGCCTTCTGCGTGCCGTAGGAGGTCTGCGGGGTCAGCGGCGTCGCGTCGGTGACGACGTCGGGCAGGTCCCCGCCGTACACGGCGACGGAGCTGGTGAACACCACCCGCGGCACCGACCCGGCGGCCCGGCAGGCGTCGAGCAGCAGCCGCGACCCGTCGAGGTTGATCCGCATCCCCAGGTCGAACTCCGCCTCGGCCTGACCGCTCACGACCGCGGCCAGGTGGAACACGACGCCGGTCCGCGCGTCGACCGTCTCGCCCAGCAGCGCGGGATCGGCGACGTCGCCGACGACCGTGCGCACCCGCGGGTCGCCCTCCCCCGCACTCGCGGCGACGACGTCGAGCAGGACGAGCTCGTCGACCGACCGCCCGTCGAGCTCCCCGCGGTCGAGCAGCGTGCGGGCGAGCCTGCCGCCCAGGAATCCCGCGGCACCCGTCACGACGACCTTCATCCGTCCCCCGCCCTCCGGGCGTCCCCGCCCGACCCGATCCGTCGACGCCGGCCGAGCCTACGGCCGCGATCTCCGCGCCGAGAGGTCTTGGCCGTGGCCTCCCGCCCTCGCTACGTTTCGTTCGGCGCCACGTGGCCCCGTCGCGGAGGGAGGACGTCCTGACGACCGGCTCCGCCCTTCCCACCGCGGCGTCCCACCTCTGGCAGGCGCCGTCGGCGGCACTAGCACGTCACGACCCGGATTGGACGGCGCTGCACCGCGCGGTCCGCGTCACCCTCGTCGCCTGCGTGTGCTTCTACCTGTGCCACTACGTGATCCGCAACGACACGACGGCGCTCTACGCCCTGTTCGGCGCGATCGCGCTCGGGGCGCTGTCGGAGGTGACGGGATCGCGCGAGCAACGGCTGCGCGGGTACGCGATCGCGTTGGCCGTCGCCGTCGTGCTGGTCACCATCGGCACGTTCGTCGCGGTGAACACCGCTGCCGCCGTCGCGGTGATGCTCGTCGTGGGTTCGGCGATCGCCTACTCCGGGGTCACCGGGCAGCGGGTCGCGGGCGTCGCGAACGGGCTGCAGCTGTTCTTCGTGCTGCCGTGCTTCCCGCCGTTCACGCCCGACCAGCTGGGCGACCGGCTGGCCGGGGTCACGCTCGGCATCGTCGCGCTCGCCATCGCCGACCGGTACGTGCTGCCGGTGCCCGACCGGCCCGACCCGCCGCTGCGGTTCCGGGCGTCGGTCGAGGCGTCGGCCAGGTTCGCCGAGGTGCTGGCCGCGGCGCTGCGGGCGGGACCGTCGAACGGCCCGGCACTGCCTGACGTCTGTACCGACGCCCGTGCCGCCGCGCTCGACGCCGCCGAGGCGTTGCGGCTGAGCAACGTCCCCCTGCCGGAGCGGCCGCTGGGGTACGGGCTGCGCGACCGGTCCCTGTTCGCCGTGGCCGCGGCGTCGCGCCTGGTCACCGCCCGCACGTCGACCCTTGCCGCGCTGCTCACCCCCGAACAGCCGCACCCCGTTACCGCCGACCTGCTCGACGCCGCCGCGACGGTGCTGCGCGGCACCGCCGCCACGCTCGGCGGCGGGTCGCCCCCGTCGCTCGCCGAGCTCGACGCCACGATGGAGGTCTACCTGCAATCGCGGGTGCGCCATCTCCCGTTGACGACCGGGCCGACCGACGACCTGCGCGCCGGGCTCGCCGCGGCCGCAGCGGCCCGGGCCGCGCGCATCGCGGGACTCGCCGCGCACGGGTTCCACGGTGTCCCTCCCGCCGGTGAGCTCCCCCGCGAGCTGTGGTTCCTGCGGGCGTCGGCGTGGCAGCTGCTGCTGCACCGCGTCACCGCCAACCTGACGCCGCGGTCGGTGTACCTGCAGAACGCGGTCCGCGTCGGTATCGGGCTCGCCGTCGCCCGGCTCCTCGCGGGCGTGTTCGACCTCTCGCACGGGTTCTGGGTGCTGCTCGCGACGCTGAGCCTGATGCGGACCTCGGCCGTGGCGAGCCGGTCGACGCTGGTCAAGGCGTTCGTCGGGACACTGGGCGGCGCTGCCGTGGCCGCAGCGGTCCTGACCTGGGTCCCGGTCGACGTGTACCCCTGGTTGCTGCCGGTGACGATGGTCGTGGCGTTCGTCGCCGGCCCGCTGTTCGGTGTCGCGGCGGGCCAGGCCGGGTTCACGATCGTCGTGTCGCTGCTGTTCGCGCAGCTCACCCCGTCGACATGGCAGCTGGCCGAGGTGCGCCTGGAGGACGTCGTGCTCGGCGGGCTGGTCGGCGCCGTCATCGGGGCCGCGGTGTGGCCGCGGGGCGGCTCCGGCGAGCTGCACCGCATCGCGGCGGAGGCCCTGCGGGCGGGCGCCGACAAGGTCGTCGGCACCATCGCGCTGCTCGCGCGCGGCACCCGACCCGCGACGACCGACCTGCACAGGCTCGCCGACCTGCTCGACCACACCTACGTCCAGTCGCGCACCGAACCGGGCGAACCGGGACCCGAGATCGACTGGCTCGCCACGGTCACCGTCGTGCACCGGTTGTCGACGTACTCCGCCACGCTGCGGGAGCGCCACCCCGACGCGCCCGCGCTGCCGTGGCCCGCCGAGGCGGACCGGCTCACGGCCGGTGCCGACGAGGTCGCCGCCGCACTGCGCGCCGCCGCCGACGCGGTCGCGGCGCGCACGCCGGTGCCCGCACAGGTCGTCGCGACGTGCCGGGACGCCGTCGCCGTGCACGCGCCCCGCGACCTGGCCGACGACGCCGAGGCCGGGCTGCGGGTACTCGACGCGTGGGCCTGGCTCGTCACGGTCACGGCCGACCTGGACCGGGTCGCCACGCCACCCGGCACCACCGGCCCGGCCTCCGCTCAGGCCACCCACGAGCGGTCGGCGGTGAAGCCCACCGACATCGACGGGTCCTGACCGAGCGCCCGGAAGCGGTCCCGCAGGTCGGCGCGCACGGCGTCGAAGTCGGTGACGGTCTGCGCCGTCGAGTCGGGGGTGACGACGAAGTCGACCTCGACGTCGAGCCTGCTGCCGACCTTGGACGCCCGCAGGAACACCTCGGCGAACCCGCGGTCGCGCCGCACGTCCTCCACGCACGCGAGCAGCTCCTCGCGGGGCCGGCCCCCACACCAGCGACACCACCACGAACGCGACCGACGCCCAGACCGAGACGCGCAGGGTCCGGGCGTCGGCACGGGCGTCGGTCAGTCCCGGGGGCCGGTGAACAGGTCGTCCCAGCCGCGGACCGTCCAGCGCGCGACGACGCCGCCGGAGACGAACGGGTCGCCCGCGATGAACTCCTCGGCCGCCTCGCGGGAGGTGAAGACGCCGATCGCGGTGCCGTCGAACGGGTCCTGCAGCGGCCCGGCGTGCACGAGGACCCCACGGTCGTGGAACTCGTGCAGCCGTGCGACGTGCGCGGGCCCGTGCTCCTGCGCGAGCGGGCCGAAGCCGTCGGACGGCTCGTAGGTCATCACGAACAGTGTCGGGCTCACGGTGCGGTCACCTCCTCCACGAGTCGCTTCAGGCCGTCGAGGACGGTGCCCCAGCCGGGCCCGGACACGCTGCGGGCGGTGCGGGGCGAGTCGTCGAGCCGGTCGTGGACGACGGTCAACCGGCACGATCCGTCGCCGGTGTCCTCGATCTCCCAGCTCACGCGGCTGGGTGGTTCCTTCGCGAGCTCGGGGTCGTAGGCCGAGCGCCACTCGTGGACGAGCCGGCGCGGTGGGTCGAACTCGCACACCGGTCCGTCGCCCCAGTCGGCGCCGTCGGGGCCGCGGGAGGTGTGCCACTCGGCGGTGTTCTCGACGTGGGCGCCGTGGAAGTACAGCCGGGTCCGGTCGGGAGCGGTGATGGCCTCCCAGACCTGCTCGGGGGTGGCGCGCAGCAGCACCTGGTAGAGCTGCGTGGAGAGGTCACTCACTCCGGTCCTCCTCCTCGAACGAGCGTTGCAGGCCGGCGAGGAACGACGCCGGACCCTCGGTGTACTTGTCGATCCAACGGTCGTGGATGCGGCGGATGGGCACCGGGTTGAGGAAGTGGAGCTTCTCCCGGCCGTTGCGCCGGGTGACCACGAGTCCCGCGTCCTCGAGCACCCGCAGGTGCTTCATCACCCCGAACCGCGTCATCTCGACGCCCGCCTCGAGATCGCCGAGGGTCCGCCCGTCCTGTGCGAAGAGCCGGTCGAGCAGCATGCGGCGGGTCGGGTCGGCAAGGGCCTTGAAGATGCGGTCGTCGTCCATCCCGCGCCACAATAGGTGACCTATGAGTCACCTAACAAGAGGAGGATGACGAGCCAGAACCCGCCGCCCTCGCTCGGCAGCCGTCCTGTGGCCGCCCGCGGAACCAGCCGCGACCCGGCCTCACGCCGATGTGCGTCGACGAGGAACACGCCCAGCCCCCCGAACGACGCCGCGGCCAGGCCCGCCGCCGGCTGCCCCGCCGCCAGCAGGGCTGCCGCGGCCGCGGTCGACCCCGCACCCATCGCGAGGGCCGTCCAGCGCATCGTCGGCGTCGGCCACCGCCCGAGGAACTCCCCACCGACCGTGCCCTCGCGCGCGCCGCGCGGCGAGAGCACCACGACCAGCACCACACCGATCCCCATGATCATCCCGACGCCGACGGCCGTGACCGCTCCCATCGCGCTCCCCCGCTCCCCGTCCGGCCGGTCCGGACCCGGCCGTCAGCGTCGCGAGCACGACGCGCGGGGACGAGGGGGCGGACCCCCGGGGCGCGGGGGCGAACCCCCGACCCGGCCCTTCAGGTACCGACGTTCGCCTCCGCCCCGAGCTCGACACGCTGCGGCGCAGACCCCTCGCGCGCGGTGCGACCCTCGGTGAACACCCTCGCCACCGGCCCTCGCCAATCGTCGGTGCCCGATGCGAACATATGTTCGTGTCCGGAGCCGCCACGATCCTGCACGCCGACCTCGACGCGTTCTTCGCCTCCGTCGAGCAGCGCGACGACCCGTCGCTGCGTGGCCGTCCGGTCATCGTCGGCGGCGGCGTCGTACTCGCGTGCAGCTACGAGGCGAAGGCCGCGGGGGTGCGCACGGCCATGGGCGGGCGGCAGGCGCTCGCGCTGTGCCCGGGCGCGATCGTCGTGGCGCCGCGGATGCACGCCTACTCGGCCGCGTCCAAGGCGGTGTTCGCGGTGTTCCACGACACCACGCCGCTGGTCGAGGGCATCTCGATCGACGAGGCGTTCCTCGAGGTGGGCGGCCTGTGGCGGATCGCGGGCACCCCGGTGGACATCGCCGCCCGGCTGCGCCGGGAGGTCGCCGAACAGGTGGGGCTGCCCATCACGGTCGGGGTGGCACGCACCAAGTTCCTGGCCAAGGTGGCCAGCGGCGTCGCCAAACCCGACGGGCTGCTGCGGGTGCCGCCGGAGGCCGAGCTCGCGTTCCTGCACCCGCTGCCGGTGGAGCGGCTGTGGGGCGTGGGGAAGGTGACGTCGGCGAAGCTGCACGCCATGGGGCTGCGCACCGTCGCCGACGTCGCCGACCTGGGCGAACCCGCGTTGGTGTCGCTGCTGGGGCGGGCGTCGGGACGGCACCTGCACGCGCTCGCGCACGGGCTCGACCCGCGTCGCGTGGAGACGGGACGACGGCGCCGGTCGATCGGCTCGCAGCGGGCGCTGGGCCGCCGTGAACGGTCGGCCGAGGAGCTCGACGCGATCGTCGCCGGCATCGTCGACCGGCTGGGCAAGCGGCTGCGCGGGGCCGAGCGGGTGTGCCGCACGGTGGTGCTTCGGCTGCGCTTCGGCGACTTCACCCGCGTCACCCGCTCGCACACGTTGGCCGGCGCGACGGCCCACACGCCGACGATCCTGGCCGCGGCGCGCCGGCTGCTGGTCGACGCGATGCCGCTGATCCGTGAGCGCGGCATCACGCTGGTCGGGCTGTCGCTGGCCAACCTCGACCGGGACGGCGCCGTCCAGCTGACACTGCCGTTCGCGCGCGACTCCGGCCCGGAGCTGGACGCGACGCTCGACGCGCTGCGCGAGCGGTTCGGCGGGGAGGCGGTCACCCGGGCGGCCCGGCTCGGGCACTCCCCCGGCATCCAGATGCCGACGCTGCCGGACACCTGAGACGGGGCACGACCGAGTCGTCCGTTGCGCGACCGGCCTGTGTGCGACGCGCCGCAATCGTCCTCCTCGGACGGTACGGCTTGGATAACCTACGGCTGTGCCCGCGGTTCGCCTGTCGCCCACGTCCTACGTCGTCCTGGGCATGATCGCCCTGCGGGGGCCGTCGACCCCCTACGACCTCAAGCGCGCGGTCGGCCACTCCGTCGGCTACTTCTGGCACTTCCCCCACGCGCAGCTCTACTCCGAGCCCGAGCGGCTCACCGCCGCCGGCCTGTTGACGTGTGAGACCGAGACCGAGGGCCGCCGCCGCAAGACGTACTCGATCACCCCGGCCGGCACCGAGGCGCTGCAGAGCTGGATCGCCGAGCCCAGCGACAGCCACTTCCAGATACGCGACCCCGCCGAGCTGAAGCTGTTCTTCAACGAGGTCGGCGCTCCCGACGACGTCGCCCGCCTGGCCAAGGGGCAGATCGAGCGCCACGAGGAACGGATCGCGCTCTACGAGAGCATGGTCGCGCGGTTCGGTCCGGAGCCCGCCGACAATCCGCGGCTGATCACACTCGAGCTCGGGCTGGAGGTCGAGTACGCGACGCTGCGGTTCTGGCGCGCGCTCGCGGCGGGTGACCTCGCCGGGCTGCGGCGGCGCCGCGGCGAATCGGCGTAACGGGTCGCTCGGCGCCGTTGTCGTAACGGTGGGGCCGCAGGCTGCGACTTCCCCCGGACAGAAGAACGAGCACGATCCGCGCACGGCAGCCACAGCACCGCCAGGAGACGAGGTCGGCATGTTCAAGAGCTCGCACCACGACAAGAACAAGTGGGACTCGAAGCACGAGCAGCACGACAAGCACAAGTACGAGGAACAGTACGGCGGGCAGCACCACAAGGGCCACGACGACTGGAAGGACACCAGCTGCAACGACAGCTGGGACGACAAGTCGACGTACCACCACTGGGACGACAAGTCCTACCAGCACCAGGACGACTGCCACCCGCACCGCGACGACAGCAGCTGGGACAGCTCCGGCGGCTACGGCGGGCACGGCAGCCACTGACCCACCCCGACGGCGCCGCCGGCCCGAGCCCCGTAACGCTCCCGACCGGCGGCGCGGTCGCGTGCCGGGGGTCGCGTGCCGGGGGTCGGCAGCCCCGATCCGGGCGCCGGAAACCCCCGCGCGCAACCTCGCTGCTCCCGGCGCGCCGGATCACGACCGTGAGGTTGCGCGCGGCGGGTCGGCGCTCCGGGCCGCCCGGGCGACGGGTCAGGCCTCCGGGACCTCGCGCCGGATCTCGTCGAGCCAGATGCGCGCTGACATGTCCGACGGCGCCCGCCAGTCCCCCCGCGGCGACAACGACCCACCCGCCGACACCTTCGGCCCGTTGGGCAGCGCCGAGCGCTTGAACTGCGCGAACGAGAAGTACCGCTGCGCGAACACCTCCAGCCAGCGCCGGACGTCCGCCATCGCGAACGCGACCCGGTCGTCGTCGGGGAACCCGGCCGGCCAGTCACCCGCCTCGGCGTCGTGCCACGCGTGCCACGCCAGGAACGCGATCTTCGACGGCCGCATCCCCCACCGCAGCACGTGGAACAACGTGAAGTCCTGCAACGAGTACGGGCCCACCGTCGCCTCGCTGCTCTGGACCGGGCGTTCGTCGTCGGCCGGGACGAGCTCGGGGGTGATCTCGGTGTCGAGCACGTCGGTCAGCACGTCGCCGACCTCGTCGTCGAACTGCTTCGACGACACGACCCAGCGGATCAGGTGCTGGATCAACGTCTTCGGGACGCCGCCGTTGACGTTGTAGTGCGACATCTGGTCGCCGACGCCGTAGGTGGACCACCCCAGCGCCAGCTCCGACAGGTCGCCCGTGCCGAGCACGATCCCGCGCCGCTGGTTGGCCGCGCGGAACAGGTAGTCGGTCCGCAGGCCCGCCTGCACGTTCTCGAACGTCACGTCGTAGACCGGGTCGCCGGACGAGAACGGGTGGGCGAGGTTGCGCAGCATCAGCCGCGCCGTCTCGGTGATGTCGATCGTCTCGAACGTGACGCCCAGCGCCTCGGCCAGCCGCGTCGCGTTGTTCTTCGTCCGCTCACCCGTTGCGAAACCGGGCAGCGTGAACGCCAGGATGTCGCTGCGCGGACGGCCCTCGCGGTCCATCGCCCGGGCCGCGACGATCAGCGCGTGGGTCGAGTCGAGCCCGCCCGACACCCCGATGACGATCTTCGGCTGTCCGATCGCGCGCAGCCGCTGCTCCAGACCGGAGACCTGGATGTTGTAGGCCTCGTAGCAGTCCTGCTCCAGCCGCGCCGGGTCGGCCGGCACGAACGGGAACCGCTCGATCTCGCGCCGCAACCCGATGTCGTGGCGCGGCGGGTCGAGCCGGAACTCGATGCGCCGGAACGCGTCCACCCGCTCCGCGTGCCGGCGACGGTTGTCGTCGAACGTGCCCATCCGTAGCCGCTCGGCCCGCAACCGGTCGAGATCGACGTCGGCGACCGAGTGCCGGGGCCCGCTCGGGAACCGCGCGCTCTCCGCGAGCAGCAGACCGTTCTCGTGGATCATCGTCTGGCCGTCCCAGGCCAGGTCGGTGCTCGACTCGCCCTCTCCCGCCGCCGCGTACACGTAGGCGGCCAGGCAGCGTGCCGAGGCCGACCGGCACAGCAACGTCCGGTCGTCCGCCCGGCCCACCGTGATGGGGCTGCCCGACAGGTTCGCCAGCACCGTCGCCCCCGCGAGCGCCGCCTCCGCGCTCGGCGGGATCGGCACCCACATGTCCTCGCACACCTCGACGTGCAGCACGAACCCCGGCACGTCCGCCGCCGCGAACAGCAGATCCGGCCCGAACGGCACCTCCGCCCCGCCCAGCTGCAACGTGCCGCGCACGTCGTCGCCCGGCGCGACCTGGCGGCGCTCGTAGAACTCCCGGTACGTCGGCAGGTACGACTTCGGCGCCACCCCCAGGACGCGTCCCCGGTGGACGACGACGGCGCAGTTGTAGATGCGGTGCCGGTAGCGCAACGGCGCGCCGACGACCAGCACCGGCAGCAGGTCCGCCGACCCGGCCACCACCTCGGCGAGCGCCTCCTCGACCGCGTCGAGCAGCGTGTCCTGCAGGAGCACGTCCTCGATCGAGTAGCCCGACAACGTCAGCTCGGGGAACACGATCACGCCGACGCCGTCGTCGTGCAACGACCGTGCCGTCTCCAGCACCGACGCCGCGTTCGCCGCCGGATCGGCGATGACGGTCCGCAACGTGGCGGCGGCGACGCGCAGGAACCCGTGCCGGTACGCGGAGTAGAAGTCCATGGTGCGACGAAGTCTGCCCCAGCCGCGTCGGCCGCGCGACGATCACCCCGGCGCAACCCTGTGAGTGGCGATAGTCGCTATAGCGACTATCGCCACTCACGAGCGGTTGTCGGGCCTCGTACCAGGGCGCCGATGCCCGCGTGCAGCCGAACGACCCGGGTCGACCCGATCAGAGCAGGTCGCGGCGGCTGATCACGCCGACCAACCGTCCCGCCTGCACCACCGGCAGGATGCGGAAGCCGCGGTCGGACATCAGGCTGCGCGCGACGCGGAGCTCGTCGTCGGGGCCGACCGTCACCGGATCGCGGCTCATCGCCCCGCCGACGGTCCGCGGCCGCCCGGTGCGCCGCCCGTCGAGGGGGTCGCGCAGCAGGTCCGCCTCGCTGATGACGCCGACGAGCCGATCACCGGCCCGCACGACGGGCAGCGACGTCAGGCGTCGGCCCGTCAGCAGCGCGGCGGCGTCCTCGGTGGTCTGCTCCTCGGTGACCGTGACCAGGTCGGCCGTGGTCATCGCGTCGCGAACAGTGGCGTCGGCGGGCAGCGAACGGGGGCGCCGCGGCGGCGGCCGGTAGGTCGTCGAGGGGCGCAGGTCCTCGGAGCGGCGCTCGACGAAGCGCCGGACCGCGCGGCTCACCGCGTTGCCCGTCGGGCGGGGGCGGATCAGGTCGCTGCGGGTCACGACCCCGACGAGCACACCCCGGTCGACGATGGGAACGACCCGCAGCTCGCCGTAGGTGCGCATGCGGTGGGCGATGATCCCGACGCCCGCGTTCGGTGACATGTGCACGATGTCGCGGGTCATCACGGACTCCACCGGGGCCTGCGAGCCCGTGGGATTCTCCTCGCGGTGGCGCAGCAGGTCGACAACGCTGATCATGCCGACGAGCCGGTTGCGGTCGTCGGTCACCGGCAGTGCGCTGAAGCGGAACTCGGCGAGCCGCTTCTCCGCCAACGACACCGGGGCGTCCGCCCGGACGGTGACGACGCGGTTGCTCATGATCTCCCGGGCGCGCAGCACCATGGGGCCAACGCTAGTGCCGTTCGGGGCTCTCCACGAGATCGATCCGCGCGGCGTCGGTGACAAGCGTCAAAGACTGCCCGTCGACAACGTAGGCGGGGTCGGCGGTCAGGAGCGCGACGAGCCAGTCGTCCAGGGCCTGGACGTCCGGCGGGCAGGCCATGCGGGTGGCGCGGACGCGGTCGTCGACGGTGAGGCGGTCCGCCGACGCCGTGGCGCGGAACCCGAGGCGGTTGCCGCCCGCGTGGACCGCGATCCCGTCGGGGGCGACGAACGTCACCGTCACGGGCGTGCCGTCCCCGAGGCTGGGCGGCGCGTCACCGACGAACGTGCGGCCCCACAGGCCCGGTGTCCCTGACGGAACTCCGAGGATCGCCCGCGCCTCAGCGATCGTCGCCGGGGAACGGCCCATGTCGCGCAACAGGTCCATCAGCGCGCGGAGCAGGTCGGCGTTGCTCGGCTCCCCCGGCCCGGCGTGGTCCTCCAACCCGACGCGGACGTGCCCGCCCCGGCGCACCGCGAGCTCGGCGAGCCCGCACCCGACGACGTCACCGCCCAGGACCGCGACCGACCACGGCAGACCCGTCGGCTCCAGCATCTCCAGGTACGCCTCGAGCGCGGTCGCGGTGGGCGGGAGCCCGAACTCCAACCGGCCACCGAAGTAGAGCTTCACGATCGCGCCCGCGGGCAGCCGTCCGGTGCGGTGCCAGGTGAGCGCGGTGCGCAGATACCCGGGCTCGAAGATCGAGATGCTCGGCGCCGCCCCCAGCGCGGCGGTACGGGTGATCATGTGGTCGACGTCGGCGTGCGGGTTGGCGTAGGGCTCGGCGGCCGCGACCGGGTCGAGCGCGCCGTCGGAGGTGAGGCCGAGGTTGACCGAGCCGGGGTCGACCAGCGTCATGCCCATCCCCCGCCGCGCCAGCTCCTCGACGTGTGCCCACCGCCTCTCGACCGGGATGCCGCGGGCCGCCGCACCCATCGTCGGGTACAGGAGCACGTCCGGGTGCCGGTCCAGGATCGGCGTCCACGCCTGCACGTACGGCTCGACGGCGTGCACCCCGTCGACGGAGAACATGACGTCGTCGGTGTGGTTGTGGACGATCGACGCCCCCAGCTCGATGCCCTCCAGCGCGACCGCGGTGATCTCGGCGGGCGTGCGGGGGACGTGGCGGTTCACGCTGCGCGGCGTGGGGCCGTTGAGGGCGAGCTCCACGATCACCGGTGACGTCACCACACCGATGATGGCCGAGCCTGCCGCTGGGAACCACCCGCGCCGGGAGCCGGGCCGCGAAAGGGACGCTCCCACCGGTGGCATCAGCAAACCCTCAGCGTCGTGACAGCGCACAGGGCTAGCGTCGGGAGCAGCCGAGGGCGGCGGGGGGCCGCCCGGAGGAGGACCACCGCCATGACCAGCACCGTGGAGAACACCGACCCGATCCACCTCGACGACCATTTCTTCGCCGACCCGGACTCGCTCTACCGGCGACTGCGCGAGGAGGCCCCGGTCGCCCGGGCGGTCGCGCCCCCGGGGCTCGTCGTGTGGCTGGTGACGCGCTACGCCGACGTCCGCCCAGCCCTCAACGACCCGCGCCTGGCGAAGAGCGGCCTGCGGGTCGCCAACCTGGTCGAGCGGCACGCGACGCCCGAGCTGCACCGGACCGAGGTCGCGAGCTCGCTCGTCGAACACATGCTCAACAGCGACCCGCCCGACCACACACGCCTGCGCAAACTGGTGAACCGAGCGTTCACGGTGCGGGCCATCGGGCGGATGCGGCCGCGGATCACCGAGATCGCCACGGAGCTCGCCGACTCGATGACCGCGCGCGGACCCGAGGTCGACCTCCTCGACGAGTTCGCCTTCCCGCTGCCCATGACGGTGATCTGCGAGCTGCTGGGTGTGCCCCAGGATCGCCGCGACGAGTTCCGCACCTGGTCGAACACGCTGCTGTCGCGGGGTGAGCCCGCGGTCCGGTCGGCTGCGGCGCAAGCGATGGCACAGTTCCTCGCCCAGCTCGTCGCGCAGAAGACCGCCGAGCCCGGCGACGACATGCTGTCGGCGATCGTCGCCGCCTCGGAGGACGGCGACTCGCTGTCGCACACCGAGGTCATCTCGATGGCGTTCCTGCTGCTGGTGGCCGGCCACGAGACGACCGTCAACCTGATCGGCAACGGCATGCTCGCCCTGCTGCGCCGTCCCGACCAGCTGGCCGCGCTGCGCGCGGACCCGTCGCTGGTCCCGAACGCCGTCGAGGAGTTCCTGCGTTTCGACGGGCCGGTCAACCTGGCGACGATGCGGCACACCACCGAGCCCGTCGAGATCGGCGGAGTGACCATCCCGGAGGGCGAGTTCGTCCTCGTCTCCCTGATCGGGGCCAACCGGGACCCGGGCCGCTTCGAGCGCCCGGGGGAGCTCGACGTCAGCCGAGACACGTCGGGGCACGTCGCCTTCGGCTACGGCATCCACCACTGCCTGGGGGCGCCGCTGGCCCGGCTGGAGGGCGAGATCGCGTTCCGGACGTTGCTGGAGCGCTTTCCTGACTTGGAGCTGGCCGCCGAGCCCGAGACGCTGGAGTGGCGGGAGAGCTCCCTGATCCACGGCCTGCACCGCCTGCCGATCCGCTTCTGACCCGCCCCGCCATTTCGATCTGATACTGGCGCCATCCCGACGTTCATCGGTCCGGGTGACGGCGTCGGCGTCGCTCCAGCACGGACAGAAGAACTGTTACCTCAGAAGGGATGATTCCGACTCAACGCCGCCCTCAGGCAACACTTCGGCGGCGCGTGAATCGTCGGAACGGGGACTGGACCGCATGTCCCCGATCCCGTACTCCTTGATAGCGACGTACGCTCGAGGGGGAACCATGCCGGACCGAACAGTAGTGCTCGAAGTCCAGGGTCCGAGCGATCCCTTGGTGCGCGAGCGGCTTACGAGCGAGCTCCGGCTGGCGCTAACCACCGATCCCTCACTCCACGAGCTCACTGGGCTTTCCTTCTCAGCCAGCCCTTCCGCGCAGGACGGCGCCAAGGGAGTCACCGACGTAGTAGCCCTGGTCGTCGCAGGCGTTCCTTATGCGAAGCCGCTTGCAACCATGCTCGGTCAAGCCATTTCCGGGTGGTGCGCCCGGGATCGCCGAACGACGGTCACAGTGCATGACGGTGAGCGCACCATCGAAATCGTCGGTTCACCGACAGCCGCGCAGCAGGAGCTGATGGAAAAGTTCTGGCGAGGCGACAGCAACACGACATCGTCGTGAGGGCCTTCCTCGGTAGACACGCTCTGATCATCGGGACCGAGCTATACCGCGACAAGAGTTTCACGAACCTGCCGTCCTGTCGGGCCGACGTCGATGTCATGACCACAGTCCTCAAAGACCGCGCCATCGGTGGATTCACCGTCGCAACAGGACGAAACCTGCCGGCCGACCAGATGCGGGATGCCATCAGTGGGTTCTGTCAGGAACGCACCGACGACGATCTGGCGCTCATCTACATCACCGGTCACGGCGTCCGGGGGACGAACGGAGAGTTCACCTTCGTCGCCCACGACACCGATCGGGAGGACATCGCATCGACCGGCGTGAGCGCGTCGTTCGTCAATGACTGCATCGAGAACTGCTTCGCCGCCCAGAGAGTCGCGATTCTCGACCCCTGTGAGAGCGGCGCCTTCACCCTGGGCTTCCGCACGTCACCGACGAAGTCGGGAGCAGCCACACGCAGACGCGGACTGCCGCCGGTCGCACCACGCGGCGCCTACGTCTTGGCATCCTCCGATGCGACCGAGGCGTCCTACGCCACGAACACCGACACCGCACAGAACCCTGCTCCTTCGGTCTTCACCGCCGCGGTGGCCGACGTGTTGCATTCCGGCTCCGCAGGCCGCTCGGCCAGCGCGATCGTCTCCGTCGACGACCTCTTCGAGGCTGTCGGTGATCGCCTCCGGGACGCGTCGCCCCCGCAGACGCCGGTCAAGTCCGCCATTCGTGTCACCGGAGCGATCCCGATCGCGACCCGACCCCTCGGTCCGCCTCCGGAGCCTCACGTCAACGGACCCGCCGAGGGACAGGAAGCGACGACAGCGGAAGTACACGAACCCGAGTGGCCCGATCTGATCGGTTACCTCGCCGACGTCGTGCGTGCCGAGTCCGAACCACCGCTGCTGCGGCTCGACGGGACCGATCATGTCATCGTCCTCGGGGCGGAGCGCGCGCTGCGCGGCGACGTCGATACGGACGGATGCATCGCAGCGCCGGCCGGGGCAGCGCGTCTGCTGAGCGACGCCGCGGACGACGAGCTCTGGATGGGCTGGCCCTCTGTCCTGCTCTACAGGGACGACAGGGGGCCGTCGCGGACCGAGACCAGATTCGCCCCACTGTTGGTCCGGCGCGTCGAAATCGCCGGCACCGCTGACGATCCGAGGCTCCGTCCTGTCGGTCCGGTCGTTCCGCACGGCGGTCTCGCACGCGCGCGCCTCGAAACCGATGCGGCCGACGTCCTCGCGTCGACTTA
>NZ_BJVJ01000006.1 GCF_007989085.1 Pseudonocardia sulfidoxydans NBRC 16205
CGGGGCGGGTGGGGTCGGCGCCGGCCTCGGGGGCGGACGTCTCGGCACGGCCGTCGGCCGCACGCGGGGTCGTGCCCGCGGGGACGCGGCCCGCGACGCGGGGGGTGCGGGTGCCGGTGGGGCGGCGGCGGTGGGTCGGGGGCATGTCGGTGACCTCCTGGGAGTCGGTCGACCTCGGGGCACGGGACGGCTCAGCCGGTCGCGCCGCCGACCGGGGCGATCTTGACGACCTTCCAGCCGTCGTCGGTGCGCTTCATCTGCATCTGGAGGCGCTGCCGGGTCGGTGGGGTCTTGCCGCCGTCGTCGAGGGCGACGTCCATGCCGACGATGACGCGGGCGGTGCCGGCGCGTTGGTCGAGCTCTCCGACGGCCGCGTCGGTGACCGTGCCGTGTGCGCTCGCCGGGAACTGACCGATCATCTGCGCGTACTGGTCGTGGCTGGTGCGGAACTCGTCGAGCTGGGCGTCGGCGGCGACGGACTCCCAGCGGGCGAGGGTGCCGTCGGCGTCGTTCTTGTCGACGGACGTGACGGTGGTGGCGGCCTGCCGGGCGGCGACGAGCGCGGCGTCGCGGTCCTCGGCGAGGCGGGTGGTGCCGCTGGTGGCGGCGACGATCCACAGCACCCCGGCGACGAGCACGAGGACCGCGCCGACGGCTACGGCGATCGACAGTGCGCGGCGGATCCGTTCCGGGGGCGGCGCGGGAGGCTGCTCGCTGTCGTCGGTGGGTCGTTCCGGGGCGTGCGTCGTCATCGGGCACTCCATCCGGCGGCGGGGAGCCGGCCATCGGGGGCTGCGGCCGCGCGTTCCTCGGCGGTCATGGTTCGAGGATCTGCGCGGGGGTGGTCAGGGGGATGCGCCACGGGTCGGGGTCGGAGCCCGCGGGCAGGGTCTGGGCGGCGCCGCCGCGGTGGGTGCCGGGCGGCGGCTTGGGTGTCTCGGCGCGGGGAACGTTCTGCGCGCCGCGGACGTCGCTGGGGCTGCCGGGCGGTTCGGCGCAGTAGGCGTGGGCGTTGACGGGGACCTCGGCGACGTCGTTGCCGGGGCGGCGTTGGGTGGTCTCGTAGCCCTTGGCGCAGACGATGGGGTCGAACAGGTTGACGGCGAGGCCGAGGTGGGCGGTGCCGTCGCCGGGGACGGTGGTGTATCCGCTGGCGACGACGCCGGGGTAGGTGACGAGCAGCTGCCGCAGCCCGGCCTGGCGGGGTTCGGCGACGCGGCTGACCGTCAGCAGGTTGTCGATGACGGTGCCGAGCCCGCTGCCGCTCTCCGACAGCAGCGCGCTGACCTGCTGCGCCGCACCGGGTCCGGCCTCGATGAGCCGGCGCAGGTCGGGGTCGGACGTCTCGAGCTGGGCGGCGAGCAGCGCGAGGTTGTGGCTGAAGTCGGTGAACTGGCCGGAGATGTCGTTCTGCGTGGTGAGGACGGTGCGGCCGTCGGCGAGCAGCGCGGTCGTCTGCGGGAGGGCGTCGACGGCGGCGCCGGTGAACTCGTGGGACGTGTCGAGCAGCTGCTGCAGCGGCTGTGCGGTGCCGGTGAAGGCGGTGCCGAGCTGGTCGACGACGGTGCGCAGGGAGTCGAGCGGTACGGAGCGGACGAAGTCGTCGAGGCTCGTGACGAGGTCGTCCACCGGCACCGGGACCGACGTCCGGTCGACGGGGACGACCGAGCCGGCGCCGAGCATCGCGCCGCCGGCGGTCTGCGGGGTGAGGTCGACGTGTTGCTCCCCGATCGCGGAGAGGTTGCGGACGGCGGCGCGCAGGTCGGCCGGGATCTGCGGTGCGGTCTTGCGGATGTCGAGGCGGACGTCGACGCCGTCGGGGGTGACGGTGAGGTCGCCGACGCGGCCGACGCTGACGCCGCGGTAGGTGACGTCGGCCCCGGAGAAGATGCCGCCGGAGTCGGCGAGCTTCATCGTCACGGGGTAGGTGGTGGCGCCGAAGACGTTGCCGAGTCCGGCGTAGCGGACGCCGACGTAGCCGACGCCGAGCAGTGTGACGGCGAGCAGCGCGATGAGCTGCAGCCGGACGGTGCGGGTGATCACCGGCCACCTCCGAGGATGCCGCCGAGCAGCCCGCCGCCGCCGGGGGGTGCCGTGGTGGTGCCGGGCGGCGGGCCGGGGGTGGTGGCGTCGGCGGGCGGCGGTGGGGGCGGCGACGTCTGGGGGGTGTCGGGCGTGAGTGGTGTCAGGACGTCACCGAGCAGCGGGAACGCCGGCCGGTCCGGGTCGCCGCCGAGCAGCGGCGCGAGCAGCGCGGCCGTCCCGGGGAGCTGGTTCAGCAGGGGCGCGTCGGGGCCGATGAGGGGTTCGCGCGACCGGGACAGGTTGTCGAGCAGGTCCTTGAGGTCGAGGTCGGCGCGGACGTAGAGGTTGGCGTAGTCGCCTGCGAAGGCGGGGACGGCCGCGTCGGTGAACGGGAACGTGCCCAGCATCTCCAGGGAGTTGGGCAGGTCCTGTCCGGACTCGGCGAGTTTCGCGAGCGTGGGCTGCAGGGCGCGGAGGTCGGCGACGAGGTCGTCCCGGCTGCGGTCGACGACGTCGGTGGCGACGCCGGAGAGCCGGTCGAGCGCCTTGAGCATGTCGACGAGCTGTTCGCGCTGGTCGGCGAGCTCCTGGATGCCGGGGCCGAGCTGTTGCAGGGCGTCGGTGATCTGGCCGCGGCGCTCGGCGAGGGTGGCTGCCAGCCGGTTGATGGAGTCGAGCGCGCGGGTGATCTCGGACTTGTGGGTGTCGAGGGTGCCGACGAGGGTGTCCAGGTTGGTCAGCAGCGACCGGATTTCGGGCTCGTTGCCCGACAGTGCCTTGTTGAGCTCGGTGGAGATCGTCTTGATCTGGCCGACGCCGCCGCCGTTGAGCAGCATCGACAGCGCGCCCAGGACCTCCTCGACCTCGGCGGCGCGGCCGGTGGCGGCGATCGGGATGGTGGCGCCGTCGCGCAGGGTGCCGGTGGCGCCCTGGGCGGGCGGGGCGAGCTCGACGAACTTCTCCCCGAGCAGGCTCGTGGCGCGGACGGTGGCGCGGCTGTTGCCGGGCAGGGTGACGCCGCGGTTGACCTTCACGGTGACCAGCGCGTCCCAGGTCTGCGGGTCGACGCGGATGTCGGACACGCTGCCGACGGGCACGTCGGCCACCTTGACCAGCGACTGCGGGACGAGGTCGGCGACGTCGGCGAACCGGATGGTGACCGAGTAGGGGTCGTCGCCGAGGTCGGCACCACCGGGAAGGTCGACGCCGCGCAGCCCACCGGAGAGGACTCCGCAGCCCGACAGCAGCATGGCGGTGGCGCCGAGCAGCGCGACGAACCGGCCTCTCACCGGCCACCTCCGAGCAGACCGGGGAGCAGACCCGGGGCCGTCTCGGTGGTCGTCGGGGGTGGCTGTGTGGCGGGCGCGAGTGCCAGCCCGGGTGGCGGCTCGATCGGCACGGCCATCGCCGGGAACGGCGGCACGGTCCCCTGCTGCAGCGACGTGATGACGGCGGCGGCGCCGGGCAGCGGCACCGCCCCGGAGATGACGGGTTCGAGGGCGTTGCAGGCGTCGGTCAGGTTGGCCGGGACCGGGCCGGAGCGGCGCAGCATCGTGCACAGGAACAGCACGGGTGGGAATGACAGCTCGTTGATGTTGGCGCGGGTGTCGAGGGTGCCGGACGCGCCGTTGTAGGTGTTGGCGAGGTTGCCGACGGCGGTGGGTGCGACGTCGAGGATCTCGGCCAGGGCGCGCTGCTCGTCGGCGAGGACCCCGGTGACGTCGGTCAGCTTGTCGACGTTGGACTTCAGCGCCTCGCGGTTGTCGGCGATGAAGTGCTGCACCTCGCCGAGGGCGAGCGACAGGTCACGTAATGCGGAGCCGAGGTCCTCGCGCTGGTCGGCGAGGATTCTGGTGACGGAGTCGAGGCGGCCCGCGAACTCGCGGACGGTGCCGTCGCTGTTCTTCAGGGTCTCGGTGAACTTCTGCAGCTCGGTGATGGTGCCGAACAGGTCGTCGCTGGAGCCGGCGAGCGTCGTCGACAGGTCGCCCAGGTTGTGGATGGTGTCGTTGAGGGCCTGGCCGTTGCCGGCGAGGTTGGCGGCGCCGACGTCGAGTGCGTCGGATACCGCGCCGTAGCTGTTGGCGCCGTCGGGGCCGAGGGCGCGGGCGAGCTCGGTTGCGGTGCGGCTGAGGTCGTCGACGCCGAGCGGGACCGCGGTGCGCTCCAGCGGGATGACGGCGCCGTCGGGCATCGCGGGGCCCGACGTCCACACGGGGGTGAGCTGGACGTAGCGGCCGGTGACCAGGCTCGGCGAGATGACGACGGCCTTCACGTCCGCGGGCAGCTTCACGTCGTCGTCGGTGATCGTCATGTCGACGCGCACCTGCGTGTCCTCGGGCGTGACCTTGTCGATGGTGCCGACGGCCACGCCCAGGACGCGGACGGAGTTGTCGTCGAACAGGGCGGAGGCGTTGGTGAAGTACGCGGTGATCTTGCGGCCGGGTTCGCCCGAGATCAGCCAGATGCCGGCGGCGAGCAGCACGGCGACGACGGACACGAGCGCGACGAGCTGCATCCGCGACTTGTCCCGGGCCCAGTCCGGCATGGTCAGCATCCCCCTGGGTTGAGCGGGCCGATGCTCGGTGTCGGGAGCAGCGCGCAGATGTAGTTGTCGAACCAGCGGCCGCTGCCGACGGCGTTGGCGAACAGCCGCACGAACACGGCCTCCTTCTCCAGCACCTGGGCGAGGTTGTCCTGGTTGCGCGCCAAGACGTCGACGACGCGGTCGAGGGCTTCGAGGGTGGGCCGCAGCTGCTCGGTGTTGTCGGCGACGAGCCCGCGCAGCTGCTCGGCCAGCGCCCGGGTGCCCGACAACAGCCGGGAGATGGCGTCGCGACGCTGCTGCAGCTCGCCGAGCAGCAGGTTGCCGTCGGACAGCAGGGCCTCGATGTCGCCGCGGCGGTCGGCGAGCGTCGTCGACAGGGTGCGGGTGCCGGCGAGCAGGCTGCGGAGCTGGTCGTCGCGGCTCGCGATGGTCGTCGACAGCCGGGTGAGGCCGTCGAGGGCGCCGCGGACCTCGGGCGGGGTGTCGCGGAACGTGTCGGCCAGCGTGGTGAGGCTCTTCGCGAGCCGGCCGGTGTCGAGCTGGTCGAGGGTGCCGGACAGCCCGTTGAAGGCCTCGACGACGTCGAACGGTGACGCGGTGCGCGAGCGCGGGATGACCGTGTCGGGGTCGAGGTCGTTGCCGCCCTGCGGGTCGAGCGCGAGGTACTTGGCGCCGAGCAGGGTGCGGATGCCGATGGAGGCGGTGGTGCGGTCGCCGACCCAGGCGTCGTCGACCTGGAACGTCACCAGGACGTGGTCGCCGTCGAGCTCGACGGTGCGCACCCGCCCGGTCTCGACGCCGGCGACGGTGACCTTGTCGCCCGGCTGCAGGCCCGCGGCCTCGGTGAACTCGGCGGAGTAGGTGGTGCCGCCGAACAGCGACGGGCCGTTGAACGCGACGAGCCCGGCGACGAGCAGCACGACGATGCCGATCGTGGCGAGCGCGACGGGCCGCTGCACGAGCCTCACCGGCCACCACCCCCGAGGACGGGGAGGTCCGGCACCTGCGTCGGGATCGGCAGGTTCGACGGCGCCGGCAGCAGCGGCGGGCTCTCGCCGCCGGAGCCGGACGGGTCGGGCCCGCAGCGCGGCGCGTCGGATGCGAACACGGGCAGCTCCTGCGCGGGCACGAGGCCGCCGATGCCGACCGACCCGGACAGCCCGCACAGGTAGAACTGGAACCAGCTGCCGTAACTGGCGGCCCGGCCGAGCTTGTTGAGCTTGTACGGGGCGAACTGCAGGAAGTGCTCGATCGTCGGCTCGGCCTGGTTCAGCCGGCCGGACAGGTCGCCGAGCGACGCGATGTCCTGCTTCAACGCGGGCCGGCCCTCCTCGAGCAGCCCGGCCGTGGTGGTGGTCAGGTCGCCGAGGGAGGCGATGGCGGCGCCGATGGGCTCGCGGTCCCCTGCCAGCCCCGACACCAGCTCACGCAGCGACACGATGAGGTCGTCGAGCTGCTGGTCGTTGTCCGACACCGTCTGCAGCACCGCGTTCAGGTTGTCGATGACCTGCCCGATCACCTGGTCGCGGTCGGCGATGGTGCTGGTCAGCGACGCCGTGCTGGACAGCAGACTGTCGACGGTGCCGCCCTGGCCCTGCAGGACCTCGACGATCTCCATCGAGAGCGTGTTGACCTGCTCCGGGTCGAGCGCCGCGAACAGGGGCTGGAACCCGTTGAACAACGTGGTCAGGTCGAGCGGCGGCGTCGTGCGCTGCACGGGGATCTCCCCGCCGGGTGGCAGCGGCACGGGGTTGTGCCCGTCGCCGCGGTCCAGCGACAGGAACCGCTGCCCGATGAGGTTCTTGTAGAGGACGGCCGCGGTGACCGAGCCGGGCAGCCGCTGGGCCGAGTCGACGCTGAACCCGACGTGGGCGAACCGGCGGTCGACGATCTCCACCGAGTCGACCGTGCCGACGACGACACCCGCGATCCGCACGTCGTCGCCCGCGAGCAGGCCCGACGCGTCGGTGAACCGGGCGCTGTAGGCGGTGCGCTCCCCGCCCTGGGAGTTGGCGATCGTCGACGCCAGAACCGTCGTCGCCAGGGCGGTGACCAGGGCGAACACCAGGAACTTGACCAGTGGTGCGACGGGGATCCGACTCACGTCAGCGTCACCTCGCTGCCCCGGTAGAGCGGGCCGACGAGCATGCTGCTCCACGCCGGGACCTGCGCGGGCGAGATGCCCTGCTGCACGGCGACGACCTCGGAGACCATCTGCCGGTCGGCGGGCGAGTTCGCGAGGCCCATGTCCGTCCGCCAGGACGCAGGCTCGTTGGTGCGTAGGCCTTTCCAGGACTGGCTGCCGTCGTAGGAGCCGTAGGTGTTCACGCCGAACGCCTCCGGGGTGCCGACGGGGTTGCCGACCGGCGGCGCCGACGGCCGCGACCCGTCGCGGAACGGGCCGTCGGGCGGCGACTGTGCGCCCGGGTAGGTGATCGGGTAGCAGCGCGGGCCCCGGTCGTCGAGGTAGCGGGGCTCCTCGCCAGGGGTGTACTTGCCCTTGTTGTTGGTGATCTCCAGCGTGATGTGGATGCCCGGGCGGTCGGTGCCCTTGCCGAACGCGTTGTCGGCGAACGGGACCAGCCCCGCCATCTGCTGGAAGAAGCAGGGGAACTCAGGGGCGTAGCGGGCCAGCGACTCCAGCGTCGGGCGGCTCGACGCCGACAGCGCGACGATGTCGTCGCCGTTGGCGCGCAGGAAGCCGGTCAGGTCGTCGGAGGCCCCGGTGACCGACGACGCGAACGCCCGCAGGTTCGCGCTCTCGTCGACGAGCGTCCGGCTCGTCGTGGTCAGGTCCTCGAGGGCATCGAGCAGGTCGGGCGCAGCGCCGTTCAGGTTGTCGGCGTAGTCGGCAAGCTGGGTGATGTCGGCCGTCAGGTCGGGCAGGCTCGGGTTCAGGCCCTTCACCAGCGTGTTCAGCTGGACCAGGGTCTGGCCCAGCTCCTCGCCGCGACCCGACAGCGACTGCGACAGCGCGCCCAGCGTCGTCGCCAGCTTCTGCGGTTCGACGTCGCGCAACAGCGGGAGCAGCCCGTCGAGGACGCGTTCGAGCTCCCGCGCCGTCCGGCTGCGGTCCTCGGGGATGACGTCGCCCGCCTGCAACGACCGGCCCGTCGACGCCGCGGGCGGCACCAGCGACACGTACTTCTCACCGAACAACGTCTTGGGCAGCAGCCGCGCCGACACCCCCGCCGGGACCGCGCCGATCGTGTCGGGGTCGAGGCTCATGCTGACGGTGACGACGCCGCCGCTGGTGGAGACGTCGTCGACCTGGCCGACGACCATCCCGCGGACCTTCACGTCGGCCCGCGCCGCGAGCTGGGTGCCCGCCTTGTCGACCTGCAGCGTCACCGGAACGCCCGACCGGAACGCCCCCGCGTACTTCGCGACGGCCAGCCCGACCAGCAGGGCCATCACCGCGACGAACGCGACGCCCTGCAGGACCTTCCGCGTCGACCTCATCCGGCCACCTGCACCGACGTCGACGTCCCGTAGATCACCAGCGTCAGGAAGAAGTCGAGGATCGCCGTCGACACGATCGACAGCCGCACGGCCCGGCCCACCGCGACACCGACGCCGGCCGGCCCGCCCTTGGCGCGGTAGCCGTAGTGGCAGTGGATCAGGATGATCACCGCGGCGAACACGATGACCTTCAGATAGGAGAACAGCACGTCGCTGACCGGCAGGAACAGGTCGAAGTAGTGGTCGTAGGTGCCGCCGGGCAGCCCGTTGACCACCGTGACGTTGAGCCGGGACGCGACGAAGCTGGCCAGCAGGCCGATCGTGTACATCGGGACGACGGCGACGATCCCGGCGATCACGCGCGTCGTCACCAGGAACGGCACGCTCGGCACCGCCATGACCTCGAGCGCGTCGACCTCCTCGGAGATCCGCATGGCGCCGAGCTGGGCGGTGAACCCCGCGCCCAGTGTCGCGGTCAGCGCCGCGGCGGCGACCAGCGGCGCGATGTCGCGGGTAGTGAAGTACGCCGTGATGAAGCCGGTCAGGGCCTCGACACCGAGCGAGTCGAGCGCGCGGAAGCCCTGCAGGCCGACGAGCGAGCCGACGAACAGCGACAGCGCCGCCATCACGCCCGCCGTGCCCAGGATGACGATCAGCGCGCCCGACCCGAAGCTCACCTCGGCCAGCAGCCGGGCGATCTCCGTGCGGTAGCGGCGCAGCGTGTGCGGGATCCACGCGATGGCCCGCGCGTACAGCGACAGCTGGTCGCCCAGCTCCTCGAGCTGGTCGAGCGGACCGCGCATCGCGCGCCGGGCCCGGGTGCCGAACGAGGTGGCCATCAGACGCCCTTCGGCGGGACGATCTGCAGGTACAGGGCCGTGAGCACGAGGTTGATCAGGAACACCAGCACGAAGGAGATGACGACGGCCTGGTTCACCGCGTCGCCCACGCCCTTCGCGCCCGGCGGCGGGTTCAGCCCGCGGTAGGCGGCGACGACACCGGCCGTGAACCCGAACAGGGCCGCCTTGATCTCCGACACCACGATGTCGGAGACCTGCGCGATCGCGGAGAAGCTCGCGATGTAGGCGCCCGGCGTCCCGCCCTGCACCACGACGTTGAAGAAGTAGCCGCCACCGACGCCGACGACCGTCGCCAACCCGTTGAGCACCACCGCGGTCACCGTCATCGCGAGGACCCGCGGCACGACGAGCCGCTGGATCGGTGAGATGCCCAGCACCTCCATCGCGGCGATCTCCTCGCGGATGGTGCGGGCCCCGAGGTCCGCGCACACGGCGCTGCCGCCGGCGCCGGAGATCAGCAGCGCGGTGACGATCGGCGCGGCCTGCTGCACGATCGCCAGCACGCTGCCCGCGCCCGTCTGGCTCTGTGCCCCGAACTGGCGGGTCAGCTCGGCCAGCAGCAGCGCGATCGTCGCCCCGAACGGGATGGTGAACAGCGCCGTCGGCAGCGCCGAGACCTTGGTGACGAACCAGGTCTGCTCGATGAGCTCGCCCAGCTGGAACGGCCGCCGGAACGTCATCCGCAGCACCGACGCGCCGAGCGCGAACAGGTTGCCGACCGGGGTCAGCGCCCGGGAGACGGGCGTCGGGGAGGTCATGAGCGGTGGTGCCACCCCTCGTCCACCACAGGCATCTGCACGGTGGGCTGGTCGACGGCCGGCATCCACTGCGTCGGCGCCTCGTCGGTGTACGACGCCCGGATCGCCTCCTGGGCGGCGTAGGGCAGCGTGTGCAGCATCGACTCGACCCGCTCCCGGCGCCTCCCGACGGCGCGCCGCTGCGGCAGCCCCGCCGACGGTTCCAGCTGCGGTTTCAGCGGCGGCAGCCCGTCGAGCTCGCCCGCCTCGGCCAGCTCACGCTCGGCCTGCGCGGAGTCCTTCTCCTCGCTCATCCCGATCGGACCCTGCCTGCGCCCGTTCAGGAACTGCGCGACGACCGGCTCCTCGCTGGTGAGCAGGACCTCCCGCGGCCCGAACATCGCGAGGTGCTTGCGGTAGAGCATCCCGATGTTGTCCGGGACGGTCTGCGCGGTGTTGATGTCGTGCGTGACGATCAGGAACGTCGCGTCGGTCTGCGCGTTCAGGTCGATGATCAGCTGGTTCAGGTAGGCCGTGCGGACCGGGTCGAGACCCGAGTCGGGCTCGTCGAACAGGATGATCTCCGGGTCGAGCACCAGCGCCCGGGCCAGTCCGGCCCGTTTGCGCATCCCCCCGGAGATCTCCCCGGGCAGCTTCTTCTCGTCGCCGGTAAGGCCGACCATCTCCATCTTCTCGGCGACGATGTCGGCGATCGTCGACTCGGCGAACCTCGTGTGCTCCCGCAGCGGGAACGCGATGTTGTCGTAGAGGTTCATCGACCCGAACAACGCGCCGTCCTGGAACAGCACCCCGAACAGCTTGCGCAGCTCGTAGAGCCGCGACTCCGAGCACCGCACGAGGTCGGTGTCGTGGATGACGATCGAGCCCTTCTCCGGCTTGAGCAGCCCGATCAGGGTCTTCAGGAACACCGACTTGCCCGTGCCCGACGGGCCGAGCAGCACGCTCACCTCGCCGGGCGGGAGCGTCAGCGTCACGTCGGACCAGATGTTCGCGCGGCCGAAGGACTTCGAGAGGCCGTCGACCTTCACCTCGACACCCGGCACGTGATGCGCCTCCACTCGACCGATCCCGTTCGACTGTGAACGCGGGGAGCCGCCGCGGGTGCTTGGGGAGCGCGCAGTCGGCTACCGACAACCGGTCAACGAGGCTGGTCGTGGTGGGTTACTGGCGAGTTGTGGTCCCGTCGCCAAGTTGGTCCGAACGGAGGGCGTGTTGCGGCCGGGTGCCGGAGCGGTCGCCGCCCTGCGTCACCGGACACCCCATCGGGAACGTCCCGAGTCCCTCGACGGTGAACCCGGCCGGGTAGCTGCGCACCCCCGGGAGATCCCGGAACATGCTGGGCTCCGTCCGCGCCGGCATGAACCGGACGAACCGCCCTCTCAGGCGTAAAGCGGTGCGCGACAAGGCTTCCACGACCTTCGGCGGCGACGGATACGCCAGCGCCCGTCGCAGCGGCGCGTCCATCAACGACCGGGCGAACGCGTCGACCGCCGGGCGCGGCGCCAGGTGGTTCGGCGGGAACGTCGCCAGCAGCGCCAGCGTCGCGTCGGCCACCGAACGCGACCCCGGGTCGTAGGCGAAGTGCGCGGCCTCGTACTCGTCGAGCAGCGTCTCGAAGTCCCGCCACGTCGCCGGGATGTCCGGGATGCCCATGTGCCGGCCGAGCTCGCGGTAGTAGTTGGCCGACGCCGCCCTCTCCGCCTCCGTCAGCCGCCGCCAGCCGTAGGAGTCGAGCCAGCGGATCGGCGTCACCACGAACGTCGACAGGACGTAGCGCATGTCGTCGTCGGAGATGTCGTAGGAGCGGTGCATCCGGTTGATCCGGCGGACGGCCGCTCTTCCTTCGCCGTGGAAGCCGTGCTCCAGCACCGCCTCCAGCAACAGGCCCGTGTCGTCGTAGCGCTTCTGCACGCGGCGGGTGAACTCCCCCGTCGTGTGCAGGAGCTTCCCGATCGACGGCACCGCGTACGTCCGGAACAGGGCGAAGTTCAACGCCTGGTTGACGTCCCACGGGAACTCGTACAGCGACAGCTGCCGGTAGATCTCGTGGAAGTCCGTCTCCGGATCCAGGAGCGCCAGCGCGTCCCTGCGCTCATATCGCTGCCGCAGCCAGCTCACGGGAGTCCTCCACATGGAACCGCTCCTCCAGCGCCTCCGGCGAGGCGTCGACGTCGATCACCGCGAGATCGGCGCCGCGCGCCGACTCGATCGCACCCAGCCTGCGGCCCAGCTTGTCCATCGCATACTCGGCCAGCTCGTTCATGTCGACGCCGAACGGCACCTGCCCACCGTCGGCCTCGACCTTGTCGAACGTCCCCGTGACGACGCCCATCGACGGCACGATCAGCTCCTGCATCCGCTCGTCGACCACGTCGTACATCGCGTCGTCCGCGGCGACGTGACGGCGGCAGGTGAACGTCCCCCACGCCATGTGGCGACGCTCGTCGTCACCGATGTGCTTGATGACCTGCTGCATCCCCGGCAGAATCCCGCGGCTCGTGCAGATCTTCGCCCACGTGAAGTACCCGGTGAGCGCGAGCGTGCCCTCGACGATGTGGTTGTAGGTCACCGACGCCCGGACCTGGTTGCGCGGCGACGGGTCGTCGGCCAGCGCGTACAGGCTCGCGGGCAGCTCCTCGGTGAAGATCTGCATGTAGTGCTCGTTGAACTCGATGTAGGAGTGCAGGTCGTCGGTCATCCCGACGGCGTCGAACCAGCGCCGGAACGCGTCCGTGTGCTTGGCCTCCTCGAACACGAACTGCGTCAGGTACATCTCGTCGGCGAGGCGCCCCTCCGCCGCCATCGCGGCGACGAACGGCTGCAGGTCCTGGGTCACCGACTCCTCCCCCGCCATGAACTGCGCGGCCAGGGCGAAGGTCCACCAGCGCTCGTCGTCGGTCATCGCGGCGATGTCGCGGGCGTCCTGGGAGAAGTCGATGTCGGCCGGGTTCCAGTGCCGGGCGTTGCCCTTGGCGAACAGGCGCATCGGGAAGGAGTCCCGGTTCAGCCCGCCCTTCCCCAAACTCGCGAAGCCGTTGCGCTTGCCGTGCTCGATGCTGCGCATTCCCACTCCTCAGTACCTGATGAGCCCGCGGATGTTGCGGCCCGCGCGCATGTCGTCGTAGCCGCGGTTGACCTCCTCCAGCGCGTACTCGGCCGTGATCAGCTCGTCGAGCTTCAGCTGCCCGAGGTTGTAGAGCTCCAGCAGGCGCGGGATGTCGTGCTGGCTGTTCGCGCTGCCGAACATCGCGCCCTTGACCTGCTTCTCGTAGACGGTGAGGTCGAGCAGCGACATCGTCGCCGTCTCCTGCTCGTGCGGCGCGAGCGCCGTGACGACGACCCGACCCCGTTTGCCGACGAGCTCCAGCGCCGGCTGCACCATCTCGCCCTCGGCGACGCCCGTCGTGATGATCGCGGCGTCGGCGAGGCGGCCGCGGGTGATCTCCGAGACGATCTCCCACGCGGCGTCGAGGTCGGGGGCGGTGTGGGTCGCGCCGAACGCCGTCGCCTTCTCCCGCTTGAACTCCACCGGATCCACGGCGACGACGTAGCGACAGCCCGCGATCCGTGCGCCCTGCACCGCGTTCGCCCCGACCCCGCCGACGCCGATCACCACCGCCGTGTCGCCCACCCGCAGGTCGGCGGTCCTCGTCGCGGAGCCGTAGCCCGTCGTCACGCCGCAGCTGACCAGCGCCGCGAGGTGCAGCGGGAAGCCCTCGTCGATCGGCACCACCGACTTGACCGGGACCACCGTGTGCTTCGAGAACGTCCCCAGCAGGCACATCTGTCCGATGTCCTCGCCCTGCGCCCGGTCACTGTGGAAGCGGTACGTCCCGTCGAGCTGCGGGCCCAGCGTGGCGCCGGCGCCGTCGTCACACAGGTTGGTGATGCCGCGGACGCACCAGGTACACCGCCCGCACGACGGTAGGAACGCCAGCACGACGGGATCGCCCACCGCCACCTCGGTGACGCCCTCGCCCAGCGCGGCGATCCGGCCCGCGCCCTCGTGGCCACCGACGACCGGCAGGCCCACCGGGAGCTGGCCCGTCACCAGGTGCTCGTCGGAATGACAGAGGCCGCTCGCCGTCAGCTCGACGAGAACCTCGCCCGGGCCCGGCGGGTCGAGGTCGACCTCGCCGACCTCCCACTTCCCCCCGACCTCCCACAGCACCGCTGCCGTCGTCCGCATGGCGGGAAGCATGACCCCCGTCACGGCGCTTGCACACCGGTTCGCCCGCGCCTGCGCTGTCCCGCGGGTGCCATCACCCGTCCGGGAAGCCGCTGCGCGGCCTGTGAGCGGCGATAGTCGCTATAGCGACTATCGCCGCTCACGAGAGGTCCGGGGTCAGGGCACGTCCCGGTGCTCGTCGAGCAGGCCCGCGCGGCCCGCGAGCGCCGCGGCCTCGATGCGGTTCGCCGCGCCCAGCTTGTGCAGCAGCGACGCGATCATCCGCTTCGCCGTCCGCTCGCTCACCAGCAACGGCCGGGCGATCTCGCTCGTCTCCAGCCCGCGGGCCAACATCGCCCACAGCTCCACATCGCGCTCCCCGAGCCGGTCGAGCAACCCGTCGGCGGTGCGATCGGCGGCCACGAGCAGCGCGTCGAGCAACTCCGCCCGGACCACCCGCACCCCCGCCACCAGCGCCAGCAGCGGCGCCACCAGCACCTGCGGATCGGCGGACTTGCCGAGATACCCGTCCGCACCCGCCCGCAGCGCCGCGGCCGCCAGCTCCAGATCCTCGGTGCCCGACAACGCCAGCACCCTCGTCCCCGGATACGCCGCCTTGACCCGGCGGATCGTCTCCACCCCACCCAGCGGCGGCAGCGCCAGATCGACGATCGCGATGTCAGCCGCATGCTTCCCGACCAGCGCGACCGCGTCCTCACCCGACGTCACCGACCCGCCGACGACGAACCCGTCGCCCGCGCGCGCCTCCAGCAGCAACGCCAGACCCTCGGCGAAGAGGGCGTGGTCGTCGACGATGACCACCACGTGCCGACCGTCACGCACCCGATGACCCTACTGTCGCCGCGTGGAACGTCACGGCACGGATCGCGGGACCGACGAGCAGTGGACGACGTCGGTGCTGCGGCTGTTCGTCGTCCTCGCGGTCGGGCTGGCGCTGACGGTCGGGCCATCGCTCGCCCGGGACATGCTCGTCCCCGCGTCGGTGCTCGTCGTCGCCACGCTCGGGTACTCGACGGCGCAGCTCGTCGCGACCCGCCGCGGCCACCCACTGCTGCCGGGATGGGCGGTGACGGTCGTCGACGGCCTGCTCGTCGTGGTCGGCTGCGCATGGACCGGCGGCGCGACGTCCGTCATGGTCGCGGCGCTCCCACTCGTCGCGATCGCGGCGGCCGTCCGCGGCGGCGCGGTCGCCGGTCGGACCGGGGCCCTGCTGCTGGGCCTCGCGTACACGGTCGCCGCCGTCGTCGGGTCCGACGCCGACGTCCCACCGGCCGACCGGCTCCTCGCCGGCGCCTGGTGGACGGGCTTCCTCGTCGCCGTCGTCGTACTCGTCGAAGTGCTGGTCCGGCAGCTGGAACGGCAGGCCCGCGCCGCCGAGGCCGAACAGGCGCTGCGGGAGCGGCTCGTCGCCACCCAGCGAGCCCGCGTCGACGGTGTCCGCGTCGTGCTCCACGAGTTCCGCACCCCCGTGGCGTCGCTCTCGGCGCTGGCCCGCGACCTCGCCGCGGGCCGCCTCGACGGGCCCGCCCGCGACCGGGCACTCTCGCTGCTCGCCGACCACGCCACCCACCTCGACGACATGCTCGACGGCCTCGCCGACCTCGCGCTGGCCGACGGCAGTCCGCTCGGGAAGGTCCGCGACCGCGCGGTGCCGCTCGGCGACCTCGCCGACGCCGTCCTCGACGCGGCCGGGGTCGGCCCCGACCGCCGGGTCGCGACGGTCGACCCGCCCGGCGCCGTCGTCCGTACCGACCCACAGCGGCTGCGCCGGCTGCTCACCAACCTCGTCGAGAACGCCGCGCGGCACGGCGCCGCCGATCCCGTCGAGCTGGCCCTGGCCCATGCCGGCGGCGTGCTGACGGCCGAGGTCCGCGACCGCGGTCCGGGTCTGCCGGCGGGACAGGAGGGCCTGGTGACGGCGAAGGGGGTCGCGCTCGGGGAACGGCGCGGGACGGCCGGGCTGGGGCTGTGGATCGTCGAGGCGCTGGTGGCCTCGATGGACGGGGAGCTGGCACTGCTACCGAGGGAGGGCGGCGGGCTCGTCGCGCGCCTGGTCCTGCCTCTGCCCTCCGCGCCGACACCCCAGACCCGCTGACTCTTACGACCGCCGGCTTTACGACCCGCTGACCTGGCGACCCGCTGACCTCGCGGCTCCGCGGCTCCGCGGCTCGGGTCGGCCCTGCGGCTCGGGTCGGCCCTGCGGCTCGGGGCGGCTCCGCGGCTCGGGGCGGCTCCGCGGCAGTACACGGGAGGTCGGGGCAGCCCGGCATCGGGCGGACGCCAGGGCCGGGACGTGCGGCCCCGGCGGGCCAACCGTGGCCCGGTCAGGGAGTCGTGCGCGAGGCCCGGCGTCGGACAGACTGCCCGGCAGTCGACGGGAGGAGTCGCGCCGTGGCGGCGTTCGCGAACGAGGACGAGGTCTACACGTTCCTGGGCGGGGTGTTCCGCATCGGGATGGAGAACCCGGACCTGGTGGCCAAGCTGAAGCCGTCGGGCGTGGTGCTGCGGGTGACCTACACCGATCCCGACGCGGTGATCACCGTCGACATGCCCAACGCCGAGCTCCATACGGGCGCGGGCCAGGGGCCGACGCCGAACGTCGAGCTGTTCATGTCGGCCGACACCGGGAACCGGTTCTGGCTGGGCAAGGTCGTACTTCCGGTGGCCCTGGCCAAGGGACAGGTGCGGGCGAAGGGTCCCGTCGCAAAGCTGCTGACGGTGCTGCCGCTGGCCAAGGGCCTGTTCGAGCCGTACCGGCGGAGCCTCGAGAACGCTGGGCGGGCGGACCTGCTCGACGCCTGACCGAGGCTCCTCGGGAACAGTGCCGCGGTCGTGATGCACGACAGGTGGCAGCCGGGCCGCCGGCACTGACCGCCGAGCGTCACAACCGGGCGGTCACGCGGTCGAGGTCTTCGCGCGCGGGTACCGGGAGCGGGGTCCCCGCTCCTCTCCGGCGTCGCGCTGCGGGCCGGCGGTGTCGCGCTGCGGGCGGGCCGCGGCGCGGGCGAGACGTGCGCCCAGCGCACTGAGGTCACCGGTGACGGTGTGCCGTCGTGGAGGACTCTTGAAGGCGTCATTGCCGGTGCGTTCGCGACTGTCGGCGCCGTAACGGGTGGCCGCCGCAGCCAGGACGGTGAGGACGAGAACTACAACCAATAGTGTCATCATGTGCTCAGTATGGCTAATATTGGCCTGGTCCGGCATAGCCAATTCTCGGAGAGTGGCCTGTCATGTCCCAGGACGACCTGGACCGGCGCATCAGCGCCCACACCTTCGCGCGCGTCCTCGGCGCGTGGCGCCCACCCGAGGGCCGCGCCCTGGCCTCGGCCCTCACCGACCAGATCCGACTCCTCGTGCTCGACGGCCGGCTCCCCCTCGGCACCCGCGTCCCCGCCGAACGCGAGCTCGCGGGCGCGCTCGAGGTCAGCCGCACGACCGTCGCCACCGCCTACGAGTCGTTGCGCGAGAACGGGTTCCTGCACAGCCGCCGTGGCTCCGGGAGCTGGACCCGACTGCCCGACGCCCGGGCCGGAGAACAGTCCCCACCGCTGGGCGCGTTCACCCCGGTCCACGACGACACCGTCCACGACCTCGCCTTCGCCGCCCTGCCCGCGCCCCTCGACGCGGTGCGCGCCGCCGCCGCAGCCGCCGTCGGCGACCTCGACGCACACCTCGGCAGCCACGGCTACGACGTCACCGGCCTGCCCGTGCTGCGCGCCGCCATCGCCCGCCGCTACACCCAGCGCGGCCTGCCCACCACGCCCGACCAGATCCTCGTGACGTCCGGCGCGCAGAACGCGATCGCGCTCGTCCTCAACGCACTGGTCAACCCCGGCGACCGGGTCCTCGTCGAGCACCCGACGTACCCCAACGCCATCGACGCGATCCGCGTCCGCGGCGGCCGGCCCGTGCCCGTGCCCTTCACCGCCGACGGCTGGGACCTCGACCAGGTCACCGCCGGGGTGCGCGACGCCGCGCCCCGGCTCGCCTACCTCATCCCCGACTTCCAGAACCCCACCGGCCACCTCATGCCGCCCGACGACCGGGAGGCGCTCGTCGCACTGGCCCGCCGCACCGGCACCACCCTCGTCATCGACGAGACCCTCAGCGAGCTCCCGCTGTCGGTACCGCCGCCGGCGCCGTTCGCGACCTACGGCGGCGCCGCGGAGTCGTCGCTGGTCATCACGGTCGGTTCGGCGTCCAAGATCTTCTGGGGCGGCCTGCGGGTCGGCTGGATCCGCGGCCCGGCGGCGACCGTCCGCAGACTCGCCTCGGTCCGGCCCGCCATCGACCTCGGCGGCGCCGTCCTCGACCACCTCCTCGCCGCCCGGCTGATCGACGACACCACCGCCGTCGCCGACGCCCGCCGCACCGAACTGCTCGCCGCCCGCGACCACCTGCGCGGCCGGCTCTCGGAGCTGTTCCCCACCTGGACCTCGACGCGCCCCGGCGGCGGCCTGAGCATGTGGCTCGACCTGGGCGCCCCGGTGTCGAGCAGGCTCACCTCCGCCGCCCGCCGTCGCGGCGTGCTGCTGGCCGCCGGGCCCCGCTTCGGCATCGACGGCGCCTTCGAACGCAACCTGCGGCTCCCGTTCACGCTGCGCCGCGACCGCATGGACGCCGCCCTCGACGACCTCGCCCAGGCCTGGTACGGCCTCGACGGCGCCGTCGTCACCGGTGACCACGATCCCATCGCCGTCGCGTGAGGCGCGCCCGTCCCTGATCTAGGGTCGGCAGGGACGTCGGTGCAGACGAAGGAGTCGGTGTGGGCAAGGGGCCGTTGGCAGGACTGAAGGTCGTCGAACTGGCCGGGATCGGGCCGGGCCCGCACGCGGCGATGATCCTTGCCGACCTGGGCGCCGACGTCGTCCGCATCGACCGGCCCGGCGGCCTGCAGCTCGGCGACAGCTCCGCCGACGTCGTGCAGCGCGGCCGCCGCCGCGTCGTCGCCGACCTCAAGGACCCCGCCGGCCGCGAGACCGTGCTACGCCTCGTCGAGCGCGCCGACCTGCTCATCGAGGGCTACCGGCCCGGCGTCACCGAACGCCTCGGCGTCGGCCCCGACGACTGTCTGCGCCGCAACCCCCGCCTCGTCTACGGCCGCGTCACCGGCTGGGGCCAGGAGGGCCCGCTCGCCGACCGCGCCGGCCACGACATCAACTACATCTCACTGACCGGCGCGCTGCACGCCATCGGCCGCGAGGGCGAACGGCCCGTGCCGCCGCTGAACCTCGTCGGCGACTTCGGCGGCGGCTCGATGCTGCTGCTCGTCGGCGTGCTCGCCGCGCTGTGGGAGGCCAAGAGCTCCGGCGAGGGCCAGGTCGTCGACGCCGCCATGATCGACGGCGCCAGCATCCTCGTGCAGATGGTGTGGTCGCTGCTCGCGCAGAAGCTCTGGACCGACGAGCCTGCGACGAACCTCCTCGACGGGCACGCGCCCTTCTACGACACCTACACCTGTTCCGACGGCCGCCACGTCGCCGTCGGCGCCATCGAGCCACAGTTCTACGCCGCGCTGCTGAAGGGCCTCGGGCTCGACGGCGAGGACCTGCCCCACCAGCTCGACCGCGACGGCTGGCCGGTGGTGCGGGCCCGCATCGCCGGGGTGTTCGCCTCCCGCACGCGCGACGAGTGGGCCGACGTCTTCGCCCCCACCGACGCCTGCGTGACCCCGGTGCTGTCCTTCGCCGAGGCCGCCGTGCACCCGCACGTCACGGCGCGGGACACGATCGTCGAGCAGAACGGCGTCCCGCAGGCCGCTGCCGCACCGCGGTTCTCCCGCACCCCGGGGGAAGCGGGCTCGACCGGCGCGGAGACCGTCGACGCCGAGGCCGTCCTCACCCACTGGACCTGACCGCCCCGCGCGCAACCTCACCGTCGCCCACGCCCCGGATCACGACACTCAGGTTGCGGCCGGTTCTCCGCGCGCAACCCCACCGCTCACCGGGCGGCGCGGCACGACACTCAGGTTGCGGCCGGCCCTCCGCGCGCAACCTCACCGCTCACCGGGCGGCGCGGCACGACGCTCAGGGTGCGCGCGGGCTGTCCTCGACTGCGGGGCGCCTCCGAACACGACGGCGCCCCCGCCGCGGGAGGCGGCGGGGGCGTCGGTCGAGCAGGTTCGTGTCAGACGCTGGGCGCGTCGTCGATGAGCAGGTTGCGCGTGCGGTTCGGGTCGACCTGGATACCGGGGCCCGAGGTGGTGGAGACGGTGATCTTCTTGATGTACCGGCCCTTGGCGGCCGACGGCTTGGCGCGCAGGATCTCGTCCAGCGCGGCGCCGTAGTTCTCCACCAGCTTCTCGGCGTCGAACGACGCCTTGCCGATGACCAGGTGCAGGTTGGCCTGCTTGTCGACCCGGAAGTTGATCTTGCCGCCCTTGATCTCGTTGACGGCCTTGGCCACGTCCGGGGTGACGGTGCCGGTCTTCGGGTTGGGCATCAGGCCACGCGGGCCCAGGATGCGGGCGATGCGACCGACCTTGGCCATCTGGTCCGGCGCGGCGATGGCCGCGTCGAACTCCAGCCAGCCGCCCTGGATGCGCTCGATCAGGTCCTCGGCGCCCACGACGTCGGCGCCGGCGGCCTCGGCCTCGGCGGCCTTGTCGCCGGAGGCGAAGACGATGACCCGGGCGGTCTTGCCGGTACCGTGCGGCAGGTTCACGGTCCCGCGGACCATCTGGTCGGCCTTGCGGGGGTCGACGCCCAGGCGCATGGCGACCTCGACCGTCGGGTCCTGCTTGGACTCGGCGGAGGTCTGCTTGGCCAGGCCGGCGGCCTCGAGCGGGGTGTAGAGCCGGTCGCTGTCGATCAGCTCTGCGGCCTTGCGGTAGTTCTTGCTGCGCTTCATCTCTGTCCTTCAGTCCTGGTCAGATCGTGGTGCGAGCCGCGCAGGCTCTCCCACAACTGCGGGGTGTGGCTCGTCAGCCGTTGACCGTGATGCCCATCGACCGCGCGGTGCCGGCGATGATCTTCGCGGCGGCGTCGATGTCGTTGGCGTTGAGGTCGCGCATCTTCGCCTGGGCGATGTCGCGAACCTGCGCCATGGTCACCGAGGCGACCTTCTTGCTGTGCGGCTCGCCGGAGCCCTTCTCGACGCCCGCAGCCTTGAGCAGCAGCTTGGCGGCGGGAGGCGTCTTGAGCTCGAAGGTGAACGAGCGGTCCTCGTACACCGAGATCTCGACGGGCACGACGTCCCCACGCTGCGACTCGGTCGCGGCGTTGTACGCCTTGCAGAACTCCATGATGTTGACGCCGTGCTGACCCAGCGCGGGGCCGACCGGCGGCGCCGGCGTGGCTCCGCCGGCCTTGATCTGCAACTTGATGATCGCGGAGAGCTTCCGCTTCTTGGGAGGCATTTCTCGTTTCCTCTTCGATCCCTGCTCGGGGTGCGCCGCGGACCTGCCTGCCGGGGCGCGAGTTCAGTGGGTGCCGGTCTGCCTCAGATCTTGGAGACCTGACTGAAGCCCAGCTCGACGGGCGTCTCGCGACCGAAGATCGAGACGAGCACCTTCAGCTTCTGGGCGTCGACGTTGACCTCGTTGATCGTCGCGGGCAGCGTCGCGAACGGGCCGTCCATGACGGTGACCGACTCGCCGACCTCGAAGTCGACCTCGACCGCCGCCTTGCCGGGCGTCGCGGCGGCGCCACCGGACTTGGCGGCGTCCTTCTTCGCGGGCTCGGTCTTGGGCAGCAGGAACTTGAGGACGTCGTCGATGGTCAGCGGCGAGGGCCGCGACGTGGCGCCGACGAACCCGGTGACACCCGGGGTGTTGCGGACGGCGCCCCACGACTGGTCGTTGAGCTCCATGCGCACCAGGATGTAGCCGGGCAGCACCTTGCGCTGCACCTGCTTGCGCTGGCCGTTCTTGATCTCGGTGACCTCTTCGGTGGGCACCTCGACCTGGTAGATGAAGTCCTCGACGTCCAGGGTCTGCACCCGGGTCTCGAGGTTCGACTTCACCTTGTTCTCGTAGCCGGCGTAGGAGTGCACGACGTACCAGTCGCCGGGCGCGCGGCGCAGCGCTTCGCGCAGCTCCTCGGCCGGGTCGGCGTCCTCGTCGGACTCGGCGTCGATATCGGCCTCGACCTCGTCGCCCGCCTCCGCGCCGCCGGTCTCGTCAGCGCCGGTCTCGTCGGCGCCGTCGGTCTCATCGGCGTCGGTCTCGGCGACCGCGTCGTCGGTGGCCTCGTCCTCGGTGGCCGCGTCCTCGGTGGCCGCGTCCTCGGCATCGGAGTCGTCGGCCGGCTCGGCGTCGACCTCCTGGACGGGCGCCGACTCGTCCTCGACGTCGTCGTCACCGGACACGGCGTCGACCACCGCCTCGTTCGCCGCGATCTCGTCGGCGGTGAGGTCGGTGTCGGCTGCTCCGTGGCTGCCGTCTGGGGAGGTCACGTACGTCTCGCTTCCTTCGTCTGCGTGGTCGGCGGCGTCCGGGTGATCCGCCGGCCGGGGTGGTCGGCCACGCTCGTCACGGTCCGAAGACCGCTCCCACCGCCTGGCCGAACACGAAGTCGAACCCGGCTACGAGGGCCACCATGAACGACACGAACACGAGCACCACGATCGTGTAGGTGACCATCTCCTTGCGCGTCGGCCAGATGACCTTGCGCAGCTCGGCGACGACCTCGCGGAGGAACCGGGCCAGCCGGTTCGTGACCGACACCTTGGTGGGCCGGTTGTCGCGGACCGGGGTGGCGCGCCCCTTGCCGGCGGTGGATGCACCGGACGCCGCCGCCCGCCGACCACGACGGTCGGCCGCGGTGCTCGGGCGTTCCCGCCCGGACCGGTCCTGCTCCTCGCTCACGCCCGCTGTCCTCCGCCCACGCCGGGCGCGTGCCGCCCGGCCCTGTCACAACCGTTCGTACTGGTGTCTCCGTGCATGTCGCGATGGCAGGGGTGACAGGACTTGAACCTGCAACCTGCGGTTTTGGAGACCGCTGCTCTGCCAGTTGAGCTACACCCCTATAGCCTGCCCCTACCGGCTGCGACCGGCTCGGGACGGGCGAATGTCGCCACGGCGGGCGGGGTCCGGTGATCCTCGGGAACGATCTCCCGCACGATCTCCGCACACGCACCACCGGCACGACGTACCCGGCTCAACGAGTGTACGGCACCCCCCGCAGCGGCTCGTAACCGCACACCTCCCACGCCCCGGACCGGCCCCGAAACCCCGTCGGAGCGGCCCCGCGACAGTGGGAGAGGATTGACCCCATGGCCACCGCTTCGACCACGTCAGCGCCACGCAACCGCATCTCCGCCCGGATCGGGGGCATCGCCGAGTCGGCGACGCTGGCCGTCGACGCGAAGGCGAAGGCGCTCAAGGCGGCGGGCCGGCCCGTCATCGGATTCGGCGCGGGCGAGCCGGACTTCCCGACGCCCCCCGCGATCGTCGCCGCCGCGCAGGCCGCCTGCGCCGACCCGAAGAACCACCGCTACACCCCCGCCGCCGGGCTGCCCGAGCTGCGTGCCGCCATCGCCGCGAAGACCAAGCGCGACAGCGGTTTCGAGGTCGACGCGAGCCAGGTACTCGTCACCAATGGTGGCAAGCAGGCCGTCTACCAGGCGTTCGCCACGATCGTCGATCCGGGCGACGAGGTCATCCTGCCCGCCCCGTACTGGACGACCTACCCGGAGGCGATCAGCCTCGCGGGCGGCGTGCCGGTCGAGGTCGTCACGGGCCCGGAGTCGGACTACCTGCCGTCGGTCGAGCAGCTCGAGGCCGCCCGCACGCCGCGGACGAAGGCGCTGCTGTGGTGCTCACCGTCGAACCCGACCGGATCGGTCGCCTCCCGCGAGCTCACCGCGGCCGTGGGCCGCTGGGCCGCGGAGAACGACGTCTGGGTCATCACCGACGAGATCTACGAGCACCTGGTCTACGACGGCGCCGAGGCCGCGTCGGTGCCGGTCGTGGTGCCCGAGGTCGCCGACCGCACGATCGTGCTGAACGGCGTCGCGAAGACATACGCGATGACGGGCTGGCGGGTCGGCTGGATGATCGGCCCGGCCGACGTCGTCAAGGCGGCGGGCAACCTGCAGTCGCACCTGTCGTCCAACGTCGCGAACGTGTCGCAGCGGGCCGCGCTGGAGGCCGTGTCCGGTCCGCTCGACGCGGTCGCCGAGATGCGGGCGGCGTTCGACCGTCGCCGCCGGCTGATCGTCGAGCTGCTGTCGGCGATCCCGGGTGTCCAGTGCCCGACGCCGAGGGGCGCGTTCTACGCCTACCCGGCCGTGGGCGAGCTGCTGGGCAAGCAGATCCGGGGGACCGCCGCGCACACGAGCGTCGACCTGGCCGCCGCGATCCTGGAGCACGCGGAGGTCGCGGTCGTTCCGGGCGAGGCGTTCGGTACCCCGGGCTTCTTCCGGCTGTCCTATGCCCTGGGCGACGACGACCTGCGCACCGGCGTGACCCGCATGGGTGAGCTGCTGGCCGAGGCGAAGTAGCGGTACGACGCGCAGGGGCGGGCCACCGGGTGACCCGCCCCTTCGTCGTTCTCCGGAGAGCGCTACTTGTCCGTGTCGGCCAATGCAGCGAGGGCCGCGGCACGCTTCGCGTACTTCCAGCCGGCCAGGTCCTGAATGGTCTTGATGCCGAGGGCGGCGAGCTGCTCATCGTGCTTCGGGGTGAGACCCTCGAGTGCCGACGGCGGCGCGGCGAGGATCTCCGCGGCCGTCTTGTCCTCCCATGCCTTGTCGACGAGCTTGGCGAACTTCAACGTTCTGCTCCTTCGCGACGATGACGCCGGAGCCCCACGACGGAGATCCGGGGTGACGTGCGCAGCATCGACCCACCCGGACGGGTGGGGCAAGCCGACCGGCCGTGGTCAGCCCGGAAGAGCGATCTCCGCCTGGGCCCGTCCCAGGACGGTGCGGCCGTCGAACTTCGCAACGATGTCGATCTTCGCGATCCGGACGCCGTCGGTCTCGGTGAGCGCCTTGACCTTGCCGGAGAGCTCGAGGGTCGCGCCCTCGTCGTCGTCGGGGACGACCACGGGCCGGGTGAACCGGACGCCGTAGGAGCGGAGGGCCGCGGGGTCGCCGACCCAGCCGGTGACGAACCTGCCGGCGAGCGCCATCGTCAGCATCCCGTGCGCGATGACGCCGGGGAGGCCGACGGCGCCGGCCGTGCGGTCGTTCCAGTGGATGGGGTTGAAGTCGCCGGAGGCGCCGGCGTAGCGGACGAGATCGGCACGGGTGACCTGCACCGTGAGGGGCGGGAGCTCGTCGCCCTCGGCAACCGTTGTCAGCTCGCTCACGAGGCCGCCTGGGTGACGAGCATGGCCTTGGTGCTGGCGACGGCCGCGCCGTCGGCGTCGGTGAGCTCGCAGCGCAGCGTGAGCATGTGGCTGCCCGCGCGCGTGGAGAGGTCGTCGACGTGGATGACGGTGACCAGTTCGTCGCCCGCCCGGATCGGCCGCTGCAGGGCGATCGACTGGTCGCCGTGGACCATGCGCGAGTAGTCCCAGCCGAAGGCGGGGTCGCGCAGGAAGCTCTCGATGAGCGGCATGGTGATGGTCGCCGCGAAGGTCGGGGGCGCGACGACGTCGGGGTGACCGGCGGCGCGTGCCGCACCCACGTCATGACAAATCCGCGAGTCCTCACCGATGGCGGTGGCGAACTCGCGGATCTTCACGCGGCTGACCTGATACGGGTCGGACGGATCGAGCGACCGGCCGACCCAGCTCTCGTCAGGCACGCTCAGCGGGTCTCGCGGTGCTCCCGGTGCGTGCCGCAGTTCGGGCAGAACTTGTTCATCGCGAGACGGTCGGGGTCGTTCCGACGGTTCTTCTTCGTGATGTAGTTCCGGTGCTTGCACTGCTCGCACGCCAGCGTGATCTTCGGCCGAACGTCCGTGGCCTTACCCATCGCGGGTGCCTCCTGCTTGCGCTTCTCTGTGATCGACGGTGTGGTAGCGGTGGCCGGACTTGAACCGGCGACACAGCGATTATGAGCCGCTTGCTCTACCGACTGAGCTACACCGCTTCGCAGGACCGATGCTACGCGGCACCGGGTCTTGCTCGAGCCCCTTTACGGAATCGAACCGTAGACCTTCTCCTTACCATGGAGACGCTCTGCCGACTGAGCTAAAGGGGCGGCACGGCCTTCCGGGGTGGTGGGTACTGCATCCCCGGCTGACCCGGAGAACTCTACACACCCCCGGCGGGCCGCTTCACACGCGGGGTGTCCGCCCTGTTCGACCTGCGGGAACGCGTCCCGGGCACGGTCGCGCGACGCCTGGGACACGCTCTCGCCGTCGCGCCTTCTCCCCGGGCGCGGATGCGAGCGACGACCGACTCGATCCCGATGCGGCCGCTCGCGCGGATGGCACACACCCCTAATAACGAGAATCATTTTCATCTACAGTACACGGCACGTCACCCCGAGGAGGAACGCCGTGCCACCCGACCCGCCCCCGCCCACCGAGCTGCTCGTGCTCGCCGGACTCCCCCGCGACACCACCGAACGCGTCGCCCGCCTGCTGCTCGGCGCCCCCGGCACCGTCGTCGTCGGCCACGACCTGCGTGACGTCGGCGAGGGCCTCGTCCGCCGCCGCGTCCGCGCCACCACGCTCGGCACCGCCGACACCCCGGCGACGCGCACCGACACCACCACCAACGTGCGGCTCACCCACGGCTACCTCTCCTGCGTGCTGCGCGAGGACCTGCTCCCCGAGCTGCTGCGCCACGCGGGGACCGCGGCGCGCGTCGTCCTGCACCTGGACCCGGTCCTCGAACCCGAACAGATCTGCTGGGCACTCGCCCACGTCCTCACCGACACGCCCGGCGGCGGCCGCACCGTCGTCACCGACGTCCTCGACCTGCGTGGGGTCGTCACCGCCGTCGACTCGGCGAGCTGGCTCGACGACGCGACCGGCGACGCCGAGCTCGACGACCGCGACGTCGGCCGGCTGGCCGGCGACGAACGCACCGTCGCGCAGGTCGTCACCGGGCAGGCCGAGTTCGCCGACCTGCTCGTCCTCGGCGGCACCGCGCCGGGCTGGACGCTCGCCCGCACCCACGCCGCACTGGCCCGGCTCACCCCGGCCGCCCGTCGGGCCACCCTCGCCGCCGTCACCGCCGACCCCGACCTGCTCGGGCTGCGCGACCTGCCCGCCGAGGCCCGCCGCGGCCGCGCCGAGGACGTCCACGCCCCGCTGCTGCGCGGCGCACCCCCGCTGGAGGAGGACTGTGGGCTCGCGCTGCACGTCTTCTCTGCGCGCCGCCCGTTCCATCCCGAACGCCTGCACGAGGCGGTCGACGTGCTGCTCGACGGTGTCGTGCGCACCCGCGGCCGGGTGTGGCTCGCGACCCGGCCGTCCGACGTGCTGTGGCTGGAGTCGGCGGGCGGCGGCCTGCGGATCGGGCACGCCGGCAGCTGGCTGGCCGGCACCGGGCCCGACGTGTGGGAGGCCGCCGACCCGCGGCGCGTCGCGCTCGCCGCCGCCGGCTGGGACGACCGGTTCGGCGACCGCTCCCAGGACGTCGTCGTCCTGTCCGACGGGGCCCGCCCGGAGACGATCGACGCCGCGCTGCACGCCGCCCTGCTCACCGACGACGAGCTGGCCGCCGGCCCCGTCGCCTGGGCGGAGCTGCCCGACCCCTTCGGCCGGTGGCACGTCGACCCCTGCGAACCCGGCGACGCCGGAACCGCCCGCGCCCCCGCCGAGCACCGCCACGACCGAGGAGGACGCGACTGACGGCCGTCCCCGGACGAGGGACGCGCGCCGACACCCGCAGCCGGGGCGCGCCGTGCACGGCGGCCGCGCCGGACCTGGTGCCTCGTGGTGGGAAGCGCCGACTCGGACCGCCCCGGCCTGAGGCCCCTTACCCCGAACCCCGGGGACCACGCGGACCGGGACAGCGTGGATGTCCGATGCCCGGCCGGGGGCCTCAGCACGACCGTGGAGCCATGTTCGTCAGCCACCATGCCGACGCCGAGATGTTCGTCCACCGCGACCGGCTCCTCGCCGACGCCGAGGAGTTCCGGCTGGCCCGCCTCGCGCGGGCTGCGCGCCGCCGACGCCGCCGGGAGGCGGCGGTGCGCGACCCCGTTCCGCCCGTCGCGGACCCGGGCGCTCGGCCCGTCGCGAACACGGGCGAGAAACGTCGGAGTCCCGTGCGAGCATGAGCGACGTGCCGCGGCTGGGCGTCGGGATCCCGCTGGTCGGCCGCCACGAGGAGCTGCGCGCGCTGGGCGCCGCGCTCGACGCGGCCGCCGCCGGGTCGGCCGGTGCCGTCCTGCTGGCGGGCGAGGCGGGCGTCGGGAAGACGCGGCTGATCGCCGAGACCGTGGCGCGGGCGCAGGGGGCCGGGTTCGCCGTGCTCACCGGGCGCTGCCTCGACACGGGCGAGGCCACGCTGCCGTACCTGCCGTTCACCGAGGCGCTGCGCGGCCTGGCGGCCGACCGGCCCGATCTGGTCGACGCGCACCCGCCGCTGCACCGGCTGCTGCCGGGGTCGCGGCCGCGTGAGGAGATCAGCGCGGGCGAGCGCGACCTGGGCCAGCTGCGGGTGTTCGACGCGGTGCTGTCGGTCCTGGACCAGCGCTCGGCCGACGACCCGGTGCTGCTCGTGCTGGAGGACGTGCACTGGGCCGACACGTCGAGCCGTGACCTGCTGGTCTTCCTCGCCTCCCGGCTCGGCACGCAGCGGCTGCTGGTGCTCGTCAGCTATCGCGGCGACGACCTGCACCGCCGGCACCCGTTGCGCCCCTTGCTCGCCGAGCTGGTGCGGCTGCCCGCGGTCGCCCGCGTCGACCTCGCGGCGCTCGCGGTGGCCGACGCCGAGGCGCTCGTGCGGGAGCTCGCCGACGGCGCACTGGACGACCGGTCGATCGCCCGGATCGCGCGGCGCAGCGAGGGCAACGCGTTCTTCGCCGAGGAGCTCGTCTCCGCCTCCGACGAGGGGGTGCCGGACGGGCTGGTCGAGGTGCTGCTGGCCCGCCTCGACCGGCTCACCCCCGATGCGCGGCGGGTGCTGCGGGCGGCGTCGGTGGCGGGGCGCCGCGTCCGGCACGACCGGCTGGCCGCGGTGCTCGACATGGGTGTCGACGAGTTGGAGACGGCCCTGCGCTCGGCCGTCGCCCACCACATACTCGTGCCGGAGCCGGGTGGCCGGTCGGTCACGGCGTCCGACACCTACGTCTTCCGGCACGCCCTGCTGCACGAGGCCGTCTACCAGGACCTGCTGCCCGGGGAGCGCAGCCGGCTGCACGCGGCGTTCGCGGCACTGCTCTCACCGGACTGTCCGGGCGACCGCGAGGAGCCGGGTGCGGTCGCCGAGCTCGCCCGTCACGCGCTCGCGGCGCACGACCTGCCGCTGGCGTTGTCGGCGTCGGTGCGCGCGGCCGACGAGGCCGACCGCCGGGGTGGCCCGGCCGAGGTGATGCTGCACGCCGAGCGGGCGCTGAGCCTGTGGCCCGCGGTGCCCGACGCCGAGACGGTCGCGGGCGTCACCGAGATCACGATCACGCGGTGGGCGGCGTGGGCGGCGGCGGCCACGGGCGATCCCGACCGCGGGGTGGCGCTGGCCGGGCGGGCCGTGGAGCTGGCCGACCGCGAGGCCGATCCGCTGCAGTCGGCCGACCTGCGGGTCCGGTACGCGTTGCGGCTGCTGGAGATGGGTGAGGGCGAGGAGCCGCGCCGGGTCGTGGCCGAGGCGCTGGCCGGGTACGCCGATGCACCGCTGTCGGGCGACCTGGCGTGGGCGCACGCCGTCGCGGCCCGGTCGGCGATGCGGCTCGACGACATCGCCGAGGCCGGCAGCCGGGCGTACGCGGCGCTGCAGGTGGCCCGCGAGGTCGTCGAGCGCGGCCTGGACAGCCACGACGACGCGGTCGCCGCGCAGGCCGACGCACTCGTGACGCTGTCGGTGTGCGAGGAGGCGCTGGGCCGCGACGAGGCCGCTCGCAGCAGGCTCGCCGAGGCCAAGGAGCTGGCGCGGACGTCGGGGAACCTGGGCGTCGAGCTGCGGACGTTCTTCAACACCGGCATCTCACTGCTCGACGCCGGCCGTCTCGGGGAGGCGGTCGCGGAGTTCGCGGCGGGCGAGGAGCGGGCCGTGGCCACTGGGACGACGTGGAGCGGCTACGGGCTCGAACTGCGGGTGGCGCACGTGCTGGCCGCGCACATGCGGGGCGACTGGGACGATGCGGAGCGCTCGGCGCGGATGGGTGCGGCGGCGGTGTCGCAGACGGTGGCCACCCGGGTGGCCGCGGCGGCGCTGCTCACCGCGGTGGGCCGGGGCCGGTTCGACGCGGTGGAGCGCCGCATCGCCGAGCTGCTCGCGGGCCGTCCCACCGACGACCAGGTGTTGCTGCTGATCGGGCAGGCGGGCGCGGAGTCGGCCCTGTGGCGCGGGGAGCCGCAGCAGGCGCTGGAGCGCATCGCGGCGGCGCGCGAGGGGCTGCTGGCGTGGGAGCCGCACCATCTGGCGGGGATCATGTTGTGCGCCCTCGGGGTCGCCGCGTACGCCGATCTCGCGACCACGGGCGCGCTGGCGCATGCCGACGCGGTGAGGGGTGCGGAGGAGCTGGCCGCCGCGGGGCGGGAGGCGGCCGCGAAGGGCACGCCACGAGGTGCGCACCTGGGCGTCGAGGGCCTGGCGTGGCTGGCGCGGATCGAGGCCGAGCTGGCCCGCGCGCGCGGCGACGCCGACGCGCCGGCGCGGTGGGCCGAGGTCGTGGTGGCGTTCGGCTACGGCGACGGGTACCGGCAGGCGCTGGCGCGTCGTCGACGGGCGGAGGCGTTGCTGGCGGTCGACGTGAGCACCGACGTCCGTGCCGAAGCCGCCGCCGAGCTGCGCTGCGCCCTCGCCGCGGCGACCGGTCTGGGGGCGGGTCCGCTCGTGGCGGCGGTGCGCGAGCTGGCCGACCGCGCGGGGGTCGCCCTCGGCGGCGGCCGGGAGGAGCCGGTGCGCCACGTCCTCACCCCGCGCGAGCACGCCGTCCTGGAGCTGGTCGCGGGCGGGCGCACCAACCGGCAGGTCGGCGCCGAGCTGTTCATCAGCGAGAAGACCGTGAGTGTCCACCTGTCGCGGGTGATGGCGAAGCTGGGCGCCGCGAGCCGCACCGAGGCGGTGTCGCTGGCCTGGTCGCGCGGGCTGCTCGACACGACCGGGTCGTGAGACCTCCCGCCCGTACCCGCGGGTAACTATGGTGTGAGCGACTGCTCACACCAGTACGGGGGTTCGGCGATGACGCCGCATGTCACCGGGTACGACCTGTCGGATCTCGACGGGTTCTGGGCCGCGCCGATCGCCGAGCGGGCCGCGGGCTTCGCCGCCCTGCGCGAGCGCGATCCCGTGTCGTACCACCCCGAACCCGAGTCGCCGTGGCGCGACCCCGACGGCGGCTTCTACGCCGTGACCCGCCTCGACGACGTCCACGAGGCCAGCCGGCACCCGCAGATCTTCTGCTCCGGCAAGGGATCGACGTCGATCCCCGACATGCCGCTCGAGTTCGTGGAGTTCTTCGGCTCGATGATCGGCATGGACGACCCGCGGCACGCCCGGATGCGCCGCATCGTGTCCCGCGGCTTCACCCCGCGCCGGCTCGCCCAGCTCACCGACGACGTCGCCGCGACCGCGACGAGGATCGTCGACGACGTCGTCGACCGCGGCGAGTGCGACGCCGTCACCGAGATCGCGGCCCGGCTCCCGATGAAGATCGTGTGCGACCTGATGGGTGTGCCGGCGAGCCAGTACGACTTCGTGTTCGACGCGTCCAACGTCGTGCTCGGCGCGGGCGACCCGGAGTACGTGCCCGAGGGCACCGACACCGTCACCGCGATCCTCACCGCCGCGGGCGGGCTGGCCCAGCTGATGCGCGAGCTCGGCGAGGAACGCGCGAAGAACCCGACCGACGACGTCACGTCCGCGCTGGTCAACGCCGAGATCGACGGCGAGCGCCTCACCCCCGACGAGCTGGCGAGCTTCTTCATCCTGCTCGTCGTCGCCGGCAACGAGACCACCCGCAACGCCATCTCGTGGGGCCTGCAGCTGCTCACCGAGCACCCCGACCAGCGCGCGACCTGGCTCGCCGACATCGACGGTGTCACCCCGACCGCGGTCGACGAGATCGTGCGCGTCGCATCGCCGGTGATCTTCATGCGGCGCACCTGCACCCGGGACACGGAGCTGGGCGGGACGCCGCTGCGCGAGGGCGACAAGCTCGCGCTGTTCTACTGGGCCGCGAACCGCGATCCGGCGCACTTCCCCGACCCCGACCGGTTCGACGTGCTCCGCACCCCCAACCACCACGTCGGGTTCGGCGGGCCCGGTCCGCACTTCTGCCTCGGCGCGCACCTGGCCCGCCGCGAGATGTCGGTGATGTTCCGGGAGCTGCTGACGCGGGTGCCCGACATCCACGTGACCGCGCCCCCGCACCGGCTGCGGTCGATGTTCATCAACGGTGTCAAGCACCTGCCGGTGGCGTTCACCCCCGGCGGTGCGCGGTGACGGCCCGGTCGCCGGTGACGCTGGAGTACCCCGACGTCGCGGTAGGAGCGATCCTCGCGGGGTCGGCACGCCGGTTCGGCGCCCGGACCATGATCCACTACCAGGGGCGGGAGCTGTCCTTCACCGACCTTTACGCACGGGCGTGCGCATTCGCGAACGCGTTGCGTGCCGACGGGATCGGCCGGGGCGACGCCGTCGCGATCCACCTGCCCAACTGCCCGCAGTACGCCGTCGCCTACTACGGGATCCTGCTGGCGGGCGCGACGTTCACCCCGGCCAACCCGCTGCTGCCGCCCGAGGACCTCGCCGCCCAGCTCGCCGACTCCGGCGCCCGGGCGGCGGTGACGTGGGCACCGGTCGCGCCCGCGCTACTCGAGGTGCGGGACCGGACGTCGGTGGAGCTGGTACTGGTCACCGACCGGGACCAGGGCGTCGACCCGGCCCACCGCCCGCCGCTGCCCGACGGCACGACCGACTTCGAGGAGTTCCACGCCGCCGCCCCCGCCACCGCTCCCGTGTCCGGCGTCGTGCCCGCCGCCGACCTCGCGCACCTGGCCTACACCGGCGGCACGACGGGCCGGTCGAAGGCGGTGCAGCTGACGCACCGCAACGTCGTCGCCAACGTCCTGCAGTACGCGTGCGGTGGTGCCGGCGCGGTCAGCCGCGTCGACGACGAGGGCGGGCAGTGGATCGAGCAGACCAGCCCGCCCGAGGAGCACCCGACGCGGCTGGGTACCGGGGTGTCGATCTGCCTGGCGCCGTGGTTCCACGCGATGGGCACCATCGGCGGACTGAACGTCCCAACCCTGTCGGGGACGACGATGGTGCTGCACGAACGCTTCGAACCCGCCGCCTACCTGGCCGACGTCGAACGGTTCCGGGCGACGACGCTGTCGGGCGCCCCGCCCCTCTACGCCGCCCTGCTGCGCCACCCCGACCTCGCGACGCGCGACCTCACCTCGGTCCGCGGGCTCAGCTCCGGCGCCGCACCGCTGCCGGTCGAGCTGATCGGCGGGCTGCGTGCCCGGCTCGGCGACGACGTCGTCATCGCGGAGGGCTACGGGCTCACCGAGGTGACGATGGGCGCGACGATCGGGCCGTCGGCACGCTCGGCCGTCCGCAAGCCGGGGACGGTGGGCCCGCCGGTGCCCGACACCGAGATCGCGATCCTCGGCCCCGACGGCGACGAGCTCCCCGACGGCACGGAGGGTGAGGTGTGCATCCGCGGCCCGCAGGTCATGCGCGGCTACCGCAACCGCCCCGACGAGACCGCGTCGACGCTGGCCGGCGGCTGGCTGCACACCGGCGACATCGGCGTCCTCGACGACGACGGCTACCTCCGCATCGTCGACCGGGCCAAGGACATGCTCATCTACAAGGGATACAACGTCTATCCCCGCGAGCTCGAGGAGCTGCTGCACGCGCAACCCGGAGTGACCGGGGCGGCGGTCGTCGGACGCCCCCAGGCCGACGTCGGCGAGCTCCCGGTGGCGTTCGTCGTCGCACCCGGTCTCGACGCCGGCGGCGCGCAGGAGCTCGCCGAGCGGGTGAACGTGCAGGTCACGCCCTACAAGCGGCTGCGCGAGATCGTGCTCGTCGACGAGATCCCGGTGTCGGCGGCGGGGAAGGTGCTCAAACGGGCGCTGCGGGAGCGGCTCGTCGGCGGTTGACACCCACACGGGTGGCGGGTCGATCCGTTCCGGGACCAAAGACCCCGATAGTGTGATCAGCGCTAACGGTCGTGCTCGCGCCGGCGACATGCTTCACGTACGGACACCCGGGGAGTCCCACGGGGCCCGCACAGGCGGCCACCTCGTGGTGGCTGCGCTCCCCCAGAGAGGTGGTCCGCCATGACGACGCCGGTCGCTCGGCCCCCGGCTCGCCCGGTGCCTGCGCCGCACTCGTTCATGGACGTGCCCACCCAGCGAATCGTTCCGCCGGCCCGCCTCGTGGCGGACGCGCGGACCCGGCCGGCTCCGTCGGCCACGACGTCACTGGGGAGCGGCGTCGTGCACGCCCGGGCGGTGGGGGCCGCCCGGGCGCGGAGCCGTGTCGGGACCATCGTGGACGTCGTCGGCCGGCTCGGGACCGTGGTCTCGTTCGCGGCGGTCGTCATCGTGTCGACGGCCGTGGGGGCCTCGACCGACAACGCCGCACCGGCCGGCGACTCCGCGACCGCGGGCATGACGTTGGGCGCGCCGTAGCCACGCTCGGTGGTCGCCGTGTGCGCCGGACCGCGCCTCCCGCCCCGAGCTAGGCCGCGGCCTCTCCCGGGGTCGCGAGCGGGGTCTTCAGCACGTGGTCGACCAGCCGCATGATCAGCTGGGTACCGCCGAGCCGGTAGCCGAACTCCTCCCAGGTGAGAAGCTCCTTGGAGATCATCTCACCGACCGGGCCCGGGTACAGCCGGGTCGCGCGGAAGGCCGCGGCACGCAGCCGCATCTTCTCGTGGTGGTCCATCGGGCTCACTCGCTCTCCTCGCCGTCGACGTGACACGTACGGACGAGCGCCTCGACGCTGAAACGCACCCTCTCGGGCCATGGTCGCCTACCCCCGCCACGACACGACATGACCGACCCCATGGAGTGACGAGTATCTCACACTGCGCGCACGGAACGGGTTTGGACCGCCACGACCTGCACAGATGATCACCTAGGTTGAGTCGCGTGAGCCTCACCGAACAGCTGTGGTCCGACGTCGAGGACATCTACGCCCAGGTCCTCACGCACCCCTTCGTGACCGGCCTGACCGACGGGTCGTTGCCGCACGAGTCGTTCCGGCACTACATCGTGCAGGACTCCCACTACCTGCGCGGCTACGCCAAGGCGCTCGCCGCGTGCGCCGCCAAGGCCCCCACCGACGCCGAGACCGTCATGTTCGCGACGAGCGCCACCAGCGCCGTCGCGGCCGAGCAGGGCATGCACGCCGCCCTCGTCGACGCGCTCGGCACCACCCCCGAGGCCGCCGCGAAGGAGCCGATCGCCCCCACGACACAGGCCTACCTGAGCTACCTGCTCGCAGTGGCGCACGGCGGGTCGTACGCCGAGGCCGTCGCCACCGTGCTGCCCTGCTACTGGATCTACGCGAAGGTCGGCGCCGAGCTGTTCGGGCGCAGCTCCCCCGATCCGCTGTACGCGCGCTGGATCGCCATGTACGGCGACGAGGACTTCCAGACGGTCGTCGACGCCGTCCTCGCCGTCACCGACCGGATCGGTGAGACCGCGGGGCCGGCCGAGATCGAGCGCATGCGCCGGCACTTCCACACGACGTCGCGTTACGAGTGGATGTTCTGGGACGGCGCCTGGCGCCGCGAGACCTGGCCCGTCTGACGCACCGACCCCTGTGAGCGGCAGTAGTCGCTATGGCGACTATTGCCGCTCACAGGGGCTGATCTGCGGAAACGCCGGCCCGAGAGCCCCGCGGCGTCAGCGCTGGTCGAGCTTGTCCGGGATCAGCACGTGCAGCAGGAACGACACGACGCCGACGATGATCGCGCCCCAGAACGCCGCCCAGAAGCCGTCGACGGCGAACGGCAGACCGACCTTCCCGGCGATCCAGCCGACCAGCCACAGCAGCAACGCGTTCACGACCAGGCTGATCAGGCCGAGCGTCAAGATGTAGAGCGGGCAGCCGACCACCTTGATGATCGGCTTGAGCACCGCGTTCACGATGCCGAAGATGATCGCGACGACGAGCAGGGTGCCGATCGTCGACGCCGTCGTCGAGTTCGGGTTGACCTCGGTACCGACGCGGATACCGCCGAGGATCAGCGTCGCCACCCACAGGGCGACCGCGACGACGATCACCCGGATCGTCATTGCCAGCGCATTACTCATGGGGTTCCCTCTCCGGGCTCAGTCAGTCGACCAGGGCCTGCATCACGAGCGCGCGCAGCTGCGGGCGCAGTGGGTAGGTGCTCGACGGCATCAGCTGCGTCATCAGCACCGCGGTGACGTCCTCGACCGGGTCGACGTAGAACGCCGTGCTGGCCAACCCGCCCCACGCGAACTCGCCGACGCTGGTGAGCTGCTCGCCCACGGTCGGGTCGATGACGACGGAGAAGCCCAGCCCGAAGCCGACGCCCGCGTACGTCGACTCCGCGAAGATGGGCCGCCCGATCGTCTCCAGGTCGACGCCGCCGGGCAGGTGGTTGCGGGTGGCGAAGGCCAGCGTGCGATTACCGAGCAGGCGGACGCCGTCGAGCGCGCCGCCGCCCGCGAGCATCTGGGTGAAGCGGTGGTAGTCGTGCAGCGTCGAGGCCAGGCCCGCGCCGCCGGCCAGCAGCGTCGGCGGCTTGGTGATCAGCTCACCCAGCGGGCTGGGGACGAGCCCGCCGCCGGGCCGGGCGGCGTACAGGGTGGCCAGCCGGTCGGTGGCGCCGTCGGCGACCTGGAACGCGGTGTCGGTCATCCCGAGCGGGCCCAGGATGCGCTCGGCGAGGAACCGGTCGAGCGACATGCCCGACGCGACCTCGACGACCCGGCCCAGCACGTCCGTCGACACGCCGTAGTTCCATTCGGTGCCGGGCTGGAACAGCAGCGGTATCGACGCGAACTGGTCGCACGCCGTGGCCAGGTCCATCCCCTCGGGGGTGGTGAGCTCGTGGCCGCGCAGCCGGTACATCTCGTCGACCGGGTGCGCGTGGTGGAAGCCGTAGGTGAGGCCCGACGTGTGCGTGAGCAGGTGCCACACGCGCATCGGCTCGCTGATCGGGTCGGTCGCCGGGGCGAGCGCCGATCCCGAGCGGTACACCCGCTGCTCGGCGAACGACGGGATGTAGCGCGACACCGGGTCGGTGAGGCCGAGCAGGCCCTCCTCGTAGAGCATCAGCGCGGCCACCGACGTGATCGGCTTCGTCATCGAGAAGATGCGCCACACCGTGTCGGGTTCGACCGGCAGACCGGCCTCGACGTCGCGGTCGCCGTAGTGCGCCACGTGCGCGACCCGGCCGCGCCGGGCCACCGCGATCGACCAGCCGGGCAGCCGCCCGTCGTCGACGTAGCGGCGGAAGTGCGAGTCGACACGCGCGAGCCGGCCGGCGTCGAAACCGACCTCTTCCGGGTCCACGTCCACATCGAGCACACCCACGGCGGCGACCCTACCGGCGGACGATCACGGGTGGGTCTCCCTCTGCCCGAGCAGGATCAGTGCGCCCCCGACAGGTTGAGCAGGACCACGCCGCCGATGATCAGCACCACCCCGCCGACCTTCGCCGGGCTGATCCCCTCCCCCAGGAACGCCACGCCGACCAGCACGACGGCCGCCGTCCCGATCCCCGACCACAGCGCGTAGGCCGTTCCCACCTCGAACTTCTTCAGGGCCTGGGACAGCAGGCCGAACGCCGCCACGTACCCGACGACCACCACGATCGACGGCGCGAGCCTCGTGAAGCCCTCCGACAGCTTGAGGCTCGTCGTGGCGACGATCTCCGTCACGATCGCGCCGAGCAGCCACAACCACGCCACCACCATCGCGCCAGCATGCCGCCGACCCCCGACGTGACGTCGGCCGGTCCACCGGCGGCCCGGGCCGCGCGCGCGTCACAATCGGGGGGTGCCGTCCGCCCCGCTGCCGTCCGCTCCCGCGGAGCTCTCGGGTGACGCCGAGGTCGTGCGCGCGCTGCTGCGCCGGCGTGCCGAGGGCAGCAAGCCCCTCGCCCGCGAGGACGGGCACCGGATCGCGCTCGTCGTCGGCGGTGGCGGGATGCGCGGTGCCTACGCGGGCGGGATGGTGCACGCCCTGGAGACCGCCGGGCTCTCCGACGCCTTCGACGTCGTCTACGGGGTGTCGGCGGGCGCGTTCGTCGGTACCGCGCTCGTGCTGGGCCACGGCTACGACGCGTCGCGGATCTTTCCCGACGACATGGCGTGCAAGGAGTTCATCGACCCCCGCAGGCTCGGCACCCGCAAGCCGATGGTGTCGCTGGACCACCTGATCGACCACATCCTCGTCCACGTCAAGCCGACGGACTGGGACGCGTTGCGCGACAGCCCGGTCCCGGTGCGGGTCGTCGTCACCGACGCCGCCGACATGACCCCGCACATGCTGGAGCGGCTGCCGGACCGGGACACGTGGAAGCGCGTCATGCGGGCCACGGCGTCGATCCCGTGGCTCGCCGGGCCGCCCGTCCTCGTGGGTGACCGTCGCTACCTGGACGGGTCGGTCAGCGACCCCATGCCCGTGGCCCGCGCGCTGCGCGACGGCGCCACCCACGTCCTGGCTCTGCTCACCCGTACCGTCCCGGAGCTGCGCCGCTCCGATCCCGGCCCGCGGCCGCCGCTGTGGGCGCGGGGTATCGACGTCGTCGTCCCCGGCCTCGGCGCGATGACCCAGGACGTGCGCCGCCACGCCGACAGCCTCGATCTGCTCTCCGACGCTGCTCACCCCGGCCGCGGCGACGCCCACCTGATGGCGATCGCGCCCGCCCGGTCGGCCGGCGTGCGTGGGCTGACCACCGACGTCGCGCGCATCGAGGAGGCCGTCGTGCTCGGCCGGGAGGCGGTCGTGGCGGCGCTGCAGGCGGTATCCGTCCCCTGATCCGTCACCACGGGTGACCGACACGTTCTCACTCACAGCAGTGACCTGCTCACGTCGATCACGAGTTGTCCACAGGCCGTGGATCGATCACCGTAGGTGACATCGCTGTAATTCACTCACACGTCCCCTGCTGATCCACAGGTTGGTCACATCCTGTGGATCGGGACACAGCGCAGCGCGAACCACCCCGATAGCCGCGTTGACCCCTCGCCGGGAGCAGGGCCAGGGTGGGTGGTGATCTGCGCTCTCCACGACGAACTACTACGCGACGCACACGATTTCGGCGGCCCCGACCTCGTCGCCGACATCCACCACGAGGCCCGCACCTGGGTCGACGAGGCACACCCGTGGGACGGCACCGGCGACGAGCCCGGCGACCGCCACTCCGCCTATCTCGCCGTCTGGTGGCAGCGGATCGATCTCGAACGCGCCGAGCGCATCGGCACCCTCGTGCAGCGCGGCGACGGCCGCTGGCAGCCCATCGGCCCGGTCCGCTGTCCCGACGGCCACACCTTCGGCCCCCGCCGCGTCCTCCTCGGCTGGATCCCCTGCCCCTGCCGCGGCCACCACGTCTGGACCTGCCAGGCCCCCACCGACGACGGGCTCTGCGGCTTGCAGACCGTGCACCCCGTGCCGGGACCGCGGTGCCGGGAGGTCGGCATCGGCTGACCCTGCTCCCGTTGTCGAACGTGTCGTGAGCGCGACCGGGCTGCGCTCACGACACGCTCGACGGCGGGTCAGCCGCCCAGGTGCTCGACGAACCAGTCGCGCGCCGGGACGGAGGCGCCGTCGAAGCCCTCGACGTACGCGTCGAAATGCCCGCCCGGCAGGATCACCAGCCGTTTCGGCTCACGCGCGTTCTCGAACGCGCCGATCGCGAGGTGCGCCGGCGTCAGGTGATCCTGGCGGGCCACGACCATCAGCAGCGGCGTCGGGCTGATCCGGCCGATGTAGGTGCCCGGCTCGTACTCCCCCAGCATCTCGACGGTCCGCAGCGTCACCTCGTTGCGCCACGACGGCGCCCGGTCCTTGCCGGTCTCGGTGAACCACGTCCACGAGTCCGGCGTCGGCAGCGCCGACGGGGCCAGCGGGTCCTCGTCGACGACCGGCACCATCGCGGGCGGGTCCCCGGCGAACCGGGCGGCGCGGTCGGCGTCGAACATCTCGCGGAAGCCGGCACGGAAGTCGGCACGCACCAGCTCGCCGATGTTCGCCGAGCCGCTGACCAGCGGAACCTGCGCGACGACCGCCTTCACCCGCCGGTCGATCGCACCGACGACGAGTACGTGCCCGCCCGAGTAGCTGCTGCCCCAGATGCCGATCCGCGTCGGGTCGACCTCGTCGAGCGTCGTCGCGTAGGTGATGGCGTGGCGGTAGTCGCGCACCTGCTCCCAGGGGTCGATCTCCTGGCGCGGCTCACCGTCCGACGCCCCGAAGTTGCGGTTGTCGAACACCAGCACGTTCAGCCCCGCCGCCGCGAAGGCTTCGGCGAAGGAGTCGAGGTACATCTCCTTCACCGCGGAGAAGCCGTGCGCCATGACGACGGTCGGCGCCGGGCCCGACGCCCCTTCGCCGTCGTAGAACCAGCCGCGCAGCGTGACGCCCTCGGCGTCGAACTCGATGTCTCGTCGGGCCATGCTCGCTCCCCGGGTCACCCGGCCCCGCCCCGCGCCGGACCGGTCCGATGCCGGCCTCGACTCGGTCGCTCGCCTGTGAGCCCGGCCACCCCGACGCTAGGCGTCGGCCCGGTCCTGTCGTGCCGCCGGACGGCTGAGCTTGCCGCCGTTTCGGCCGCCCGCCCCGAACCTGTGCCGATCCCGCGCAACCTCACTGTCGTCCCGGCGACGGATCACGACCGTGAGGTTGCGCGCGCCTCTCGTCCGGTTCGTGGGTCAGGGCGCGGCCGGGCGGAAGACCATGCAGCTGCTGGTTGCGTGGGCGAGGAGGCGGTCGGTGCCGTCGAGCAGCTGCGACTGCGCGAGCGCGGTCCGCCCACCCAGCTGCAGGACCTCGCCGACGCAGCGCACCGGGCCCGTCGCGTCGGTGATGGGGCGCAGAAACTTCACGGTGAGGTCGAGGCTCGTGTAGTACGCGCCGGCGGGCAGCCGGGACTGGACGGCGCACGCGGCGGCGGAGTCGAGCAGCGTCGCGTACACGCCGCCGTGGACCGAGCCGATCGGGTTGTAGTGGAACTCCGCGGGCTCGAGGCCGAACTCGACGCGGCCCGCCTCGACGGAGACCAGCGTGATCCCGAGGGTGTCGACGATCGGTGGTGGCGGAAGCTCGCCCGCAGCGATGCGGCGCAGGAACGTGAGCCCGTCGTCGATGCGAGCCGCGGCGGCGCTGACGCTCGGGTCTCCCCACTCGTAGGTGCGGGACCGGACGGGGGCCTCGGGCTGGGCGGACATGACGGCGACCCTATGGCGTCTGAGTATCGATGAGCAACTCAGCTAGGCTGTGACGATGGACGGAACGACCGCGTGGGCCGACCTCGACACGGCCAACTGCTCCGTCGCCCGGACGGCCGCGATCGTCGGCGACACCTGGACGCTCGTGCTGCTGCGCGACCTGTTCAACGGCCTGCGCCGCTTCGACGACCTCGCCACCCACCTCGGCGTCGCCCGCACCGTCCTGTCCCGACGGCTCGCCACGCTTGTCGACGCCGGCCTCGTCGAGCGTGAGCCCTACCGCGAACCCGGCCGACGGGAGCGGCACGAGTACCGGCTGTCCGCCGCGGGCCGCGACCTGCTGCCGGTGGTCCTCGCCCTGATGGCCTGGGGTGACGCTCATCTCGCCGACGACGACGGCCCGCCGGTCGTCGTCCAGCACCGCGGCTGCGGCGCCGCCGTGGAGGTGGCTCTGCGTTGCGCCGAGGGGCACGACGTCGACCCCCGCCGCGGCACCGTCGCCCGCCCCGGCCCGGGCGCCCGCCTGCGCACTCACGAGCTGTGAGCGGCAATAGTCGCTATAGCGACTATCGCCGCTCACAGGGAACTCACAGGGAGCTCACAGGGAACTCGTGGCGGCTCACACGGGTAGTACGAGGCCGCGGGGGTGGAACCGGACCGGCCTGGACGCTCGGCGGGCGCGACGTCGCCTACGCCTGGGGTCCTGGAGCAGGGGCGGAGTGGGCCCGCCGACGTCAGCGTCCGGAGCGCCGGACGGATGACCCGGTCCGCCCGGAGACGACGGAAATCCGGTCGACGCCGCTGTGAAGATGATCGGGTGGACGTCGCATTCACCAAGCTGCCGCGAGGGCGGCGCACCCACAGCGTGGTGCGCCGCGCCGACGGCGTGCGCTGGAGCGTCGACGGTGGCGTCGCCGGGCCAGGGCTGCCACACGACCTGGTGCATCTCGTCGTCGAGCGGGCGATCGGTGAGCAGCGCGGATTCTGGGGGTCGGTCGCCGCGGGCGTGGTGTTCGGCAGCATGACCCACCTCGAGGGCAGGCGGCCGCCGCACGGCGGGGAGAAGTCCACGGTGCTGCTGCGCGAGCGCCGCGGAGGGCTGCAGGCGGCCGAACTGCTGGCCGACCTGGTGGAGCACGTCGCGGCGCAGAAGATGACGTCGACGGAGCAGGTCCGGGCCGCGGCGCGCACGCACCTGCGGCCGGAGCAGCGCGCGCAGGTCGATCCCGCCCGGATACTGGAGGCCGCGGAGGCGTTGCGCGACATGGAGTCCCGCTGGGCGCGGCTCGCCGAGGGCGAGGAGCTGACCGTTCAGTGGCCGGACCCCGCGCGGCGGCGGCGCGGGCGTCGTCGGCACATCTGACCGGGTCTAGGAGCGGCGGCCGCTCGCCCGCAGGTGGATGCGCTCGCCCTGCTTGCCGAACAGGCTGAGCGCCTCGACGGGCTGGTCGCCGGTCGCGAAGCCGTGCGGGACGTGGCAGTCGAACTCCGCCGCCTCGCCGGAACCGAGCACGACCTCTTTGTCCCCCAGCAACAGCGTCAGCCGTCCGCTGATGACGTAGACCCACTCGTAGCCCTCGTGGGTGCGCAGCTCGCCGCATTCGAGGCCGGGCGGATAGACGAGCCGGTAGGGCCGTGGCTGCACGGGGCCGCGGGTGAGCGGGTAGGCCGCGGCGCGGCCCATCTTGATGGGTTCGAGGCCCCGGACCCGCGGATCGGGGACGGTGGGTTCGGCGCCGACGAGGTCGTCGAGGCCGACGCCGTGCGCGCGGGCGATGGGCAGCAACAGTTCCAGCGTCGCCTTGCGCTGCCCGGACTCCAGTCGCGACAGGGTGCTCGTCGAGATGCCGGTGGAGCGGGAGAGCGCGGCGAGGGTGAGGTCGCGTTCGCGACGCAGCTCCGCGAGCCGGGGTCCGACCCGCGCGAGGAGGGCCGACGGATCGGTCGTCATGAATCCTTGCTACTCCGGCAACGACGTTGGCGCAATGGCACGGCCTCGTGCACGGTGGTCGCATGACACAGAACTTCGACGTCGTCGTCGTCGGTGGCGGTGCCGCCGGCCTCTCCGCCGCACTGATGCTCGGCCGGTCCCGACGCTCGGTACTGGTGCTCGACGCGGGCGAACCCCGCAACGCCCCGGCCGCAGGCGTGCACGGCCTGCTCGGCCACGAGGGCACCCCACCCCGCGAGCTGCTGCGCGCGGGCCGCGCCGAGGTCGAGGCGTACGGCGCGGTCGTGCACCCCGCTCGCGCCCGGGCCGCCGTCCGCGACGATGCGGGCTTCACCCTCACCCTCGACGACGACACCGCTGTCCACGCGCGGCGGATCGTGCTGGCCACCGGCGTCGTCGACCAGCTGCCCGCCGTCGACGGGCTCGCCGACCGCTGGGGCCGCGACGTCCTGCACTGCCCCTACTGCCACGGCTGGGAGGTGCGCGACAGGAAGATCGTCGTCCTCGCCACCAGTCCGATGGCCGTGCACCAAGCGCTGCTGTTCCACCAGCTCTCCGCCGACGTCACCCTGCTGCTGCACCAGCAGCCCGCCCCGTCCGACGAGCAGGCCGAGGAGCTCGCCGCGATCGATGTCCGCGTCGTCGCCGGGGAGGTCGCGCGGGTCGTCGTCGAGGACGACGCCGTCACCGGGCTGGCGCTGGCGTCCGGTGAGATCGTCGCGGCGGAGGCGGTCGTCGTCGGGTCCCGGCCCGTCGCCCGCCCCGACCTGCTCGCCGACCTCGGCCTGCAGACCCACGACCTGCCGAACAACATGGGCACCGCCGTCGCTGCCGACGCCATGGGCGTCACGGCGGTCCCCGGCGTCTGGGCGGCGGGCAACCTGACCGATCCGTACGCGCAGGTCGGCGCCTCGGCCGCCGCGGGGGCGAAGGCCGGTGCGATGGTCAACGCCGACCTCGCCGCGGAGGAGGCGCGCGAGGCGGTCCGTCGGCGCCGCGCCCTGCAGCCCGCTTCGTAGCAGGAGTGCTGCGCGGAATTGAACTTCCACGATGTGGCAGGCTCGCGGCGTGACCATCACCCTCGCGCAGGCCCAGACCGTCGTCACCGCCGCCCTCGCCCACGGCACCGAGCAGGGCTTCAACCCGCTCACCGTCGCGGTCCTCGACCCGGGCGGCGCGCTCGTCGCGCTCGCGCGCCAGGACAACTCCGGCAACCTGCGGCCCGACCTCGCCGTCGCCAAGGCCTACGGCGTGCTCGCGCTCGGCATGACCAACCGCGCCATCGCCGCCCGCGCCGCCGACTCCCCCGAGTTCTTCACCTCCGTCGCCACCCTCGCGGGAGGGCGCATCCTGTCGGTCCCCGGCGGCGTCTTCGTCCGTGACGCCGACGGGAACCTCCTCGGCGCGGTCGGCGTCACCGGCGACGCGTCGCTCAACGACGAGGCCGCCGCCGTCGCCGGCATCCGGGCGGCCGGACTCGTCGCCGTGACCGGAGCCGAATAGGGGCTGCCGGACCGTGCCGGGCGCGGCAGGATCGAGGGATGACCCCCGACCTCGTGCGCGCCTTCGAGAGCGCGGTCAACGCGGTGGACGTCGACGCGGCCGCCGCACTGGTCACCGACGACGTGGAGGTGGGCGGCCCCCGCGGGTCCGCTCACGGCGTCGACGTGTTGCGGCAGTGGGTGTCCGGCTCGGGCATCACGCTGTCGACGGTGCGCTGGTTCTCCCGCGGCGACGTCGCCGTCGCGTTGCAGGAGGCGCGGTGGATCGACGACGACAACACCCGCAGCGTCGCCACCGAGTTCACCGCGCGCGACGGCCGCATCAGCCGGATGATCCGCCACGACGACGGCCTCGGCGTCGCCCTGACCGCCGCCGGGCTGAGCGAGGCGGACGAGCAGCCGCTCTGACAGCGTCAGCCGATGAGCGTCGGGAACCTCAGGATCCAGCGCCGCTGGCCGGGCGTCTCCACCGCGTGCGGCCGGTAGTGGGCGCGGACCCAGGTGAGCGCGTCGTCAGCGGGGTGGCCGGCGAGGATCGCCATGCACGCCACCACGGTTCCGGTGCGCCCGGTGCCGCCGAGGCAGGCGACCTCGACGCGCTCGCCCGCCCGCGCGCGTTCGTAGGTGGCGACGATCCGCGCCGCGGCGTGGACGTCGTCGCGGGGGGTGCGGAAGTCGGGCCAGTCCAGCCATTCCGCGGGCCAGGTCGGCAGCCACACGGGCTTGCGGGAGAACCTGCGGCGCTCCGGGGTGCCGAGGTAGAGGCCGAACTCCGGCGCGGGTCCGTCGGGCACCGGCCGGCTGCGACCTCGGCCGCGCACGAGGGTGCCGTCGGGCAGGGCGATGGCGCCGGTCAACGTGCTCACGCACGAATTGTCCCGGATGCCGCCTGGCTCTCGCCCGCGAACGTGTGATCAGCGCTGCGTCGCCGCTCTCACCACACGCTCGGCGTGGGACCCGACGGCGAACGTGTCATCAGAGCGGCCGCAAACGCGCTGACGACACGCCCGGTGCGGGGCCCGGGCTCCGGGTCCGCGGACGGGGGCGAGACTCACCCCGTGTCCGAACCGCGCACCGATCCCGTGCTGCGACACCGCACGGTCGACGAGCTGCGCGCCGCCGGGTGCGTCTTCGCCGAGGACGAGGCGGCGCTCCTGCTGGCCGAGGCGGCGTCGAGCGACGCGCTGGCGGCGATGGTCGCGCGCCGCGTCGCGGGTGACCCCTTGGAGCAGATCGTCGGATGGGCGGAGTTCCGCGGTGTGCGGGTCGCGCTCGCGCCAGGAGTGTTCGTCCCACGGCGGCGGACGGGGTTCCTCGCGGGGCTCGCGGTCGCGGCGACGCGCGACGGCGCACTCGTCGTCGACATGTGTTGCGGTGCAGGGGCTGTCGCGATGGCGGTCATCGCCGAAGCGAACGCCGCCCAGGTGCACGCCGCGGACGTGGACCCTGCCGCCGTCGCGTGCGCGCGGCGCAACCTGCCGCCGACGCACGTGCACCTGGGCGACCTCTACACCGCGCTCCCGGCCGACCTTCGCGGGCGGGTGGACGTCGTCGTCGCCAACGCGCCCTACGTCCCGACCGATGCCGTCGCGACGATGCCGCCCGAGGCCCGGCTGCACGAGCCACCGGCCGCGCTCGACGGCGGCGCCGACGGTCTCGACGTCGCCCGCCGGGTCGTCACCGGAGCGCCGGAATGGCTGGCCCCGGGCGGCGTGCTGCTCCTCGAGACGAGCACGCGGCAGGCCCCGACACTGCGGGAGTGGTTCGCCCGCAACGGCTTCGTCGCCACCATCGAGGCCGACGACGAGGTCGGCGGCACCGCGGTCCGCGGCCTGCTCAGCGATGCTCCGGCCGACCGTCCGGGGTGAACCGGCGACGGACGCCGAACGCCCGCGGTTCCGGGCCGTGGTCGCGCAGGTGCTGCAGACGGCGCAGCGCGTCGCCGACCGTCGGGCGGGTCCCGGCGCGGACCCACCACAACGCGGTCGACGGCTGCCGCGTCGCGACGAACCAGCGCGCCCGCGCCCGCACGAGCCGGCCGTGGTCGCCGCGGTAGACGAACGCGTGCAACGTCGGGTGGTCCCGCCAGACCGAGACGTTGCAGAAGGCGGGGCCGTCGGCGTCGTCGACGACGCAGACGCCGTGGCCGCCGTCGGTCGCGAGCCGCCAGACGAATCCCGTCGACGCCTCGGCGAGCCGGTGCACGGGCTCCAGGGCGTCGACGAAGCCGCGCATGGCGGGGTCGTCGAGCGGCGCGCGCAGCCGGGCGACATTCACCTGGGCGAGCTCGAACCCGTCCACACCCGGGAACCTATTCGACGAGCAGCCAGGTGCGCGCGTCTTCGACGAGCAGCCGGGTGCGCGCGTCGGCGACGGGTCGCGGCCCACACACCCGCGCGCAACCTCACGGTCGCGATCCGCGATCAGGACGACGGTGAGGTTGCGCGCGGGGTTCTGACCCGCCGGGGCGCCGAGGTCTCGTCGAGTTCTACGGCGCCGGCGTCGCGGCCGTCCCGCCGGCCAACGCCGGCGCGAGGCGGGCGGCGGAGCGGGCGTCGGGGACCTGGCTCGGCGGCCACAGCACCGCGACGATCCCGCCGGCCACGAGACCCCCGAGCATCACGAGCCCGTGGGCGTCGTCGCGAACGACCAGCACCACCCCGATCACCGCGACCAGCGCCGCGACAGCGACCGGCAGCGGGTGCCGGCGGCGCAGCACGAGCAGCGCGGTGGTCGTCGCCATCAGGAAGAACATGGCCGCGGAGTTGCCGCCGCCCGGCGAGGGGAAGACCCACGTCGTCATCACATTGAAGGCCACGACGCCGAACACGAACAGGCCGGTCGCCCGCCGCGGGCCCCAGACGTGCACGGCGAGCGGCGCGAGGACCGCGAGCCACACGAGGTTGGAGACCGTCCCGGACAGGCCACCGTCCTGGACCGTCACCGACGTCAGCAGCCGCCACACCTGGCCGTCCCGGATCAGGTCGGGTCGGCGGGAGAGGGCGTCGTAGATCGGGTGCCACACCAGCTCGACCAGCGACGGGACGGCGACGACGAGCCACAGCCCGACGGCGGCGGCACGGGGCCTGCGCAGCCACGCGACCGGGTTGCCGAGGGCGGGTCGCATCGCGGCGAGCGTCGCGAGCAGCATCACCGCGTACGCGATCCCGCTGAAGGCGCCCTGGCCCGAGGTGTCCATCGTCGTCTCCTTGTCGTCCCGACGATCGTCACCCCGCTGCGACGCCGCGGTCCGTGCCGACGGTCGCGTCGCGGCCACGACATCCGTCACGGTCACGGTCCCGGCGCACCGTCGCATCCCGTACCCGGGCACGGGCCTACCGTGGTGGGCAGCCGTACGACAGGGAGGTCACCCGATGGGCTGGGCACCGGATTCGTGCACGTTGCCGACCGCCGAACGGCCGTTGCGCGAGGCCGAGTTCGACGTGCTGTTCGCGCGGGCGGTCGAGCCCCCACGTCGCGAGAGCCCGACCCGGCTGCTGGTGCCGCTTCCCTCGGGCGACGCCGGCGCGGCCCGGCACCTGGCGGCGCGCGAGTCGGACTGCTGCTCCTTCTCCACCTTCGACGTGACGGTCACCGGCGACGAGGCACTGCTCGCCATCTCGGTGTCGGCCGGCCACACCGAGGTGCTCGACGCCGTCGAGAAGAGGGCCACGCGATGACGCTGCGCACCGAGGAGCCGGCCGCGCGGGCCGGGCGTGCGAGAGCCTGATGGCGTGCACGACCCCGCAGCGCCCCCTCCCCTGCCCCGCCTGACGGGGGCCGCGGAGGCGCTGGAACGTCGGCAGGTCCCGCTGTTCGTGGGCGCGATCGTGGTGGGCGCCGTGGTCGGGTTGCTCGCCCCGGCCGCCGGACCGGGCTTGTCGACGGCGGTCAACCCGGTGCTGGGCGCGCTGCTGTTCGCGACGTTCCTGCAGGTCCCGGCCCGGGAGCTGGCCGGGTCGTTGCGGGCGGGGCGGTTCCTGGGCGCGGTGCTGGTGGTGAACTTCGTCGTCGTCCCGCCGGTGGTCGCGGGGCTCGCCGTCTTCCTGCCCGCCGACGACGCGATCCGGGCCGGGGTGCTGCTCGTGCTGCTGGCACCGTGCGTCGACTACGTCGTCGTGTTCAGCCGCCTCGCCGGGGCCGCCGCCGACCGGCTGCTCGCCGCGACCCCGCTGCTGCTGATCGCCCAGCTGCTCCTGCTGCCGGTGTACCTGCCGCTGCTGGGCGGCCCGGACATCCGCGGCGACGCCCTCGGGCCGCTGCTCGAGGCGTTCCTCGCGCTGATCGTCGTCCCGCTCGTCCTGGCGTGGCTGGTGCAGGCGTGGGCCGGGCGGGCGCGGTCGGGCGAGATCGTGGCCACCGGCGCGACGGCCCTGATGGTCCCGTTGATGGTGGCGACGTTGCTGGTCGTCGTCGCCTCCCAGGTGCCGACGCTCGGCGGCGCCCCGACGGTGCTGCTCGCCGTGCCGGTCCACGTCGCGTTCCTCGTGATCATGCCGTTCCTCGGGTTCGGCGTGGCCCGGCTGCTGCGCCTCGACGTCCCCGAGCAGCGGGCCGTCGTGTTCAGCGGCGCGACCCGCAACTCGCTCGTCGTGCTCCCGCTCGCGCTCGCGCTACCGGCCGGCGCCGGGACCGCGGCGGCGGTCGTCGTCACGCAGACGCTCGCCGAGGTGCTCGCAATGGTGGCCTACGTCCGGCTCGTCCCCCGGCTCGTCCCCCGGCTCGTCCCCGGCCAGCCCCGCTGAGCCGACGGTCCTTCACGACGGTCGCCCGCACAGATGAGTTCCGGGCGCCGCGGCGGTCGGTACGACATGGGCATCACCTACATCGCAGCTCCGCACGTCACGCAGCGGCCGGCGCAGCCGTACATCTTCACGACCCGCGAGGTCACCACGACCACGATCGGCGAGATCGCCGACCGCATCCCCGAACTCCTCGGGTGGCTCGCCGGCCGCGGCATCACCCCCGCCGGTGCGCCGTTCCTGCGCTACCTCACCGTCGACACGGACGGGAAACTCCTGGTCGAGGCCGGTGTACCGGTCGCGGAACCGGTCGAGGGCGACGAGAACGTCGACGTCGGTGTGCTACCCGCGGGCCGCTACGCCGGGCTCACCCACCGCGGCCACCCCGACGAGCTCGTGCAGGCCACCACGGAACTCCAGGCCTGGGCCGACGAGCAAGGCCTGACCGTCGACCGCACCCACGACGGACGCTGGAGCTGCCGGCTCGAACTGTTCCACACCCACCCCGCCGAGGTCCCCATCGACGCGTGGGTCACCGAACTCGCGTTCGAACTGGCGGACTGACCGCCGATACTGGGGGCATGTACGTACCCGCGCACTTCGCCCCCGACGACGCCGACGTCCGCGCGCTGCTCGACCGGCCCGGCGCGGCGGAGCTGGTCACGGCCGGCCCCGCCGGGCTGGAGGCGACGCTGCTGCCGTGGGTGCACGACCCCGACCGCGGCGCCCTCCTCGGCCACGTCGCCCGCAACAACGACCACTGGACACGCGCCGACGGGCAGCCCGGCCTGGTGATCGTCCGCGGGCCCGACTCCTACGTCAGCCCGGGCTGGTACGCGTCGAAGGCCGAGCACGGACGCGTCGTCCCGACGTGGAACTACGTGACCGCGCACGTCCACGGCACGGTCACGGTGCACGACGACGCCGCCTGGGTCGACGACGTCGTGCGCCGCCTGACCGACATGCACGAGGCCGGCCGCGACCCCGCCTGGTCGGTCGACGACGCGCCGGAGAAGTTCGTCGCCGGGCAGCTGCGGGCGATCGTCGGGATCGAGCTGCGGATCGAACGCGTCGACGCCAAGCTGAAACTCAGCCAGAACCGCCCGGCCGCCGACGTCGACGGGGTGATCACCGGACTGCGCGCCGACGGCGACGAGGCCGGGGCCCGGGCCGTGGAGGAACACCGGCCGCCGAGACACACCCGCGAGCACATCTCGCCCCCCTCGTCCTGACACACGGTCAGACAGCCGGATGCCTCGGGGACGCGTCCGGCGTGGTGCCCTCCGGAGCCGGCCGGTTCAGCATCACCGCCAGCGTCGGGAACACCAGCACCGTCAACACCGCGGCCCCGACGAGCGCCGCCGCGTTCTCCGGCAGCATCGTCCCGTTGCGCAACCCGATCGTCGTCAACGCCACCACCAGCGGCAACGCCGTCGCCGACACCAGCATCGTCTGCACCCGCTCCCGCGCCGCGAGCACACCCAGATAGATCAGCAGCGCCGGCATGCCCCGCACCAGCAGCATCAGCCCGAAGAACACGAACACCCGCACCGGCGCCGACGCGATCGCGTGCAGGTCGATCGTCATCCCCGAGTACACGAAGAAGATCGGGATCAGGAACCCGTGCCCGGCGACGTCCAGCTTCTCCTCCAACGCCGGCGCACTGCGGCCCGCCCAGCGCCGCAGCACCATCCCGGCGACGAACGCGCCCAGCACCGCGTCCAGATGGAACCGCTCCGTCACCGCCAGCAGCAGCACCAACAACAACACGGTGAGCCGCAACGTGATCTGGCTCGTCTCGTGCTGGTGGTCCCGCAGGATCCCGGCCATCCGCCCACCCGGCCGCATCGTCCGCGCCGCCAGGCTGAGCAACACCGCCAGCACCACCACCGCCCCCAACGACGCCAGCGCCACGAACCGGCTCGAAATGCCGAGGAACACCGCGATCGCGAGGATCGGCAACAACTCCCCCATCGCGCCGTTCGCCAACAGGTGCCCGCCCAGGCGGCCCCGCAGCATCCCGTTCTCCCGCAGCACCGGGACGAGCGTGCCCAGCGCCGTCGTCGTCAACGCCAGCGCGACCGCCACGAACGCGTCCACGAACCCCGTCGCCGCCAGGATCCCCGTGACACCCAGCCCCAACGCCAACGCCACGAACCACGCCAGCAGCGCCCGACGCCCCGCGTCCTGACGGTAGAGCCGCTGGTCGATCTCGTAGCCGGCCAGCAGGAACACGAAGCCCAGCCCCAGATCGGCCAGCGCCTGCACCGACACCGGGCTCGCCAGCCCCAGCACCTGCGGGCCGATCACGATCCCGCCCGCCAGCAACAACACGACCTGCGGGACCCGCAGCCTCGGCACCAGCCCCAGCAGCAGCGGTGCCAGCGCCGCGACCACGGCGATGGCGAGGAGGCTGTCCAGGGCGCTACCGACGTCGACGTCCTCCACCTGCAGGTTCTCCTTCACCACGGGTCGCCGCCGATGGGGTCGCCGGCCGCTCCCGATCCGTTACCTGCGGATCGTGACCGCCCCGAGGGCCCCCCGGGCCGACCTGAGTCCCCCCTCGCCGAGATCGACTTCCATGCAGCCGGTTCGACACGAGGGTCCGATGATCATGGTTCGCCGGACCCTGGTGTCGAACTCGATCGCCTCCCAGAGATGGACCGAGCGCTCCGGTCCTGAGGCGGCTCCGTCAGGTCGTCGTGATGGCGAGGACGCGCGCCGGAGCACATGAAAACGGCCCCTGAACCGCGTTTCCGCAGTTCAGGGGCCGTTCCCACAGGGTGTGGCAGGTGAAGGATTCGAACCTTCGTAGGCTAAGCCGACGGATTTACAGTCCGCTCCCTTTGGCCACTCGGGCAACCTGCCGGGGTGCGCTGGGCGCGGGCAGAAGAATACGACAGCACGAGATCGGGTCCCGCACAGGGGGCCTGTCACGAGGAGGTGCCCATGGCCGACCCGTCGTTCGACGTGGTGAGCAAGGTCGACCGGCAGGAGGTCGACAACGCGCTCAACCAGGCCGCGAAGGAGCTCTCGCAGCGGTTCGACTTCCGCGGCACCGGCACCGGGATCTCCTGGTCCGGCGAGGAGGCGATCACGATCGAGTCGGAGACCGAGGAGCGGGCCACGGCCGCGGTCGAGGTCTTCAAGGAGAAGTTGATCAAGCGCAACATCTCGTTGAAGGCGTTCGAGGTCGGGGAGCCTGCGGTCTCGGGGAAGGTCTACAAGGTCAGCGGCAAGATCCTGCAGGGGATCGAGTCGGACAAGGCCAAGGAGATCAGCAAGGCCATCCGCGACGAGAAGTTCAAGGGTGTCCAGGCGCAGATCCAGGGTGACCAGCTGCGTGTCTCGGGCAAGAAGAAGGACGACCTGCAGGCTGTCATCGCGCTGCTGAAGGGCAAGGACTTCGGTATCGCGTTGCAGTTCACCAACTACCGGTAGATCGACGCGGCCCGGGCGCTCCGACCTGCCTCGGAGCGCCGGGGCTTCTTCCCGGTGCCGGGAAGACCTCACTCCGACCCCCGCCGGGGCGAGGGCCGGGTGCAGGTGCCGCGGTCTGCCGACATTCCGATCACCGCGGCACGCAGCCGGGTGCTCCCGTCGTGGACGGGCCGTGCCCCCGCGCAGGCAGCCGACGGCCCGGCCGGCAGGCTCGACTCACCCGGGGGTGCGTCGGCGAGTCGGACCTGCCGGGCGTGGTGATGCGGCAGGCTCGCCCGCGTGTGGATCTTCTACATCGTGGGTGGGCTGTTCGGGATCGCCTTCGTCGCCGCGCTCCTTCGCGACCCGCGCCGGTTCCGCAACGCGGTCCGGCTCGGGCTCGCGGTCGGCTGCCTCGGGCTCGGAGTGTTGGGCGAGGCCTCGCGGCTGGATCCCGCGATGTTCGACCGGTTCGTGTTCGCGCTCCTCGCGCTCCCGGCACTGACCGTTCTGGTGCTGGCGGGGTTCCTGCTGGCCAACGGCGTGACGATGCTGCGACGAGAGGGCCGTCGGCCGGCGAACCTGCTCTCCCTGCTCGCCGGAGCAGGGTGCCTGCTGATTCTCGCCCTGCTGGTGCTCGCCCAGTACCGGCAGGACCGCCTCACCGCCACCCTGGCGATCGTGTCGCTGCTGGTCGCCGGCTACATCGCGTTCCTGTTCTGCAGCTACCTCGCCTACGCGGTCGTCTACGGACGACTCGCCGCCCGCCCGGGGGTCGGCTTCATCATCGTCCTGGGATCAGGACTGATCCGGGGCAAGGTCCCTCCGCTGCTCGCCGCGCGCCTCGACCGCGCCCTGTCGGTGTGGCACGAGGAGCACTCGGCCGGCCGATCACCGTTCTTCGTGGTCTCGGGCGGGCAGGGACCCGACGAGCCCGTCCCCGAGTCCCACGCGATGGCCGACTACCTTCTCGCCCACGCGATCCCGCCCGACCGCGTCCTGTGTGAGGACCGCTCGCGCACCACCGACGAAAACCTGCGCTTCAGCAAGGCGCTGATCGTCGAACGGGACCCGACGGCACGGTGCGTGATCGTCACCAACAACTTCCACGCCTTCAGGGCGGCGCTCGCCGCCCGGCGGGCAGGACTCGACGGGCAGGTGCTCGGCTCACCGACGGCCAGCTATTACTGGCCGAGCGCCACCATCCGGGAGTTCGTCGCGATCCTGGCCGGCTACCCACTGATCAACCTCAGCGTCGCAACGCTGCTGGTCGTGTTCGGCATCGCGGTCGGCACCGAATAGGCCGGGCCGGACCCGCCGCTCACGGGGTGGGGCCGGCTCGGTCGTCCGGGGTGTGCGGGTCCCGGGGAAACCCGGGGGGTGGGGCTGGCACCACCCTGGGAGTCGGGCTCCCCGCCCGGCCTGTTCGGGGGGTTTCACCAGCGATTTCGGCCGTCGTGAGCGCGAACCTTGGTGCCGTACGAAGCACGGCCCGAGGAGGACGACATGACCCGCACGACGACCCGCTGGATCGCCGCCCGCACGGCGGTCCTGGTGGTGGCGACGTGCATCACGATGTACGTCGCGAACGAGGCGGTGGCGTTCGGGCACATGGTCACCCACATCCGGCACTCGCACTCGCACTCGGCCCAGCACGTCCCGGGGCAGGGTCGTCAGCCGTCGACGCAGGTGGTGGTGGCGCGGCCCGACGACCAGGACTGCCCGGCGTCGCTCGGGACGCTGCGCACCGGCGGCGACGTCCGCCACCCCGGTTCCGACGACGCGTGCGCCGCCCCACGCGCTGTCGCACCTGGTGGGCGCACGCCGGTCGTGGCGGCAGGGTCGCTGCCCTGACGTCAGGGCGGGGTGTTGGGCCGAAACAGCGAGCCGGGTTCGGGGTTCTGCTCGTCGTCGCGGTCCGGGGGTGGCGCAGGCGGATCGGGGCGGCGCCGGCGCCGGTCGAGCACGAGCAGCACGATGCCGGCGACGACGCACACGGCGGCGACGGCGAGCCAGACCGTGAGGGTCACCGGGCGTCCCGGCCGCGCGCCGCCACCCGGGTCGAGTGGCGGCGCCGTGACCGTGGGAGCGGACGGCACATGGTCGCAGCGTCGAGGCGGTGAGGGCGCGCGTCAACTCGAAGCCACAGGTCGTGGGCCGTCCGGCGGCATCCGCTACCCCGAGCGGCCCCACCAGCTGCAACGCGTTCCTACGTGGACAGGGCGGCCTCGTTACGGCGGCAGGCCCGCGCGTAGGCGACCGGCGTCATCCCGATGGCCGCGGTGAAGTCGCGGGTGAAGTGCGGCTGGTCGAAGTAGCCGAGCTCGGCGGCGACCTCGGCCCACGGCCGGTCGTGCTCCTCGGCGAGCCGGGCCGCGGCCTCGTGGAGCCGGTAGCGGCGCAGCACCCATTTCGGGCTGACGCCGACGTAGCGGGAGAACAGCCGTTGCAACCGGCGTGGCGGGATGTCGAAGCGGGACACGACGTCGTCGACACGGGTGATCGTGCGGTCGTGCAGGAGGTCGGCGACGATGCGCCCGACGAGCTGGACGTGCGGATCGGGTTCGGGCAGCCGGGCCCGCAGGAAGCCCTCGACCTGCGTGATCAGCTCCTCGACCGGCCCGGTCATCGACGCGGCGAGCGCGGCGGCGGGCGGGCCCCACAGCTGTTCGGCGAGCATCCCGGAGTCGGTGAGCCCGGAGACCGGGGAGCCGAGGAACGGCTGGAACGCGCCGGGGCGGAACTTGGTGCCGAACACCCGGCCGACGCCCTCGTAGACGTAGGTGAAGCGGCCCGACCCGATCCCGGCGACGCTGAGCACGCCGCGGTCGAGCACCAGGTTGACGCAGGGGTGCCCGAGCAGCGTGACCGAGGCGGTGCGGCCGGGGGGCAGCTCCCAGGAGACGAGCCAGTGCCGTTCGACGAGGTGCGCCAGGTCGGCCGCGGGGGCGATCCGGTCGAGGGTGAAGTCGACGTCGCGCACCCCGACGATGCCGTACTCGCTGGTCGTGGTCGTCTCCGGGGACACGCGGTCAGCATGGCGCACCGCACCGACGTTTTCCGCCCGGAGCAACGCTCGGAGCAACTCCCCGGTCGAAGAGACGCGGGGCGTCACGGGATCTCCCGGTGCCCGAGCGGCGGCCCCATCGATCTCGCCCGTGCGATGTGCGCGGTGGCGTCGCGGCCCTGGGCGAGCGCGACCTGCGCGAGCCGCGCGGCCGCCCAGGACGCGAACAGCGTCAGCGAGTCCCCCGCGACGAGCGCCGACTCGGTGAACTCGGCCGCGGCACCGTCGAGGTCGCCGCGGGTCTGCAGGGCGATGCCGAGGGCGCGGTGCGCGGTCGCGGTCCAGCCGCGGTGCCCGAGGGAGCGGGCGACGTCGAGGGCCTCCTGTGCGGTGGTCTCGGCCTCGTCGGTGCGCCCCAGCGCCGACAGCGCCTCGGAGCGGTGCCAGCACGCATAGGCGACCCCCTCGGGCGAGTCCAGGTCGCGGGCGAGGCGCAGCGCGGCGTCGGTGTCGTCGAGGCCCTCGTCGGCCCGCCCGAGGAACACGAGGCCGTGCCCGCGGGTCGATCGTGGGGTGACGACGCGCAGCAGGTCGCCCGACCCGGCGAACAGGTCGGCGACCCGTCCGAACAGGGCGACGCCCTCGGTGATGCGGCCGTCGAGGAACACCGCCATCGCCCGCCCGTCGAGGATGCGCGCGACGCCCTGCGCGTCGCCGAGGCGCTTGTACAGGGCGAGGGCCTCCTCGGCCCGGTCGGCGGCGCGGGCGGTGAGGCCGAGGTTCACGTCGAGGACGGCTGCGGTCTCCAGGGCGAGCGCGCGGGCCGCGGGATCGTCGCCCGCCTCGACGAGGGCCAGTTCGGCGAGGTCCGCGGCGGCCTGCGGGTCCCGCGCACCGGACGACAGCATCGCGAGCCGGGACCGTCGCCGGGAACGGTCGGGACCGGGGCCGGTGAGCGCGGCGCGCAGGTCGGCGGCGGCACCGTCGATGTCGCCGTGGACGACGCGCGCGGCCCCGCGGGCCTCGAGCAGGACCGCGGCGACGTCGGGGCCCGGCCGCAGGTCCAGGCCGGCGTCGGCGAGGGCGGCGGCCTCGCGGGTGGCGTGCGCGTCGAGCGCGGCCGTGGCGGCGCGGCCGAACGCCTCCGCGGCGGCGCGGGAGTCACCGGCGTCGCGGTGGTGGCGGGCGACCTCGGCCGGGTCGGCGCCGTCGCCGGTGAGGGCGCGGGCGAGCAGCGCGTGCAGCCGGCCGCGTTCGGCGCGGTCGAGGCCGTCGGCGACCGTCTCGGCGACGAGGTCGTGGGCGGTGGTCCAGCCGGTGTCGCCCAGGCGGAGCAGGCCGTCGGCGGCGAGGGCGGCGAGCGTGTCGAGGACGTCGCGGGCGTCGGTCCCGGCCGCCGACGCGACGACCCGCGCGGGCAGCTCGCGCCGGGCGAGCGCGACGAGGGCGAGCAGGTCGGCGGCGCTCCCGCGGTGCCGCGCGGCCCGGCGCGCGATGCCCCGGCGCTGCCCGGCCCGGCCGAGCTTGCGGGCCCGGTCGGCGGCGTCGGGTGTCGCGACCCGCCAGCGTCCGTGCGTGGGGACGACGGCTCCGGTGGCGGCGAGCCCGCGCAGCACCTCCCCCACGGCGAACGGCGTGCGGTCGGTGCCGGCGGCGAGGGCGTCGAGGAGCGCGGGATCGTCGACGAGCCCGCCGAGCGCCGCGGACGCGAGGGGCTGCAGGGTGAGGGTCGGCAGGCCACGGGCCTGACGCAGCGCGTCGAGGACGTCGGCGCCGGTCTCGGCGGGCCGGAACGCCAGCACGGCCGAGAGCGTCCGCACCCGGGCCAGCGCCGAGCCGAGGAGGGCGAGGCTGCTGGGGTCGGCCCACTGCAGGTCGTCGACGATCAGCGGCGCACCGGCCGCCTCCAGGACGTGCAGGCCCCCGGCCAGGATCAGTGCGCGGCGGCTCTCACCGTCGAGCACGGAGGGGGCGCCGGGGGCACAGTCGATCTCGGGGAGCACGGACGCGAGCGCGCCTCGCGTGCGCGCGGGCAGGGAGTCGGCGATGCCCGCGTCGAGCGCCAGCGCCTCGCGCAGCAGCGACCGGGCGAGCCCCCACGCCTCGTCGCGTTCGGCGAGGTAGGCCTGTGCGGCGACGACGGGCACGTCCAGCGACCGTCCCAGCTCCGCGAGCAGCCGGGACTTCCCCGCCCCCGCCGCACCGGCCAGCCCGACGACCCGTCCCGCGTCGACGGCGGCGCGCAGCCGACCGAGCTCGTCGTCGCGACCGACGAACGCCAACCCGGCGGCCGGTGTCCTGACCGCTGCGGGCCGCGCCCGCGGCGCCGGGACCCCGACGTGCTTGCGCGCCAACCGGTCCCGCAGGTCGACGACCTCGTCCGACGCCGCCACCCCGAGCTCGGTGGCGAGGGCGCGGCACAGCTCGTCGAGCCGCGACACCGCACCGGCCCGGTCGCCGCAGGCGGCGAGCGCCTCGGCCAACAGCAGCGTCGACGACTCGCGCAACGGATCGGCCGCGACCGCCTCCGCCGCGGTGCGGGCCGCGTCGGCCGGCGCCCCGCCGGCCAGCGCCGCCCGCGCCGCGCCCTCGCAGGCCTCGACGTGGGCGCGGCGCAGCCGGTCCCGCGGCACCGACGCCCAGTCCGCGTAGGCGTCCTCGGGCAGCGGCTCGCCCCACAGCGCGAGCGCGGCGTCGAAGCGGGCGGCGGCGAGGTGGGCGACGAACTCGGTGACGTCGACGTCGCACTCCCCCAGCGCGTACCCGCCACTGCCCGTGACGACGACGGCCGGGTCGCCGAGCGCCCGCCGCGCCCGGTTGACCAGGACCCCGAGGTTGCCCGCCGGGTCCGCGGGCAGGCGTTGCGGCCACACCGCGTCGGCGAGCACGTCATGGGGGACGAGGTCGCCGTCGTGCACCGCGAGGACCCGCAGCATCGTGCGGACCTTCCGCCCGCCGAACGCCGCGGGCGGCACCTCCTCGCCGTCGCGACGCACCTGGAAGCGCCCGAGCAGCTGGAACCGGACGCCGGTCACCGCCGACATGGTCCTCGCGCCACGCGTCCGCCATCAGCCGCCATCCGGTTGCAAGGTCGGCACGCGAGCCTTGCGGCCCGACGAGACGGAGGACGTCATGGACTACGAGCAGCAGGACTTCGCCAGCCCCACCGAGAGCCGCGAGTTCCCCCACGGCCGGCTCGACCTCCTGCGGGTCGCGGGCGCCGACATCGGCCGGCTCACGCTGCAGCCCGGTTGGCGCTGGTCCGACGACGTCCGGCCGATCGCCGGCACCGACCTGTGCGAGGCCCCCCACTTCCAGTACCACGTCAGCGGGACGCTGCGGGTCCGCACGGCCGACGGCACCGAGTTCGACGCCGTCCCCGGCCAGGTCACCGCGCTCCCGTCCGGACACGACGCGTGGGTGGTGGGCGACGACCCCGTCGTGGTGGTCGACTGGTGGGGAGCATCCGACTACGCGCGAGGTGACTGACATGCAGGCAGCGGAGATCTACCGACGGGCGAGCGCCGACTTCGGGGCCCGGGTCCACCTCGCGGAGGGCCGCTGGGACGCGGCGACGCCGTGCCCCGAGTGGGACGTCCGCGCCCTGGTCAACCACCTGGTCAACGAGGAGCGCTGGACCCCGGAGCTGCTGGGCGGCGCGACGATCGCCGACGTCGGCGACCGCTTCGACGGCGACCTGCTGGGCGCCGACCCGGTCGCGACCTTCGACGAGGCCGCCGCCACCGCCCTGGCCGCGGTCGAGGCCGTCGACCCCGAGCAGGTGGTGCACCTGTCGTTCGGCGACCGCCCCGCCCGCGAGTACCTCACGCAGCTGGCCGCCGACCACCTCGTGCACGCCTGGGACTTGGCGCGCGCCATGGGTGAGGACGAGAAACTCGACCCGGACGCCGTCGACGCCCTGCTGGCCTGGTTCGGGCCGACGCAGAAGCTGTACCGGGAGATCGACGTCATCGGCCCCGAGACGCCGGTCGCCGCGGACGCGAGCGCCCAGGACCGGCTGCTGGCCATGTTCGGGAGGACACCATGAGCCCTGCGCTGGACGCGGTCGCGCGGTTCGACGACGCCTTCGGCCGCCGCGACGTCGACGCCGTCATGGCCGCCATGACCGACGACTGCGTCTTCGAGGACACCGGCCCTCCCGACGGCGTCCGTCACGTCGGGCAGGACGCCGTCCGCGCCGCGTGGGAGAAGCTCTTCGCCTCCCCCGGCACGTTCACGACGGAGGAGGTGTTCGCGGCGGGCGACCGGGTGGTGGCGCGCTGGCGGTACGAGTGGGCCGACGGGCGCGTCCGCGGCGTGGACGTCTTCACGGTCCGGGAGGGACGGCCTGGTCGCGGAGAAGCTGGCCTACGTGAAGGGCTGAGGCCGCCGCCACGCCCATCCCGAACGAACGGCACAGTGGCGCAACTCAATGGCGCGACTGTGCCGTTCGTGCAGAACCGGGGCGGCGCGGGGGCGGCGCGGGGGCGGCATCCCTCGCGCACGAACGGCACAGTGCTGCAACTGAACTGCGTGACTGTGCCGTTCGTGCAACTCCGCCGCCGCCTTGACAACTTTTCTTGTCGGTGGGACGGTCGTCGTGTGCACGACGTCGCCGTCATCGACGACCCCGCCGCCGCGGAGGTCGCCCTCGACCCCGTCCGGGCCCGGCTGCTCGCGGAGCTGAGCGAGCCCGGCTCGGCGACGACGCTGGCCGCGAAGATGGGCCTGACCAGGCAGAAGGTCAACTACCACCTGCGGGCGCTGGAGCAGCACGGGCTCGTCGAGCTCGTCGAGGAGCGGCGCCGGGGCAACATGACCGAGCGCGTCCTGCGGGCCACCGCGGCGGGCTACGTCATCGCCCCGACGACGCTGCCGGCACTCGCGCCCGACCCGTCCCGCGAACCCGACCGGCTCTCCGCGCGCTGGCTCCTCGCCGTCGCGGCCCGGGTCGTGCGAGAGGTCGGCGCCCTGCTCTCGGGTGCTGCGGCCGAGGGCAAGCGGGTCGCCACCTTCACCGTCGACGGCGAGGTCCGCTTCGCCTCGGCCGCCGACCGCGCCGCGTTCGCGGGCGAGCTGGCCGAGGCCGTCACCGCACTCGTCGCCCGCTACCACGACGACTCCGCCGGCCGCCTGCACCGCGTCGTGCTGGCCGTCCACCCCGTCCCGCCCGCCCAGGAGGAGCCCCCCGATGCCAGACCGTGAGCTGCGCAAGGAGATCCAGCTCGACGCCACCCCGGAGCAGGTGTGGGACGCCATCGCCACCGGCCCCGGCATCGCGACCTGGTTCGTCCCGCACCGTGTCGAGGAACGCGAGGGCGGCACGATGTCGGCCGACTTCGGCGGCGGGTTCGCCGACACCGGCCGCGTCACCGCCTGGGACCCGGTGCGCCGCTTCGCCTCCGGCGCCCTGACCCCGCCCGAGGCGGGCAAGCCCGACTACGCGTTCGAGTTCCTCGTCGAGGCCCGCGACGGCGGCGGCGCCGTGCTGCGGTTCGTGCAGAGCGGGTTCCTCGACGGCGCCGAGTGGGACGACGAGTACGGCAGCTACGACGCCGGCTGGGGCTTGTTCCTGCTCAACCTGCAGCAGTACTTCGCGCACTTCGCGGGCCTGCCCGTCGCCAACGTGGTGACGATGGCGTGGGCGGAGGGCGGCGCGTCGACACTGTGGCCCGTCCTCCACAAGTCGCTCGGCCTCGACGGGCCCCCGGCCGTCGGCGACACGATCACCCTGCGCCCGAGCGGGATCGTGCCGGTCACCGGGGTCGTGGACGTCGTCACCGACGAGTTCCTGGGCGTGCGGTCGGCGCGCGGGCTGCACCGGATCGGGGCGGAGGGTGAGTCGGGCTGCGGGGTCAGCGCGTACCACTACTTCTACGGCGACCCGGCCCCTGACGTCGAGGCCCTGACGGGAGCGTGGCAGGCCTGGCTGGAGGGGACGGTCCCGCTCACGACCGGCTGAGAACCGGCCGCAACCTCACGGTCGTGATCCGGCTCGTCGACAGCAGTGGGGTTGCGCGCGAAGAGGGGGCCGCAACCTCACCGTTGCCGGGGCGCCCGTCGACAGCAGTGGGGTTGCGCCCGGTTCGTGAAGGCTCAGCTCCGGCGGGCCATCCCCTCGAGGCGCCTGATGCGCTCCTCGATCGGCGGGTGCGTCGAGAACATCCGGGCCATCTGCTCACCGGCGCGGAAGGGGCTGGCGATCATCAGGTGCGACTGCGAGACCAGCTGCGGGTCGGGCGGCAGCGGCGCCAGCTGCGTGCCGCGCTGCAGCTTGCGCAACGCCGAGGCCAGGGCGAGCGGGTCGCCGGTGAGCTCGGCACCCGAGGCGTCGGCCTGGTACTCGCGGCTGCGGCTGACCGCCAGCTGCACGACGGCCGCGGCGACCGGCCCGAGCAGGGCCAGCAGGATCGTCGTCAAGAAGCCTGGGCGGTCCTCGTCGCCGCCGCCGAAGACACCGGCGAACATCGCCATGTTGGCCAGGAAGCTCACCATCGACGCCAGCGCGCCGGCGACGCAGGAGATGAGGATGTCGCGGTTGTAGACGTGGGACAGCTCGTGGCCGAGCACCGCGCGCAGCTCGCGTTCGTCGAGCAGCTCCAGCAGCCCCGTCGTCGCGCAGACGGCGGCGTGCCGGGGGCTGCGCCCCGTCGCGAAGGCGTTGGGGGCGCTGGTGGGGCTGATGTAGAGCTGCGGCATCGGCTGGCGGGCGGCGCGGCTGAGCTCCCGCACGATCCGGTACATCGCGGGCGCCTCGGGCTCGGTGACGGGCCGGGCGTGCATGGCGCGCAACGACAGTGTCGCCGAGTTGAACCAGGCGTAGGCGTTCATCCCGAGGGCGACGAGCACGGCGACGACGAGACCGGTGCGGCCGAACAGCGATCCGACGAGCACGACGATCGCGCTCATCGCGCCGAGCAGCAGCGCGGTCTTCAGCCCGTTCAGGTGCCTGTGCACGGGAGTTCCGTCCTTCCGATGGGGTCACCGTGTCCCCCCGGAGGGTGAACGGCCGGGGCGCGCCCGGCGTTCCGCGACGATCAGGGACCCACCTCACGCACCGGGCGGGCCGCGGCGACCTCCTTGCGACGGCCGGCCTCGAAGTGCTCGCCGGGGACGAAGACGAACAGCGCGGTGCCGTCGGCGGCGACCGGACCGTCGGGGGTGTCGAGCCGGCCCTCCACGGACGTCCACAGCTTGCGCCCCTCGCGGGAGTCGACGCGGGCGCGCATGTGCAGCGTGGCGCCGACGGGAATGGGCTTGCGGTACTGCGTCGTCAGCGACGCGGTGACGGCGGGCTCGCGGAAGAAGCTCTGCAGCGCACCCATCATCTCGTCGAACGCGGCCGCGACGATGCCGCCGTGCACGAGCCCCGGGGCGCCCTGGTGGGCGTCGGTGATCTCGAAGGCACAGGTCAGGGTGAGGTCGTCGGCGGCGACGACGTCGAGCCGGAGACCGTCGACGCTGTGCCCGCACGCGAAGCAGAACGCGTGGTGCTCACCGAGGTGCTGCCCCGGAACAGGGGCGTCGGGATGCGCTGCGGGGCGCGCGGTGGGAGTGGCGGTCGTCGCTTCGGGCACGGCCGACGGTAACCCGCGGGGCAGGATGGCGGCATGAGCGACGAAGCCCATGCCGAGGTGCGCACCGAGATCACCGACCGGGTCGCGGTGCTGACATTGTCCAATCCGCAGCGGCGCAACGCCCTCAACCTGGACCTCTCCCGCAAACTCGGCGACGCGGTACGTGCCGCGGCGGCCGACGAGGGCGTCGGTGCGATCGTCGTCACGGGTGAGGCTCCGGCGTTCTGTGCGGGCGGGGACCTGTCCGAGCTCGCCGAGGCCGACCACGCGGTGCTGCGCGAGGTGTACTCGGGTTTCCTGGCCGTGGCGGACTGCCCGCTGCCGACGCTCGCGGCGGTCAACGGCGCGGCCGTCGGCGCGGGGCTGAACCTGGCGCTGGCCTGCGACGTGCGGCTGGCCGGGCCGAAAGCGCGCTTCGACACCCGGTTCGCCCAGCTCGGCCTGCACCCGGGCGGCGGCTACACGTGGATGGTGCAGCGGGCGCTCGGCGCGCAGGGAGCGGCGGCGATGACGCTGTTCTGCGACGTGCTCGACGCCGCGGAGGCGGAGCGTGTCGGGCTGGTGTGGCGTCGCTACGACTCCGACGAGGCGCTGCTCGCGGGGGCGCTGGAGCTGGCCGGACGCGCGGCGTCGGCCGACCGGGCGCTCATCGCGTCGACCAAGGCCACGCTGCGGCTCACGAAGGATCTGACGCACGCCCAGGCCACCGAGGTCGAGGTCCGCGCGCAGGCCGTCACCGTCAACTCGGACGATTTCCGCAAACGCCTCGAAGAGCTGCGCTCGAAGATCAGCAGCAGGTAGCGCGGCGCGTCCGCTGTGACGTCCCCTCCATGGGGGGACACCAGGGCGAAAATCGAGCTAACCTCCGATGACGGCATCCGGTTTCCCCGAACCCCGAGGACTGACCTCGACATGACGACTGGCGACATCGACGTCGGCAATCCCTCGCATCCCGGCGTCGGTCCCGCGCCCCTGGCGCGCGACCGAGTGGTCATCCGATTCGCCGGTGACTCCGGCGACGGGATGCAGCTCACCGGCGACAGGTTCACCTCCGAGACCGCGACGTTCGGCAACGACCTGTCGACGTTGCCGAACTTCCCCGCCGAGATCCGGGCACCTGCCGGGACCCTGCCGGGTGTCTCGTCGTTCCAGCTGCACTTCGCGAACTACGACATCGTCACCCCGGGCGACCGGCCCGACGTGCTCGTCGCGATGAACCCGGCCGCGCTCAAGGCGAACATCGGCGACCTGCCGCCCGGCGGGATCCTGATCGTCAACACCGACGAGTTCAGCAAGCGGAACCTGACGAAGATCGGCTACGAGGCCGACCCGCTCGAGGACGGCTCGCTCGAGACCTACCAGGTGCATCCCGTCGCCATGGCGACGCTCACCCGGGGCGCGCTCGAGGAGACCGGGCTGTCGAAGAAGGACGCCGAGCGCGCGAAGAACATGTTCGCCCTGGGCCTGCTGTCGTGGATGTACCACCGGCCCAGCGAGGGCACCGAACGGTTCCTGCGGGAGAAGTTCGCCAAGCGCCCCGACCTGGCCGAGGCCAACATCCTCGCGTTCCGCGCCGGGCACGCCTACGGCGAGACCACCGAGTCGTTCGCCGTCACCTACGAGGTGGCACCGGCGAAGCTGCAGCCCGGCACGTACCGCCAGATCACCGGCAACACCGCGCTCGCCTACGGGATCGTGGCCGCCGGGCAGACCACCGGCCTGCCGGTGTTCCTCGGCTCCTACCCGATCACGCCGGCCTCGGACATCCTCCACGAGCTGTCCAAGCACAAGGCCTTCGGCGTGACGACGTTCCAGGCCGAGGACGAGATCTCCGGCATCGGCGCAGCACTGGGTGCGTCGTTCGGCGGCTCCCTCGGGGTGACGACGACGTCGGGCCCCGGCATCGCGCTCAAGTCCGAGACCATCGGGCTGGCGGTGACGCTGGAGCTGCCGCTGCTGATCGTCGACGTGCAGCGTGGTGGGCCGTCGACGGGTCTGCCGACGAAGACCGAGCAGGCCGACCTGTTGCAGGCCATGTTCGGCCGCAACGGCGAGGCGCCGCTGCCGATCATCGCGCCGCGCAGCCCGGGCGACTGTTTCGACGCCGCGGTCGAGGCCGCGCGCATCGCCGTCACCTACCGGACGCCGGTCATCCTGCTGTCCGACGGTGCGCTGGCCAACGGGTCGGAGCCGTGGAAGGTGCCCGACGCGTCGGCGCTGGAGTCGGTGGACCCGAACTTCGCGACCGAACCCAACGCCCCCGACGGGTCCGACGAGTTCTGGCCCTACCTGCGCGACGCCGACACCCTCGCCCGCCCGTGGGCGGTGCCCGGCACGGCGGGGCTCGAGCACCGCATCGGCGGCCTGGAGAAGGCCGACGGCCGTGGCTCGATCTCCTACGAGCCTGACAACCACGACCGGATGGTCCGGCTGCGCGCCGAGAAGATCGGCGGCATCCGGGTCCCCGACGCGGAGGTCGACGACCCGTCCGGCGACGCGGACGTCCTCGTCGTCGGCTGGGGGTCGACCTACGGGCCGATCGTCGCCGCCGCGCGTCGCGTCCGGGGCATGGGCCACCGCGTCGCGACGCTGCACCTGCGCAACCTCAACCCGTTCCCGGCCAACCTCGGCGAGCTGCTGCGCAGCTACCGGACGGTGCTCGTGCCCGAGATGAACCTCGGCCAGCTCGTCATGCTGCTGCGCGCCCGCTACCTCGTCGACGCGCAGTCCTACACGAAGGTGTCGGGCCTGCCGTTCAAGGCCGAGGAGCTCCAGGACGTGTTCCTCGGCTATCTCGACGGCAGCCATCCGTCGTCGGGTGAACGCGGCTCCGCGCCGCAGGGAGTGGACGCATGACCGACCAGCAGACCTCGCCCGCCCTGGGCGCGCTCGTCGACCTCGGGCTGCCCGGCATCGGCGGCCTCGACGGCGTGCCGCTCGCCGAGACGCCGCAGTCCGCCAAGGACTTCACCTCCGACCAGGAGGTCCGGTGGTGCCCGGGCTGCGGCGACTACGCCGTGCTCGCCGCCGTCCGGTCCTTCCTGCCGACGCTGGGCATCAAGCGCGAGAACACCGTCTTCGTGTCGGGCATCGGCTGCTCCAGCCGCTTCCCGTACTACCTCAACACCTACGGGATGCACTCGATCCACGGCCGCGCCCCGACCATCGCGACGGGCCTGGCCATCACCCGGCCCGACCTGTCGGTGTGGGTCGTCACCGGCGACGGCGACGCGCTGTCCATCGGCGGCAACCACCTGATCCACGCGTTGCGGCGCAACGTGAACCTGAAGATCCTGCTGTTCAACAACCGGATCTACGGGCTCACCAAGGGCCAGTACTCGCCGACGTCGGAGCAGGGAAAGGTCACCAAGTCGACGCCGATGGGCTCGATCGACCACCCGTTCAACCCGGTGTCGATGGCACTCGGCGCCGAGGCCACGTTCGTCGGCCGGGCGATCGACAGCGACCGCAAGAACCTCACCGCCGTCCTCGGTGCGGCCGCCGCACACCGCGGCACCGCGCTCGTGGAGATCCTGCAGGACTGCCCGATCTTCAACGACGGCAGCTTCGACGTCCTGCGCAAGGACGGCAAGGAGAACCGGATCGTCCCGCTCACCCACGGTGAGCCGATCCGCTTCGGCCCCGCGGGTGAGGACGGCCTCGGCAGCCACGCCGTCGTGGCCGACGGGCTCGCACTGAAGGTCGTCGACGCGGCGTCGGTCGACCCGGAGCGGATCGTCGTGCACGACGCGGGCAGCCACGAGCTGGCCTTCGCGCTGTCGCGGCTGTCCGACCAGGACCTCACCCACACCGTCACCGGCATCTTCCGCGACACCTCGCGGGCGACCTACGACGACGCCGCGCGGGCACAGGTGGACCAGGCGAAGGCGGGCGGCGCGCCCGACCTGCAGTCGCTGCTCAACGGTCGCGACACCTGGACCGTCGCGGGCTGACCCGCTCCTTTCCGCCGACGACGGGCGCGGCCCCACCCCGGGGCCGCGCCCGTCGTGGTCTCGCAGGCCGGGCGCTCTCTCCGGTGCCGGCCGTGAGCGACGGTGTCGGGACCGCCGGGCCTCCGCCCGGTGGTGTCACCTGCGCCGGGCGTACTCGTTGACCACGACGCCCGAGCGGTAGGTGGTGGAGGCGGTCAGCGCGAAGGTCCGCGGGTCGTAGGGGTCGTCGGTTGCCGACAGGCCGGCCGCGTAGGTGGCCCATCCCATCAGCGTGGTGTCGAACCGCGAGCCGTCGGCCGTGAGGCCGACGGCGGCGAGGCCGATCCTGGGCACCGTGTCGGGGTAGTCGCGGAAGATCGTCTCGATGTGGTCGCCTCGACCGGGAAGGCGGAGAAGTCGCCGTCCGGTGCGGCGATCCGACCGTCCAGCGACACCGCGACGAAACAGCGACTGGTCGGCTCCGCGCTGGTCCGGGCGGCGCTGTCGACGCTTGCGCACCCATATGGCAACTTGCCATACTGCAGTCCGCATCAAGAGGTGGCGCCGTGGAACTGACCCGTTCGGACCGGGACCTACCGGCACTCACCGTGCTCGCCCTGCTCACCCTCGGGCCGCGGCACACCTACGAGATGCACCGGATGATGATCGACTACCACAAGGACTTCGTCACCGGACTGCCGCGCAGCATGTACCACGCCGTCGAACGGCTGCTGCGCGACGAGCACATCCGCGTCGTGGAGACCGTGCGCGAGGCAGGCCGCCCCGAGCGCACGGTGTACGACCTCACCGACGGCGGCCGCGCCTCGCTCGCCGAACGCATCCGGCGGCTGCTCGCGGTGCCGGACGACGACGCCGCCCTCTTCGTCGCGGCCCTGTCGTTCCTGGGCTGCCTGCCGGTGCCCGAGGCCGTCGACGCGCTGCACGAACGCCTCGGAGCGCTCGACGCGAGCCGCACGACCGTGGCACGCGCCCTCGACGCCACGCGTGGCGCCCTGCCGCGCATCCTGCTCGTCGAGGCCGAGTTCACGCTGGCCCGCGTCAGCGCCGAGCACGAGTTCGTGACGGGCCTCGTCGCCGACCTGGCCTCCGGCGCCCTCGACCCCACGGAGGTGAGCGACATCCCGAACTGACACCGGCGCACCGGGTGGCGGGCGCGGCAACGCCCGCCACCCGGATGGAACCGCAGTACACCGCGGCCCCGGAGCAGCACCGGCAGCCTAATGCCGCGGTGGTTCTCCTTCGACTCCCGAAAGGACCACCCATGTCCGCAGCACGACCCACGACCGCCTCTCCTGCGACCGACGCCGAGCTCACCGCGGTCCTCACCCGGCTCGCCGCCGCCTGGACGGCCGCCGACGCCCCCGGCTACGGCGCCGAGTTCACCGACGACGCGACCTACGTCGTGTTCAACGGCATGGTCCTCCGCGGTCGCGCCGCGATCGCCGACACCCACGCCTGGCTGTGGAAGGGGCCGCTCGCGGGCTCCCGCATGGACCCGCCCCGGCCCGAGGACCTCACCGTCCGGATGCTGCGGCCCGACGTGGCACACGTCGTGGTCGAGGCGGGGGGTGTGGCGCTCGACGGCCAGGAGACCGCGGGTGCCGACCGCGCGTCGACGGTGTCGTTCGTGTTCGTGCGCGACGACGACGCCTGGCGCATCGCGGCGTTCCAGAACACCCGCCGGACGTCCTGATCGGGCGGCGCCGACGGCGAGCCGGTCGCGGACCTGGCCGTCCGCACATCGGGCCCGTTCTCGCGAACGTGTCGTGAGCGCTCCTCGACCGCGCTGACGACACGTTCGTCGGCAGCCGTCCACGCGAACGTGTCACCAGCGCGGTCCGGCAGCGCTGGTGACACGGCGGTTCGCGCGCGTCCGCGCCTCCCGTAGCGCACGCACATCGGGCCGACCACGCCACCCCGGGGCAACGCCGCAGAGGGACACACCGGGGCGCGGCCTGCGGCAGCTCAGCCCGTGCGTTCCACGACGTAGGCCGTGAGCGTCGCCAGCGCGGAGGTGGCGGCGCAGTCGGGCAGGATCGCCAGCTGCGCGCGGGACTCCTCGGCGTAGCGGGCCAGCGTCTCCCGGGAGCGGTCGAGGCCCGGGCCGGTACGCAGCAGGTCGAGTGCCTCCTCGACCTCGGCGTCGTCGCTGATCGGGCGCGACAGCAGGTGCCGCAGCCGGTCGGCGCCCGGCTCCTGCAGCGCGTAGAGCATCGGCAGGGTCTGGACACCCTCGCGCAGGTCGGTGCCCGGGGTCTTGCCCGAGTCGTCCGCCGGCGACGCGATGTCGATGACGTCGTCGGAGATCTGGAAGGCGGTGCCGATGGTGTCGCCGAAGCGGCGCAGCGACTCGGTCTGTTCCGGGGTGCAGCCGGAGAACATGCCGCCGTAGCGGCCGGAGGTCGCGATGAGCGAGCCCGTCTTCTCGGCGACGACCCGCAGGTAGTGCTCCACCGGGTCGTCGCCCGGGCCGGGGCCGCGGGTCTCCCGCATCTGACCCGTGACCAGCTCGGCGAACGTCTCGGCGATGATGCGCACCGCGTCGGGCCCGAGATCGGCCACGAGCCGCGACGCGTGCGCGAACAGGAAGTCGCCGGTGAGGATGGCGACGGTGTTGTCCCACCGCGAGTTGGCGCTCTCGGCGCCGCGACGCATCGTCGCGGAGTCCATCACGTCGTCGTGGTAGAGCGTCGCCAGGTGCACGAGCTCCACGACGGCCGCGGCCGTGACCACCTCGTCGCTGTCGGGACGTGGCCCCACCTGCGCCGACAGCAGGGTGAACAGCGGTCGGAACCGCTTTCCCCCCGCGTCGATCAGGTGCAGCGAGGTCTCCGCGACGAAGTGGTACTCGGCCTGCACCTCGCGGTGCAGGAGGTCCTCGACCCGCTTGAGGCCGTCGGTCGTGACGGCGGCCAGTACGGGGTCGCCGACCTCGACTCCCGCGACGATGTGCGTCTCCACCCCTCCAGCCTACGAACTCATCCGGAGAAGGGGCCGCCGGAGGCCATGCCGAGCGCCAGCGACGGCACGATGCCGAGCAGGAGCGTCACCAGGACACCCAGGGTGATGGCCGCCGTGGTGAAGGCGCCGGGGACGGTGACGGTCGGTCCGTCGGGTGCGGGCTCGTTGAAGTACATGAGCACGATCACCCGCAGGTAGAAGAACGCCGCCACCGCGCTGGCCACCAGGGCGATGATCACGAGCGGGGCCATGCCGTCGTCCAGCGCGGCTGCGAAGATGGCGAACTTGGCCGTGAACCCGCTCGTCAACGGGATGCCCGCCAACGCCAGGAGCAGGAAGGACATGACGCCCGCGAGCAGCGGGGATCTCTTCGCGAGACCCGCCCATTGGGACAGGTGCGAGGCCTCTCCGTCGGAGTCGCGGACCAGCGAGATGACGCCGAACACGGCGAGCGTGGTGAACCCGTAGGCGATCAGGTAGAACAGCGTGCCGGACACGCCCTGCTCGGTGATCGACATCGAGCCCAGGAGCAGGAAGCCGGCGTGCGCGATCGACGAGTAGGCGATCATGCGCTTGATGTCGGTCTGGGTGAGACCGAGGACAGCGCCGATGACCATCGACACGATCGCGACGGCCCACAGCACGCCGCGCCACTCCCAGCGGGTGGTGTCGAACGCCACGAACAGCACCCGCGAGATGGCGCCGAACGCGGCGACCTTCGTGCAGGCCGCCATGAACGCGGTGACCGGCGTGGGCGCGCCCTGGTAGACGTCGGGCGTCCAGGCGTGGAACGGGCCGACGGAGCCCTTGAACAGCAGGCCGACGACGAGCAGTGCGAGGCCGCCGAACAGCAGCGCGTCGGAGCGGTCGGAGCCGGCCGCGGCGTCGGCGATGGCCGACAGCTTGACCGAGCCCGCGTAGCCGTAGAGCAGCGCGAGGCCGTAGAGGAAGAACGCCGAGGCGAACGCGCCGAGCAGGAAGTACTTGACGGCCGCCTCCTGCGAGAGCAGGCGACGCCGGCGGGCGAGCCCGCACATCAGGTACAGCGGCAGCGACAGCACCTCGAGAGCGATGAACATCGTCAGCAGGTCGTTCGCCGAGACGAAGACCATCATGCCGCCGAGGGCGAACAGCGCGAACGGGAAGACCTCGGTCTGCATCGTCGGCGCGGAGCCGGGTTCGCCGTAGTCGCGGTCGACGTCGTCGCCCCCACCGCCGGTGACGGTCGTGCCCCCGCCTCCGGACGCGGCGCGCGAGGCCGGCGTCGGGATGAACGCCCCGCCCGGCTCCACCGAGCGGTCGGCGATCAGCAGGATGCTGCCCAGGCCCAGGAGCAGCAGGGTGCCCCAGAGGAACAGCGTCGGGTTGTCGACGGACAGCGCGTCGCCCAGGGTCGTCAGCGCGGCGGGGCTGCCGCCGGCGTAGACGCCGAGGGTGATGCCCGCGGCGGCGAGGACGACGAGGCTGAGCGCCACCTGGACGGGCCAGCGCTGGTGCCGTGGGAGGAACGCCTCCACGAGCACCGCGATGCAGGCGCCGCCCAGCACGATCAGCACGGGCGCGATGGCGCCGTAGGCGATCGGCGGCGCGGTGATCGCGCCGGCGGGCGCCTGCGCGAGAAGAACCGGGGTCACCGGGACACCCCTCCCACCGGGTCGGCGAGTCCGACCTCGGTCATCGTGGCGGCTGCCGTCGGGTTGATCACGTCGAGCACCGGGCCGGGGAAGAACCCGAGCACCAGGATCAGCACGATCAGCGGCGTCAGGACGCCGATCTCCCGCTTGGACAGGTCGGGGAATCCGGTCGCGCCGCGCTCGGCGGCCACGGCCGGGTCGATCATGGTGCCCGGCCCGTCGCCGCGGCCGCCGCCGAGGGCGGCGAGCACGGCCGAACCGCGCAGGGGGCCCTGCATGGTGCGCTGGTACATCCAGAGCACGTAGAGCGCCGCGATGATGATGCCGACGGTCGCCAGGATCGTGTAGACGGGCTGGCGCGGGAACGAGCCCAGCAGCACCAGGAACTCGCTGACGAACGAGTTGGTGCCGGGCAGTGCCAGCGACGACAGGCCGGCGACGAGGAACGCGCCCGCGAGCAGCGGGGCGACCTTGTGGACGCCGCCGTAGTCGCCGACCAGCCGCGACCCGCCGCGGGCGATGACGAGGCCGACGACGATGAACAGCATGCCCGTCGAGACGCCGTGGTTGACCATGTAGAGCACGGAGCCGCTGAACGCCTGCGTGGAGAAGGCGAAGATGCCCAGCGCGATGAAGCCGAAGTGCGCGATCGAGGTGTAGGCCACGAAACGCTTCATGTCGGTCTGTCCGACGGCCAGCAGGCCGCCGTAGAGGATGCCGATCACCGCGAGGGTCAGCACGAGTGGCGCGAGCTTCTGCGAGGCCAGCGGGAACAGCGGCAGGCAGTAGCGCAGGAACCCGAAGGTGCCGACCTTGTCGAGGATGCCGACGAGCAGCACACCGGCCCCGACGGGGGCCTCGGCACCGGCGTCGGGCAGCCAGGTGTGGAACGGCACCAGCGGCGCCTTGATCGCGAAGGCGACGAAGAAGCCGAGGAACAGCCAGATCTGGGTGCTCTCGGGCAGCGACGCCGCCATCGTCTGCAGCTCGACCCAGGTGAACGTGCCCTGGCCCAGCTCACGGCCGCTGACGACGAACAGGCCGATCACCGAGGCGAGCATGATCAGGCCGCCGAGCAGCGAGTACAGGAAGAACTTCACCGCCGCGTACTGCCTGCGCGGGCCGCCGAAGCGCCCGATCAGGAAGTACATCGGGACGAGCATCGCCTCGAAGAAGACGTAGAACAGGAAGACGTCGGTGGCGGCGAAGACCCCGACCAGCAGGCCCTGGGTGGCGAGGACCAGCGCGTAGAACCCGGACTGGGTGCGCCCCTCGGGGAGCTTCTCCGCCCAGGAGAACGCCATGACGATCGGCACGAGGACCGCGGTGATCGCGAGCATGACGAGTGCGAACCCGTCGATGCCGAGCGCGAAGCGGGTGCCGAACGCGGGGATCCAGTCGACGGCGAACTCGAGCTGGAACCGGGCGCCGTTCTGCGCGGCCGGGACGGAGTAGGCGAACCAGGTGATGACGACGAGCGCGAGCTCGACGACCGACACCGCGACGGCCACCCACTTGGCGGTGGTCTGCTCCTTGATCGGGGCGACCAGTGCTGCGCCGACCAGCGGCACGAGCAGCAGGACCAGGAGAAGCACGGAGCCTCCGCTCATGCGAACCTCACCGCCAGCAGTGCGGCGATGACCAGCACCGACCCGCCGAGCATGCTCAGCGCGTAGGACCTGACGAACCCGGTCTGCAGCCTGCGCAGCCGGCCGGACGAGCCGCCGAGCGTGGCGGCCGTGCCGTTGACCAGGCCGTCGACGCCCTTGTTGTCGATGTAGACGAGCGCCCTCGTGAGCCAGACGCCGGGGCGCGCGACGAGCGCCTCGTTGATCGCGTTGGCGTAGAGGTCCCGGCGGGCCGCCTGGACGGGGATCGAGACCGGCTCGGGACGCTCGACCGGGGTGGGCCGGCGACCGACGATCAGGTACGCCAGCAGCACGCCCAGCGCCGAGAGGCCCAGGACCAGCCAGGGGACGACGGCGTGCGGCAGCGCCCCGCCCTCGAGCTCCTCGAGCTCACCGAGGGTCGGCGAGAGCCAGTTGGCGAGCCGGTGGCCCTGCGTGAGCAGGAAGCCGGCGAACACCGAGCCGAAGGCCAGCACGATCATCGGGGCGGTCATGGAGACGCCCGCCTCGTGCGGGTGGTAGTCGTGGTGGCCCGAAGACCCGCTTGCGGGGTCGAGCGTCGACGCAGCGGCATTGATGTCCTGCCAGCGCTTCTTGCCGAAGAACGTCATGATCATCAGTCGCGTCATGTAGAACGCGGTGAGACCCGCGGCGATGGCGGCGACGAGCCCGAACACCCAGCCCTGCCAGCCCGGCTGGGCGAAGGCCGCCTCGATGATGGCGTCCTTGGTGAAGTAGCCGGACAGGAACGGGAAGCCGATCAGGGCCAGGTAGCCCAGCCCGAACGTCACGAACGTGATCGGCATGTGCCGGGCGAGCCCGCCGTAGTGGCGCATGTCGACGTCGTCGTTCATGGCGTGCATGACCGAACCGGCGCCGAGGAACAGGCCGGCCTTGAAGAAGCCGTGTGCCAGCAGGTGCGCGATGCCGAGTGCGTAGCCGACGGGCCCGAGGCCGACGGCCAGGATCATGTAGCCGATCTGGCTGACCGTGGAGTACGCGAGCACCTTCTTGATGTCGTCGTACGCGCAGCCGATGATCGCGCCGATCAGCAGCGTGATCGTGCCGATGAGGGCGACCACCAGCCTGCCGTCGGCCGTGAGGTTGTAGATGGGGTTGGCGCGGGCGATGAGGTACACGCCCGCGGTCACCATCGTCGCCGCGTGGATGAGTGCCGAGACCGGTGTCGGGCCCTCCATCGCGTCCGGGAGCCACGCCTGCAGGGGGAACTGGCCGGACTTGCCGCAGGCGCCCAGCAGCAGCAGGATCGTGATCGCGAGCGTCGTGCCCGGCGGCACCTCGCCGATGCGGGCGAACACCTCGGTGTACTGCGTGGTGCCCAGCTCGAGCCAGATCAGGAAGATCGCCAGCGCGAGCCCGACGTCACCGACGCGGTTCATCAGGAACGCCTTCTTGGCGGCGGTCGCCGCGGACGGGCGGTCCTGGTAGAAGCCGATCAGCAGGTACGACGCCAGACCGACGCCCTCCCAGCCGAGGTAGAGCATCACGAAGTTGTTGCCGAGGACCAGCACCAGCATGGCCGCGACGAACAGGTTGAGCTGCGCGAAGAAGCGCCGCCGCCCGGGGTCGTGGCTCATGTAGCCGGTCGAGTAGATGTGGATCAGCGAGCCGACGCCGGTGATCAGCAGCACGAACGTCAGCGACAGCGGGTCGAGCCGCAGGCCGAAGTCGATGTGCAGGCCGCCGACGGAGATCCACTCGTAGACCGACGCCTCGCGCGTGCGCTGCGCCGGGTCGAGGCCCAGGGTGTCGAGGAAGATCAGCAGGCCGATGACGAACGAGGCGACGACGGTCGCGACGCCCAGCCAGTGGCCCCAGCGGTCGCTGCGCCGTCCGGAGACGAACAGGAACAGCGCGCCGAGGGCCGGCAGTACCACGAGCAGCCACGCGAGCGATGCGACACCGCTCGCAGCCGCCACTTGCCCCGCTTCGGGGAGCTGGGTAGGCACGGGGAGCTCCTAGTACTTGAGCAGGTTGGCGTCGTCCACCGAGGCGGACCGGCGCGTGCGGAAGATCGACATGATGATCGCGAGCCCGACGACGACCTCCGCCGCGGCGACGACCATGACGAAGAACGCCATGATCTGGCCGTTGAGGGCGCCGTTGATGCGCGAGAACGTCACCAGCGTCAGGTTCACCGAGTTGAGCATCAGCTCGATGCACATGAACACGACGATCGCGTTGCGGCGCACCAGGACGCCGACGGCGCCGATGGCGAACAGCAGCGCCGAGAGCAGTAGGTAGTACGTCGGGGTCATCGGTCACCGTCCTGGGAGGACCCGCCGGTGAGGGAGTGCGGGTCGGCCGGCGGCTGCTCGATCTCGGTGACCGGGGTCGACTCGATGATGTCCGAGAGCGACTCCGGCGCGATCGAGCCGTCCGGGAGCAGGGCGGGCACCGCGACGGAGTTGGCCGTCGCGAACACGCCCGGGCCGGGCAGCGGGGAGATGCGGGCGTGGCGCCCGGTGAGGCGGGCCAGCACGGTGGCGCGCTGACCGGCCTTGCTGCGCGACTTCGACGGCGCGTACGCGAGCACCATCGCGCCCAGGGCGGCGGTGATCAGCAGCGCCGAGGTGAGCTCGAACGCCAGCAGGTAGTCGGTGAAGATCAGCCGGCCGATGCCGTGCAGGTTCTGCGACGAACCCGCGCCGCCCGCGCCGAGGCCCACCGGGGTGACCTCGATCAGGGAGCGGGCGATGGCCGCGACGAGCAGCACCGCGAGGCCCAGGCCCAGCGCGAGGCCCGCGAGCCGTTGCCCGCGCAGGACCTCGACCACCGAGTCGGAGCTGTCCCGGCCGACGAGCATCAGCACGAACAGGAACAGCATCATCACGGCGCCGGTGTAGACGATGATCTGCACGAAGCCGAGGAACGGCGCCTGCTGGACCATGTAGAGGATGCCCAGGCTGAGCATCGTCATGACCAGGAACAGCGCCGAGTGGACGGCGTTGCGGGCCAGGACCATGGCGAGCGCGCCGCCGAGGGCGATGGGCCCCAGGATCCAGAAGGCGATCGACTCGCCGAGCGTCATCGGCCCGCCGGTGTCGGCCGCGGCCTGCGCGAGGGTCGTGATCATCGGACCTGCTCCCCGACGGGGTCGTTGGCGATCTTCTCGCCCGCCGCGGAAGCCCGGGCCAGCGTCGGCCCCTGGACGTAGTAGTCCTGCTCGTTCTCACCGAGGCGCATGGGGTGCGGCGGCTGCTCCATGCCCGGCAGCAGCGGCGCGAGCAGCTGCTCCTTGGTGTAGATCAGGTCCTGCCGGTTGTCGTCGGCCATCTCGTAGAAGTTGGTCATCGTGAGCGACCGCGTGGGGCACGCCTCGATGCACAACCCGCAGCCGATGCAGCGCAGGTAGTTGATCTGGTAGTCGTGGCCGTAGCGCTCACCCGGGGAGAACCGCGCCTCCTCGGTGTTGTCGCCGCCCTCGACGAAGATCGCGTCGGCGGGACACGCCCAGGCGCACAGTTCGCAACCGACGCACTTCTCCAACCCGTCCGGGTGCCGGTTGAGCTGGTGGCGGCCGTGGTAGCGCGGCGCGGCCGGCGGGAAGTCCTCCGGGTACTCCTCGGTGACGACCTTCTTGAACATCGTCGAGAAGGTGACGCCGAAGCCCTTGAAGAAGTTGACGAACTCGGACATCTACTCGCTCTCCTTCCCGGAGTCGCCGGAGCCGACCGCGGCGGGCTCCTTGCCGGACGAGCCGGTGACCCGGCGGGTGCGGGCGCGTGGGGGCGTCGGCACCGTGAGGTCGAGTGGCGGTACGGGATAGTCGGAGCCCAGCTCGATCGGCAGGGGCTCGGTGCGTCGCCGGTCGGGGACCAGGAACGCGACGACGAGGATGACGGCGAGCACGATGCCGCCGGCCACCAGCAGCGTCGTGATGTCGCCGGACTCGCTGTTGCGCCAGGCCCGGACCGCGAAGATCAGCAGGATCCACAGCAGCGAGATCGGGACCAGGCACTTCCAGCCCAACCGCATGAACTGGTCGTAGCGGAACCGGGGCAGCGTGCCGCGCAGCCAGATGAAGACGAACAGGAACAGCAGCGTCTTCACGATGAAGGCCAGGAACTGGAACCAGCCGTTGTCGAAGCCCGACCACAGGTGGCCCAGCCACGGGATCTGGCCGCCGCCGAGGAACAGCGTCGTCGCCATCGCCGAGACGGTCACCATGTTGACGTACTCGGCGAGGAAGAACAGCGCGAACTTCAGCGACGTGTACTCGGTGTGGAAGCCACCGACCAGCTCGGACTCGGCCTCGGGGAGGTCGAACGGGGCGCGGTTGGTCTCGCCGACCATCGAGATCACGAAGACGACGAAGCTCGGGACCAGCAACCACACGTACCAGCCGGTGCCCTGCGCGGACACGATGTCCGACGTCGACATCGAGCCGCTGTAGAGGATCACGGCGACGATCGACAGGCCGAGCGCGATCTCGTAGGAGATGACCTGGGCGGCCGAGCGCAGCGCACCCAGCAGCGAGTACGGCGAGCCGGACGCCCAGCCGCCGAGCACGATGCCGTAGACGCCGATCGACGAGCAGGCAAGCACGACGAGCACGCCCACCGGCAGGTCGACCAGCTGCAGCACCGTGCGCTCGCCGAACATCGACACCTCGCCGCCGAACGGAATCACCGAGAAGGCGACGAAGGCCGGGATCGTCGAGATCACCGGGGCGATGAAGTACACCCGCTTGTCGGCGAGCGTCGGCATGATGTCTTCCTTGAAGGCCAGCTTGAGCCCGTCCGCGAGGGACTGGAGCCAGCCACCGGGACCCACCCGGTTGGGGCCGGGACGCTGCTGCATCCGGCCGACGACCTTGCGCTCCCAGTTGATCATGAAGAGCGTCAGGACGACGCCGAGGGCGAACAGCCCGACGACCTTGATGAGGATGATCCAGATCGGGTCGTCGGCCAGCAGCTGCTGGGTGGTGTTCACGCCGCACCTCCGTCAAGGTTGCCGGCGCCGGTGACGCCGACCAGGTCGCCGTGGCCCGCGCCCAGCGCCGTGCGGACGCCGTCGGCGTCCACCGGGTTGGCGGGCAGCCACACCACGCCGTCGGGCAGGTCGGCCAGTGCCACCGGGACCGTGACCGCGCCGCGAGCCGTGCGCACCGTCGCGTCCGCCCCCTCGGTGAGGCCGAGCCGTTCCGCGGTCGCCGCGTTGACCCGCAGCACCGCGGTGCGGGCCGTGCCCAGCAGGTGCGGCTCGCCGACCGACAGCGAGCCGCTGCCGACGAGCTGCCGCCACGTCGCGAGCACCGCCTGGCCGTAGCCGGGCACCACCGCGTCGGCCGCGCCCACCGAGGGCGCCGTGCCGGACGCCGCGACGGACCCGAGCCGGGCCAGGTCGCCCGCCGACGCGGCCGGGGTCTGGGTGAACAGGTCGACGTCCATCTCGACCGCGAGCGTGTCGAGCACGCGGCAGTCGGGCAGGACACCGGACGCGTCCAAAACGACGCCGAACTCGCGGCGGCGCCCCTCCCAGTTGACGTAGGAGCCGGAACGCTGCGCGTCGGGGGCCACCGGGAGCACGACGTCGGCCAGCTCCGTGACCGCCGAGGAGTGCATCTCGAGGCTGACGACGAACCCGACCTTCGACAGCGCCTCGAGGGCACCGGCCGGGTCGGACATGTCGTGCGGGTCGACCCCACCGACGACCAGCGCCGACAGAGCCCCGTCGGCGGCCGCGGCGAGAATCTCGTCGGCGTCGCGGCCCGGGGTGTCCGGGAGCGCGCCCTCGGCGAGGCCCCAGGCCCGCTCGACCTCGGCGCGCGCCGCCGCGTCGGCGACGCGGCGGCCACCGGGCAGCAGGGCCGGGACCGCGCCCGCCTCCAGCGCACCCCGGTCGCCCGCGCGGCGCGGGACCCAGCCGACCTTCGCGCCGGTGCGCGTGGCCAGCTCGGCGACGGCCGAGTAGAGGCCGGAGACCTCCGCGGCCCGGTCGCCGACCAGGATCACCGCGCCCGTGGCGCTGAGCGCGTCGACGAGCTCGCCACCCGCGGCCGCCAGCTCGTTCAGGACCGCGGCCTCCCCGCCGGGAACCGACGGGATGAGCGTCGCGTTGGTCTTGTGAACCCCGGGGGTGCTCCACTGACCGAGCTGGAAGACACGCTGACCGCGCTTGAGGACGGCCTTGCGCAGCCGGAGGAAGACCATGCCCGCCTCCTCCTCCGGGTCCAACCCGACGGTGAGGACGGCCGGCGCGGCCTCCACCGCGGCGAACGTCACGCCCGTGTCCGGGGTGGTGCCGACGACGCCCGACGCCAGGAACTCCAGCTCCTCGGCGCTGTGCGGGCGGGCGCGGAAGTCGACGTCGTTGGTGTGCGCGGCGACGCGGGCGAACTTCGCGTAGGCGTAGGCGTCCTCGACGGTCAGCCGGCCGCCGGGGAGCACCCCGATGCCGCTCCGCGCCCGCGCGGCGAGCAGACCCTCGGCCGCGGCGCGCAGCGCGTCGGTCCACGAGGCCTCGGTCAGCACCCCGTCGACGCGGACCATCGGCCGGGTGATGCGCCCGGCCGAGGTGAGGTAGCGGAACGCGAAGCGGGTCTTGTCGTCGATCCACTCCTCGTTGACGTCCGGGTCGTTGCCGGCGAGGCGCCGCATCACGGTGCCGCGGCGGGCATCGATGCGGATCGCCGCGCCGGACGAGTCGTGCTCGGTGACGCCCGGCGTCGACACCAGGTCGAACGGGCGGGAACGGAACCGGTAGGCGGCGCTGGTCAGCGCGCCGACCGGGCAGATCTGGATGGTGTTGCCGGAGAAGTAGGACTGGAACGGCTTGTCCTGCGCCACCCCGATCTGCTGCTTCGCGCCGCGTTCGAGGAGCTCGATGAACGGGTCGCCCGCGATCTGCTCGGAGAAGCGGGTGCAACGCTGGCACAGGACGCAGCGCTCCCGGTCGAGCAGGACCTGCGTCGAGATCGGCAGCGGCTTGGGGAACGTCCGCTTGACGTCGACGAAGCGGGAGTCGGTGCGTCCCGACGACATCGCCTGGTTCTGCAGGGGGCACTCGCCGCCCTTGTCGCAGATCGGGCAGTCGAGCGGGTGGTTGATCAGCAGCAGCTCCATGACGCCCTGCTGGGCCTTGTCGGCCACCGGCGACGTGTGCTGGGTCTTGACGACCATCCCGTCGGCGACCGTCATGGTGCAGCTGGCCTGCGGCTTGGGCATCGGCCGGCCGCCCATCTCCACCTCGACCAGGCACTGGCGGCACGCGCCCGCCGGGTCGAGCAGGGGATGGTCACAGAACCGGGGCACGATGATGCCGAGCCGCTCGCAGGTGCGGATGAGCAGCTCACCCTGCGGGGCGTCGACCTCGAGGCCGTCGATCGTCAGCCGTACGTGGCCCTCGGGGACGGGCCTGCTCGCCGTGCCGTCGGGCGCCTTCTCGGGAGAGAGGGTCACGCGCTCGCTCCAGTCATCTGGGCCAGCTGATCCGGTCGCGCGACCGCCGGCTGTTCGGCGATCAGGTCGAGGAACTCCTGGCGGAAGTACTTGATCGCGCTGGTGATCGGGCTGGTCGCGCCGTCGCCGAGTGCGCAGAACGAACGGCCCAGGATGTTGTCGCAGATGTCGAGCATCGTCTCGACGTCCTCGACCGTGCCCTGCCCGTGCACCATCCGCTCGAGGATCTGGACCAGCCAGTAGGTGCCCTCCCGGCACGGCGTGCACTTGCCGCAGCTCTCGTGCTTGTAGAACTCGGTCCACTTCATGACCGCCCACGGCACCGACACGGTCTCGTTGAAGATCTGCACCGCGGTCGTGCCGAGCATGGACCCGGCCGCCGCCGCGCCCTCGAAGTCCAGGGGGACGTCCAGGTGCTCGGCGGTGAACAGCGGCGTCGACGACCCGCCCGGAGTCCAGAACTTCAGCGGGATGCCGTCCTTCATGCCCCCGGCCATCGCCAGCAGCTCCCGCAGCGTCACACCCAGCGGGGCCTCGTACTGGCCGGGGCGCTCCACGTGCCCCGACAGCGAATAGATCTTCGGGCCCGGGCTCTTCTCCGTGCCCATCGACCGGAACCAGTCGCTGCCGCCGGAGACGATGTCGGGGACCGACGCGATCGTCTCGACGTTGTTCACCACCGTCGGCGAGGCGTACAGGCCCGACGTCGCCGGGAACGGAGGCTTGAGCCGCGGCTGGCCACGACGACCCTCCAACGAGTCCAGCAGCGCCGTCTCCTCGCCGCAGATGTAGGCACCCGCACCGGCGTGGACCACGATGTCGAGGGAGAACCCGCTGCCCAGGATGTCGGTGCCCAGATACCCCTTGGCGTAGGCCTCCGCGACCGCCTGCCGCAGCCGGCGGATGCAGTGCAGCGCCTCACCACGCACGTAGATCGCGCAGAAGTTCGCGCGGATCGCGTAGCTGGTGATGATGCAGCCCTCGATCAACGAGTGCGGGTCGGCCATCATCGTCGGGATGTCCTTGCAGGTACCCGGCTCGCCCTCGTCGGCGTTGATCACCAGGTACTTCGGCTTCGCGCCGGCGCCGGTGGGGCCCTGCGGGATGAACGACCACTTCATCCCCGTCGGGAACCCCGCCCCGCCACGACCGCGCAGCCCCGACTCCTTCACCAGCGTGATCAGCTGGTCGGGCTGGGCGGCCAGCGCGGTACGCAGCGCGGTGTAGCCGTCGGTGCGCTCGTAGGTGTCGATCGACCACGACCGGTCGAGCTGCCACCGGCGCGTCAGCACCGGGGTCAGCGGATCCGTACGGGTGGGCTCGGTCATTGCATTCCCTCGCTGCGCGAGCTCAGCACTGCCCGCGGTCGCTGTGTCGACAATTCGCTCGCAAGCTCGCTCATGACTTCGCCTCCGGAAGCGGCGGCAGCGCGGGGTGCTCGGCGGGCCGGGCGGGAGCCGCCCAGCCGCGCTCGTCGGCCAGGACCGCGCCGCGGACGGTCTCGGGCGCGATCGACGGGCCCTCGGCGACCGCGGCCAGGTCGGGGTGGAACCCGGCCAGCTCGAGCTCCACGGTGCGCAGGTCGGTGAGCGAGGCACCCCGCGTGGGGTGCGGCTTCTCGCCGCGGCGCAGCGCGTCGACCAGCTCCTCGGCCGAGTCGACCGACTGGTTGTCGAAGTACTCGTAGTTGACCTGGATGACCGGCGCGAGGTCGCACGCCGCCAGGCACTCCGCGTGCTCGAGGGTGATCGAGCCGGGACTCCCCGGCTCGCCCGCGGTCTCCTCGTGGCCCAGCGGGCGGCCCCCGCTGCCGAGCTTGTCCTGCAGGCGGGCGTAGATCGCGTCGCCGCCCATCGCCGCACACAGGGTGTTGGTGCAGACGCTGACCAGGTGCTCACCGCACGGGTTGCGCTTGTACATCGTGTAGAAGGTCGCGACGGCCGAGACCTCGGCCGTCGTGATCTCCAGCATCTCCGCGCAGAACCGGATACCGGCCTGGCTCACGTGGTTCTCCACCGACTGCACCAGGTGCAGCATCGGCAGCAGCGCCGACCGCGACTGCGGGTAGCGCGCGATGATCTCCTTGGCGCGCTGGCGCGTCACCTCGTCGAACGCCGGCGACGCGATCGGTCCCTCGGCGACCTCGGGGGTCCAGACCACCTCGTCGGGCCCGGTCACCTCCCGGGAGTTCGACTCCGGACTGCCCTCCGGCAACGTCATCGCACGACCTCGCTTCGCTCGGTCGACGAAGACTCCACGCGCGGTGACACTGATTCGCTCGCACGCTCGCTCATCGGTCCACACCCCCCATCACCGGGTCGATCGACGCGACGGCCGCGATGACGTCGGCGACCATGCCGCCCTCGCTCATGGCGGGCATGGTCTGCAGGTTGACGAAGCTGGGCTCGCGCATGTGCACGCGCACCGGGCGGGTGCCGCCGTCGGAGACCAGGTGCACGCCGAGCTCGCCGCGGGGCGACTCGACGCAGCTGTAGACCTGTCCGGCCGGGACCTGGAAGCCCTCGGTGACCAGCTTGAAGTGGTGGATCAGCGACTCCATCGACTGACCCATGATCTTGCGGACGTGCTCGAGCGTGTTGCCCATGCCGTCCGACCCGATCGAAAGCTGTGCGGGCCAGGCGATCTTGCGGTCCTCGACCATCACCGGGCCGGGCTCGAGCCGGTCGGCGGCCTGCTTGATGATCTTCAGCGACTCGTGGATCTCCCGGACCCGCACCACGTAGCGCGCGTAGCAGTCGGCGCCCGTCTCGACGGGCACCTCGAAGTCGTAGGTCTCGTAGCCCCAGTAGGGCTCGACCACGCGCTGGTCCCACGCCAGGCCCGCCGACCGCAGGATCGGGCCGGTCGCGCCGAGCGCGAGACAGCCGTCGATCGGCAGGTAGCCGACGCCCTCGAGCCGCTGCTTCCAGATCGGCTGACCGGTGAGGAGCTTGTCGTAGTCGCCGAGGCGCTCGTGGAAGATCTTGATGAACTCGTCGATCTTCTCCCGCCAGTCCTCGGGCAGGTCCTGCGCGAGCCCGCCCGGGCGGAAGAACGCGTGGTTCATCCGCAGCCCGGTCAGGTACTCCAGCAGGTGGAGCACCTCCTCGCGCTCACGGAAGCCCGCGGTCATGCCCGTCAGCGCGCCGAGCTCCATCCCGCCCGTGGCCAGGCACACGAGGTGCGACCCGATCCGGTTGATCTCCATGAGCATCACGCGGATGACCTGCGCGCGCTCCGGGACCTCGACGCCGAGCAGCTTCTCGACACCCATCACGTAGGCGGCCTCGTTGAACAGCGGCGCCAGGTAGTCGGCCCGGGTCACGAACGTGACGCCCTGCGTCCACGTCCGGTACTCGCAGTTCTTCTCGATACCGGTGTGCAGGTAGCCGATCACCGAACGGGCCTGCGTGACCGTCTCACCCTCGAGCTCCAGCACCAGCCGCAGCACACCGTGCGTCGACGGGTGCTGCGGACCCATGTTGATGACGATGCGGTCGTCGTGCTCGGAGTCGACGATCGAGTCCCAGTCGCCACCGGTGACCGTGTAGACGGTGCCCTCGGTGGTCTCGCGTTCCGGGGCGTAGAGGTCGGTCTCGGGGGTCGTCACGAGTAGGCCCTCCGCTCATCGATACGCAGCAGGAATCTCCGCGCCAAAGAAATATTCACGAGTACGCCCGCCGCTCGTCCGGCGGCGGAATCTCCGCGCCCTTGTACTCCACGGGGATTCCGCCGAGGGGGTAGTCCTTGCGCTGGGGGTGGCCGTCCCAGTCGTCCGGCATGAGGATCCGGGTCAGCGCGGGGTGGCCGTCGAAGACGATCCCGAACATGTCCCAGGTCTCGCGCTCGTGCCAGTCGGCCGTCGGGTAGACCTCGACGACGCTGGGCAGGTGCGGGTTGGTCTCGCCGCCGTCCCAGTCGAGGGCGACCTCGAGCCGGATCCGCTTGCGGTAGGTCATCGACAACAGGTGGTAGACGACGTGCATGCGCTGCGGCACGTCGACTCCGTAGTCGACCGCCGACACCGCCGAGCACAGCTCGAAGCGCAGCGACGCGTCGTCGCGCATCGCCCGGCAGACGTCGAGGATCTCGTCGGCCGCGATGTAGAGGGTGATCTCCCCGCGGTCGATCGTGACCTGCTGGATCGCGCCGCGGGTGCCGCGCTCGTCGAGGGCCGCGACCAGGTCGTCGACGAGATCGTCGTACCAGCCGCCGAAGGGCCGCTCCGCCGGTACCGGGACGTGGGCGGGCAGCCGCAGGCCGGAGAAGCCCGACGTGTCGCCGCTGCCGCGGACACCGAACATGCCCCGGCGCGCACGGCCCGCCGGGGCCGGCCGGGTGCCGCCCTCGACGGCCTGGTCGCCCAGACCGGCGAGCTCGCCCTCGCCGTGCTCCGGTGCGGTCCCGCCGTTCGCGGCGTGCTGTTCGTCGTCGGGGCCGCTGCGCTGCGCCGACGACTGCTCACCGCCGGTCGGCTCCGCACCGCCCTTGTCGTCCTTGGAGGTGCCGGCTGTTCCGCCGGGACCCGTGCGTTCCGTCATCGCCGGCTCACTTCTTCTTCGTCGCGTACTTGATCGACGACGGGATCATCGGGGTCTTGTGCCCGCTGGCGGCCAGCTCTGCGGCCCGCTTCGGGCCGAGGGGCTCGTCCATGATCTTGGCGTGGATCTTGAGGATCGCGTCGATCAGCATCTCGGGCCGCGGAGGGCAGCCCGGCAGGTACATGTCGACGGGCACGACGTGGTCGACGCCCTGGACGATCGCGTAGTTGTTGAACATGCCACCCGACGAGGCGCACACGCCCATGGCCAGCACCCAGCGGGGCTCGGGCATCTGGTCGTAGATCTGGCGCAGCACCGGCGCCATCTTGTTGCTGACCCGGCCCGCGACGATCATCAGGTCGGCCTGGCGGGGGGACGCCCGGAAGACCTCCATGCCGAAGCGCGCCAGGTCGTAGCGGGGCGCGCCCGTCGTCATCATCTCGATCGCGCAGCAGGCCAGCCCGAACGTCGCGGGCCACAGCGACGACTTGCGCGTCCAGTTGACCAGCTTCTCGACGCTGGTCAGCAGTACGCCGCTGGGCAGCTTCTCCTCGAGTCCCATGTGTTTCGCCTCAGTTCCAGTCCAGGCCGCCGCGTCGCCACACGTACACGTAGGCGAAGCCGACCGTGACGATGAACAGCACGATCTCCACCAGCCCGAACAGGCCGAGCATGTCCGCGCTCACGGCGAACGGGTAGAGGAAGACCATCTCGATGTCGAAGAGGATGAACAGCATCGCCGTGACGTAGTAGGCGACCGGCATGCGGCCGGCGCCCACCACGGGCTGGGGCGACGGCTCGATCCCGCACTCGTAGCTGTCGAGCTTGGCGCGGTTGTAGCGCCGGGGGCCGATGAGCGGCGCGGCGGCGACGGACCCGACCGCGAAGAGACCGGCCAACGCGGCCAGCAACACGATCGGGAGATAGGGATCGAGCATCGTGACACCCTCGCCATTGGTGAAGCGGTGACTTGTTCTGCGTGGTGGGAGATCAGCGTCCTCGGGATCGATACCCCGCCGGGACCTTATGGCGCGGTGGATCACCCCTCGGAAGTCAGGACAGCCTTAGTTCACGGTCCCGACCACCTGTTCGCCGTGGTGGCGGGCGGGGTGGTCCCCGCTCCGAGTCGGTCGGCCCGCGCTCCCGCCGCCCCCGCGCACGCGCCACCCGCACCCGGGCGGGCGACGACGCCGGCACCGGGCGCTCCTCGCCGCGCCGATGCGCGGGTGGTGGGGTCGAGGGCGACCATCTGGCTCCTTGTGAACGGATTCACGAAGTCCGTGCGAGAGTCTATGCTCCGCGTCCAGCCCTGGACGCAGCACCACTGCCTTCGGGCGGCTGGGTGCTCGGACGACCGACGAAAGTCCCGCAAGACTGCCCGGCGCCCACCCCGCCGGCCTCCCCCGCCGAGGGGGGAGGAACGGTCATAACGAAACGGTGTCGCGGTCACCCGGCACGGCCCCGACCAGCGTCGTACCACATCCGACCGGCTCCGCGGCCCGGCCCGGGGATCCCCCGCGCGGGGGGTTGCGTCAGACGCGCCGCGCGCGGTGCAGCGCCACCGCACCGAGAGCGAGATCACGCCACGCGACGTCGCTCCAACCCGCGTCACCGATGATCCGGGCCAGCTCGGGCTGCGCGGGCCAGTCGCGGATCGACTCCGCGAGATAGGTGTAGGCCTCCGGGTTCGACGACACCCGCCGCGCCACCGCGGGCAGCACCCCACGCAGCACCACGTCGTGGTAGGCCACCCGGAACGGCGTCCACGTGGGCGTCCCGAACTCGCACACCACGAGCCGCCCGCCCGGCCGCGTCACCCGGGCCATCTCCCGCAGCGCCGCCGCGGTGTCGACGATGTTGCGCAGCCCGAACGAGATCGTCACCGCGTCGAACACGCCGTCGGCGAACGGCAGTGCCATCCCGTCGGCCGCGACCTTCGGCACGTCCCTGTCGGCGCCCGCGCGCAGCATCCCCAGCGAGAAGTCGGCCGCGACGCACCAGGCACCCGAGCGGGCCAGCGACACCGTCGACACCGCGGTGCCCGCGGCGAGGTCGAGAACCTTCTCCCCCGGGCGGAGGTCGAGCGCCGCGCGGGTCAGGTCCCGCCAGCGGCGGTCCTGCCCACCCGTGAGCACGGTGTTGGTCAGGTCGTAGCGCTTGGCCACGCCGTCGAACATCGCCGCGACGTCGTCGGGTCGCTTGTCCAGGTCCGCGCGTGCCACACCGGCAACGCTACGCGGCGGCCGCCCGGACACCGCCGAGGGTCGCGAGCATCGACGTCACCGACGCGGGCCAGCCGAACTCCTCCGCTCTGTCGCGCGCCGCGCGGCGCCCGGCCTCGGCATCGGCCTCCAGCAGGCTCGCGACGGCGGCCGCGAACGCGCCCGCGTCGTCGGCCGCCGCAGCGCCCGACCGGCCGGCGACGATCTCCGGCAGCGCCGACGACGCCGACACCACCACCCGGGTCCCGCTGGCCAGCGCCTCCAACGCCGACAACCCGAACGTCTCGTGCGGCCCGGGCGCGATCGACACGTCCGCCGACGCCAGCAGCGTCGCCAGCCGTGACCGGTCCGGCACGAACCCCAGGAACGTCACCGGCAGACCCGTCGCGCGCCGGGCCATCGCCGCCCGCCGCGGACCGTCGCCGGCGACCACCAGCCGCGCGTCCACCCCGTCGCGGCGCAACGCCGCCACCGTGTCGACGCTGCGCTCCGGGTGCTTCTCCGGCGACAACCGCCCGCAGTGGACGACCAGCACCTCCGCGTCACCGCCCAGGTCGTCGCGCAGGCCGCGGTCGTGGCGGTGCGGGGTGAACGTCGTCAGGTCCACACCCAGCGGCACCTGCGCCACGTTGCGGGCCCCGATGCGGTCGAACTCCGCACGCGCGAACCCCGTCGTGCACACCACCGTGTCGTAGGCCGCCGCCATCCGCGCGTTCGCCGCCTCGGCCACCGCGACCGCGGCCCGCCCGGGCAGCAGGAACTGCCCGAGCAGCCGGTCGAGACGCTCGTGGGAGATGACGACGCTCGGCACCGCCCGTCGCGACGCCCACTCGCCCAGGCCACGCAACGTCAGCCGGTCCGACACCTCGATCGCGTCCGGGGCCATATCGTCGAGCAGCCGGCGCACCCGCCACGGGTCGACGGCCCGGTAGCCGCCCGTGCCCGGCAGCGTCGGTGCGGCGACCGTCAGCCGGCGCACCCCCGTCGGCAACAGCTCGTCGGCCGCCGCCGGGCCCGGCACGACCAGCACCACCTCGTGACCGCGCTCGGCGTACCCCGCCCCGAGGTGGTGCAGCGCCGTACGCAACCCACCCGACCGCGGCCCGTAGAAGTTCGCGAGCTGGGCGATCCGCACGTCAGGCAACCCGTCGGTCGGCGGCCGCCCCGACGACGTCGCAGTAGTGCGCCAGCAGCTCGTCGCACACCGTCGACCAGGTCCGGTGCAACACCGAGCGTCGCGCGGCCGCCCGGTAGGCCGCCCGCAACCCCGGCTCGCACAACGTCTCGACGGCCGCCCGCAGCACCGCGTCCGCCTCGTCGGCCGCCGGGTCGCCCGCGTCCGTGCCGTCGGGCCGCGGCGGCACCAGCATCCCCGTCCGCCCGGGCAGCACCAGGTCGCGGGGGCCGCCCGCGTCCGGCGCCACCACCGCCAACCCCGACGCCAGCGCCTCCTGCACCGCCTGGCAGAACGTCTCCGACGGGCCGGTGTGCACGAACACGTCCAGCGACGCGTAGATCTCGGCGAGCTCGTCGCCACCCCGGAAACCGAGCATCGCCGCACCCGGCAGCGTCGCGCGCAGCCGCTCCTCGCTCGGCCCCGACCCGACGACGACGACCCGGACCCCGGGCAGACCCGCCAGGGCGGCGAGGCGTTCCACCTGCTTCTCCGGGGCCAGCCGCCCCACGTACCCGACAAGGATCTCCCCGTTCGGCGCCAGCTCCTCCCGCCGGCGCGCCGACCGCTTCGACGGCGCGAACCGGCCGGTGTCGACACCCCGTGCCCACTGGTGCACCCGCGGCACCCCGCGCCCGCGCAACGCCTCCGTCGCCCAGCTCGACGGGGCCAGCGTCCGGTCGGCCTGCCCGTGCAGCCGGCACGTCCACCGCCACGCCGCCCGTGCCGTCAACCCCAGCCCGTACGACGACGCGAACCCGGCGACGTCGGTCTGATAGACGGCCACGGTCGGGATGCCGAGGCGCCGGGCCGCCGCCAGCCCACGCGCGCCCACGACGAACGGCGCCGCCAGGTGCACCACGTCCGGGGAGAACCGGCGCAACGCCGTGAGGATGCGCCTGCTCGGCACCCCCACCGGCATCGAGTTGACGACGGGCAGCTCCACCGCGGGCACCCGCACGACCTCCACGTCCCCGTGACGGGTGGCCTCCCCCGTCCCGGGGGCGATGACCAGGGCCTCGTGCCCGTTCTCGGCCAGGTGCTCCAGCACCCTCAGCACCGAGTTCGTGACACCGTTGACGACCGGCAGGAAACACTCGGACACGATCGCGACGCGCACCCCCCGACGGTGTCGCACCTTCTCCCCCGCAGGCCGACGCCTGCGCGTCGCGTCGCGGAACACCGGCCGAACAGACAGCGCCTGTGAGTGGCGATAGTCGCTCTGGCGACTATCGCCACTCACAAGGCGGCTAGCGTCCGGGCATCACCGACTCGTCACTCGCCGTCCGGGCGACACCGTACCTGTTCGTCCTCATCTGGTCGTCCGGGTTCGTCGTCGCCCGGCTCGCCGCACCCCACGCCGACCCACTCACGTTCCTCGTCGTCCGCTACACCGGCATCGTCGCCCTCATGCTGGTGCTCGCGCTCCTCGCCCGCGCCGCCTGGCCCTCCTGGCGCCAGGCCGGACACCTCGCCGTCGCAGGCATCGGCATCCAGGCCGGATACCTCGGCGGCGTGTGGGTCGCCGTCGCCCAAGGGATGCCGTCGTCGGTCACCGCGCTCGTCGTCAACCTGCAGCCCGTCCTCACCGCGCTCGTCGGCTGGGCCGCCGGGGAACGCATGGGCGGGCGACGCGCCGCCGGGCTCGTCCTCGGCTTCCTCGGGGTGACACTCGTCGTCGCCGAGAAGCTGACCACGTCCGGCATCACCGCGCTCACCCTCGCCCTGTCCGGCGGGGCGCTGCTCGCCATCACGACCGGCACGCTCTACCAGAAACGCTTCTGCCCCGACTTCGACCTGCGCACCGGGCAGGTCGTGCAGTTCGTCGCCTCGATCGCCGTCACCGCGCCGTTCGCGCTCGCCTTCGAGAACCTGCGCATCGACTGGACACCCGCCGTGATCGGCGCGCTCGCCTGGTCGGTCGTCGTACTCACCGGAGGCGGCATCTCACTGCTGTTCCTGATGCTGCGCCGCGGCGCCGCAACCCAGGTGACGACGTACTTCTACCTCGTCCCCGCCATCACCGCCGTCATGGCGTTCCTCATGTTCGGCGAACAACCCGGCTGGGTCGCCGTCGCCGGGATGGCCGTCACCGTGGTCGGCGTCGCGTTGGCCACGGTTCAGACGCGCGCCACGTCGACAGCCTGATCACCCACGCCCGCCCGCTCGGACCGGCGGCGGCGCAACCACCACGCCCACGACCCGAACACCACCCACACCCCCACCGCCACACCGACCAGCACCGGCAGCCGGTTCAACGCGCTGCGCCCCGCGACCCGCACCAGCGACGGCTTCTCCGCCGAATACTCGACGATGATCGTCGACCCCGGCTCCAGGCCCCGCGGATACATGACGCCCCGCTCCGGGACGACCGCCTGCCCGTCGGGCAACGTGAACCGCACCAGCGTGTGGCTGAAGTTCGAACCGTCCAGCACCGTCGCCGTCGTGAACGCCCGGTTCGCCGCGATCGCCCGGTCGTCGAGGAACGCCCCCACGAACGCCAGCACCACCAGCACCGTGACCAGCACCGCGAACCCCGCGACACACTCCGGCTTGTGCCCCCGCAGCCACGACCGGGCAGCCCGAAGCGTCGACCCGACCGCCTCGATCAGCTCGCTCCCGCTGCCCGACACGAGACCCGAGTCTAGGAGGGTGCCGAACAACTCCGGCCGTAGGGAGCGGCGGCCAGGCCACAGTAGGTCCGAGTTGGTCAACGCACTCCTGGGCCGACACGCCCGTGTGGCGTCCCCCGCACCTGCCGGGGCGCGCGCGCACCACGGCCGCGAGCGGCCTACTCTCGGACGATGTGACCGTCGCACCGTCCCCGTCGCCGCTGCGAGTGCGGACCCGCGCGGTCGAGGACGTGGGCCGTCTCCTCGACCTGCTACCCGACGACCGTCCCCTCTCCTGGGTGCGCGACGGCGAAGGCCTCGTCGGATGGGGTGAGGTCGCCCGATTCACCGGCACCGGCGCGGGCCGCTTCGCCGAGGCCGACAGCTGGTGGCGTTCCTTCACCGCGCGCCTCGACGTCCGCGACGACCTCCAGCTCCCCGGCACCGGGGCCGTCGCCTTCGCCAGCTTCACCTTCGCCGACCGCTCCCCCGGCTCCGTGCTGATCGTGCCCCGGGTCGTCGTCGGCCGCCGCGACGGACACACCTGGATCACCGAGTTCGCCGGCGACGGCGTCCCCGCCGCCATGCGCCGCGCCATGCCCGTCCGCGCCGGCGGCGCCCTGCACTACGACGACGGCGACATGACCGTCGCCCGCTACCGGCGCGCCGTCGCCGAAGCCGTCACCCGCATGCAGGCCGGCGAGCTCGACAAGGCGGCCCTCGCCCACGACCTCCTCGCCGTCGCCGACGAACCCCTCGACCCCCGGTTCCTCCTCGCCGGCCTCGCCCACCACTACCCCACCTGCTGGGCCTACTCCGTCGACGGTCTCGTCGGCGCCACCCCCGAGCTGCTGCTGCGTCGCGATGGCGACGTCGTCTCCTCCCGCGTCCTCGCCGGCACCATCTGGCCCGGCAACGACGGCGTCGACATCGGCGCCGAGCTCATGGCCTCGGCCAAGGACCAGCGGGAGCACGCGTTCGCCGTCGACTCCCTCGCCGCGACCCTGCGCCCCCACTGCACGCGACTCGACCTCCCCACCGAGCCCACGATCCTGGCCCTGCACAACGTCTCCCACCTGTCCTCCGACGTGCGCGGCGAGCTCCGTGACGGCGCCTCCCTGCTGACCCTGGCCGCCTCCGTGCACCCCACCGCCGCGGTCGGTGGTACCCCCCGCGCCGCCGCGCTGAAGATGATCGCGGAGCTGGAGCGGATGGACCGCGGCCGCTACGCCGGACCCGTCGGGTGGGTCGACGCCGAGGGCGACGGCGAGCTGGGCATCGCCCTGCGCTGCGCCCAGCTCGACGGCAACACCGCCCGGCTCTTCGCGGGCTGCGGGATCGTCGCCGAGTCCGACCCCGACACCGAGGTCCGCGAAGCGGCCGCCAAGCTCGTCGCCGTCCGGGAGGCCCTGGAGGGCAGCGTCACCGGCTGACCCCGGCTCTCGCCCCACCCGCCCTGAACGCCGAACAACGACGCGCAACCCCACTGCTGTCGACGCGCCGTGCCGCGACGCTGAGGTTGCGGCCCAACATCCGCGCGCAACCTCACTGCTGTCGGCGCGCGTCGGCACGACCGTGAGGTTGCGCGCGGGGCGGTCAGAGGGCGGCGAGGGCCGCGTCGAGGTGGGCGCGGAGGCGGGCGTGGCCGTCGCGCAGACCGCGGCGTTCGGCGCGGACCTCCACCAGCATTCTGCCCGCCGGTTCGCTCAGGACCTCGGGGAGCTTGGCGGGGTCGTCGACGGCGGTGTGGGCGATACCCATTGCGGCGCAGAGGGCGGCGACGTCGACGGTGTGCGGCGTCCCGAAGACCCGCTCGAACGAGGTCGCGTACGTGGGGGCGCCCTGCTCGAGCAGGCTGAAGATGCCGCCGCCCCGGTCGTTGAGGACGACGAAGGTCAGGTCGGGGGCGGGTTCGCCGGGGCCCAGGACGAGCCCGGTGGTGTCGTGCAGCAGCGTGAGGTCGCCGAGCAGCGCGAAGGCCGGGCCGTCGTGTGCGAGCGCGACGCCGGTGGCGGTGGAGACCGTCCCGTCGATCCCCGCGACCCCCCGGTTGGAGACGACGGTCAGCCCGGCCCGCGGGGCAGCGGCGAGTGCCATGTCGCGCACCGGGTTCGAGGAGCCCAGGACGAGGGCGGACCCGTCGGGCACGGCGGCCGCCAGGGCGCGGGCCAGGCGGAGGCCGGTGGGCGGGTCGTGGTCGTCGAGGGCGGTGTCGAGGGCGGCGCTCACGACGCGGTCGGCGGTGCGCCAGCGGTGCAGCCACGCCGGGTCGGCGCGCAGGGTCGGGAGCCACCCGGTGCCGCGGACGGTGGCGGCGACGTCGGTCCACGGGGTGCCGTCGTCGATCGCGTAGACGGCGACGTCGGGGTCGGCGAGGAGGCGCTGGACGGGCCGGTGCAGCGTGGGCCTGCCGGCGACGACGACCTGCGCGGGCCGCAGCGCCGGATTGCCGACGAGCCAGGGTCCTGCCCGCAGGCCTGCGTCCCAGTAGCCCGAGGACGGTTCGGCGACAACGGGCAGCCCGTCGAGCGTCAACCCGGAAGGCGCTCCGGGTCCGGCGACGACGAGGGTGGGCGCGGTGGGGTCGAGCGGTAGCGGCTCCGCAGGTGCGGGACGCCGGGTGCCGACGGCTGTCCACGGGCGGCCACCGGCACGGCCGTCGAGCGGCTCCGGCCAACTCGGATCGTCGTCGGGGACGAGGGGTTCGGCGAAGGGCACGTTGAGGTGTGCCGGGCCGCGGGAGGTGAGTGCGGCGGCAACGGCCCGGTCCACCGCGGACCGCCATCGGCCCTGTTCCCCGACCTGTCCGCGGGCGACGGCGAGCACGGCGCGGTGCCGCACGGCGTCGCCGAACATGCCGTCCTGGACGACGGTCTGGCTGGCGCCGGTGCCGAGGAGCTCCGGCGGCCGGTCGGCGGTGAGCGCGACGAGTGGGACGCCCGCGTAGGACGCCTCCAGCATCGCGGGGTGCAGGTTGGCCACGGCGGTGCCCGACGTCGTGCACACGGGGACCGGGCGCCCGGATCGCAGGGCGAGGCCGAGGGCCAGGAACCCGGCGGTGCGTTCGTCGATGCGGACGTGCAGGCGGAGCAGGCCGTCGGTGTCGGCGCGGTGCAGGGCCATCGCCAGCGGGGCGTTGCGCGAACCCGGGCACAGCACGGCGTCGACGACGCCGCATCTCACCAGCTCGTCGACGATCACCCGGGCCTGGGCCGTCGAGGGGTTCATCCCGCCGATTCTACGAATGCACCAACGTGCGGGCCGCCTAGTGTCGTGAGTGGCGATAGTCGCTATAGCGACTATCGCCACTCACAGGGGGTGTTCATGGGCACGGACGGGTTCTGGGACGACGCCGAGCGGCACCTGGTGCGGTACGGCGGGGCCTTCTCGCCGGTGGTGATCGAGCGGGCGGCGGGGTCGTTCGTGTACGACTCCGCGGGCCGGGCGATCCTCGACTTCACGTCGGGCCAGATGAGCGCCGTCCTCGGGCACTCCCATCCCGCGGTGGTGGCGACGGTCCGGGACTCCGTCGCCACCCTCGACCACCTGTTCAGCGGCATGCTGTCGCGGCCCGTGGTGGACCTGGCGCGGGAGCTCGCCGCGAGCCTGCCCACGCCGTTGGAGCGGTCGTTGCTGCTCACGACGGGTGCGGAGTCCAACGAGGCCGCGCTCAAGATGGCGAAGCTCTGCACGGGCGGTTGGGAGGTGGTGAGCTTCGCGCAGTCGTGGCACGGGATGACGGGCGGCGCGGCGTCGGCCACCTACAGCGCGGGGCGCCGCGGCTACGGCCCGCCGATCCCCGGCAACATCGCCATCCCCGCGCCCTACACCTACCGCAGCGTGTTCGGCGACGACTGGCGCACCGAGCTCGACGTCGCGTGGGACCTGGTCGACCGGCAGTCGGCGGGCGCCCTCGCGGCGTGCCTGGTGGAGCCGATCCTGTCGTCGGGCGGGGTCATCGAGCTGCCCCCGGGATACCTGGCGGCGTTGCGGCGCAAGTGCGACGAGCGCGGCATGCTCCTGGTTCTCGACGAGGCCCAGACCGGCATCGCCCGCACCGGCACCATGTACGCGTTCGAACGCGACGGCGTCGTCCCCGACATCCTCACCCTGTCGAAGACCCTCGGCGCGGGCCTGCCGCTGGCCGCGGTGGTGACGTCGGCGGAGATCGAGGAACGCTGCCACGAACGCGGCTTCCTCTTCTTCACGACGCACGTCTCCGACCCCCTGCCCGCCGCCGTCGGGCTGACGGTGCTGGACGTCGTGCGCCGCGAGGGCCTGGTCGCGCGGGCCGCGCAGCTGGGGGAACGGCTGCGCGCCGGGCTCCTGGAGCTGGCGGCCCGGCACGAGTGCATCGGCGACGTCCGCGGTCGCGGCCTGCTGCAGGGCATCGAGCTCGTCACCGACCGCGCGACGAAGGAGCCCGCCGACGAGCTGGGCCGCGCCGTCACCACCGAGTGCCTGGCGCTGGGGCTGCACATGAACGTCGTGCAGCTGCCGGGCATGGGCGGGGTGTTCCGGATCGCGCCGCCGCTCACCGTCGCCGACGAGGAGGTCGACCTCGGGCTGGAGATCCTGGACCAGGCCTTGACCAAGGCGGTTGCCCGGTGACGTAGTTTCGCGTCCTGATGAGCGCGACCCTGCAGGCCACCGATCTCGCCGCCGGCCACGGCGCCCGCGTCCTGTTCTCCGGGCTGGATCTCGTCGTCGCCCCGGGCGACGTCGTCGGGCTGGTCGGTGCCAACGGCGCCGGCAAGTCGACGTTGCTACGCCTGCTGGCAGGTGAGGACCGGCCCGAGGAAGGCACCGTCGCGCTCAGCCCACCCGACGCGACCGTCGGCCACCTGCCCCAGGAACCCGACCGCCGACCCGGCGAGACCGTCGCCGCGTTCCTGTCCCGGCGCACCGGCGTCACCGCCGCCCAGGAACAGATGGACGGGGCCGCGGCGGCGCTGTCCGACGGCACCGCCGGCGCCGACGACCTCTACGCCACCGCGCTCGACCGCTGGCTGGCCCTCGGCGGTGCCGACCTCGACGAACGCGCCGGTGCGGTGTGCGCGGAGGTCGGCCTGGGCGTCGACCTCGACACCCCCATGACCGCGCTCTCCGGCGGCCAGGCCGCCCGGGCGGGTCTCGCCGCGCTGCTGCTGTCGCGCTACGACGTCCTGCTGCTCGACGAACCCACCAACGACCTCGACCTCGACGGCCTCGAACGTCTCGAACGCTTCGTCACCGGGCTCCGGTCGCCTGCGGTGATCGTCTCGCACGACCGGGAGTTCCTGGCGCGCACCGTGACCCGCGTCGTCGAGCTGGACCTCGCCCAACAGCAGGTCGGTGTCTACGACGGCGGCTACGACAGCTACCTCGCCGAGCGCGAGGTGAACCGTCGGCACGCCCGCGAGGCCTACGAGGAGTACGCCGACACCCTCGGTGGGCTCAAGGACCGCGCCCAGATGCAGCGCAACTGGATGGCCCAGGGTGTGCGCAACGCCCGTCGCAAATCCACCGACAACGACAAGGTCGGCCGCAACAAGCGCGCCGAGACCAGCGAGAAGCAGGCCGCGAAGGCCCGGCAGACGCAGAAGATGATCGAGCGGCTCGACGTCGTCGAGGAGCCCCGCAAGGAGTGGGAGCTGCGCATGACGATCGCCGCCGCCCCCCGCTCCGGCACCGTCGCCGCCTACGCCGACTCGGCCGTCGTGCAGCGGGGGTCGTTCATCGTCGGCCCCGTCACGGTGCAGGTCGACTGGGCCGACCGTGTCGTCGTCACCGGCGCCAACGGCTCCGGCAAGTCGACGCTGCTCGCCGCCCTGCTGGGCCGCATCCCGGTCGACTCCGGCACCGCCGGAATGGGGAGCGGCGTGCGGGTCGGGGAGGTCGACCAGGCCCGCGGACTCTTCCTCGGCGACACCTCGTTGGCACGAGCCTTCGGCGAAGCCGTACCCGACTGGGCCGACTCCGACGTCCGCACACTGCTCGCCAAGTTCGGGCTCACCCGCGAACACGTGCCCCGCCCCGCGTCATCACTCTCGCCCGGGGAGCGCACCCGCGCAGCCCTCGCGCTGCTGCAGGCCCGCGAGGTGAACCTCCTGGTGCTCGACGAGCCCACCAACCACCTCGACCTGCCCGCCATCGAGCAGCTCGAACAGGCCGTCGAGAACTTCCCCGGCACCGTGCTGCTCGTGACCCACGACCGCCGCATGCTCGACACCGTCCGCGCCACGAGACGCTGGCACGTCGACGCCGGACAGGTCACCGAGAAGTAGAACGGCGCCGACCTGTCGGGTCGGCGCCGTTGCGCTGATGGATGGTCGGTCAGGACTCCGGTGACGGCTCGGCCTGCGGGCCGATCGCGAAACGCAGCTCCTCCCCCTGCGGGGTCTCGACGGGCTGCACATCCAGGACCTTGTCGTCGAGCACCTGCGCGGCCGATGTCTCCAGGAACACCGTCACGCCGTCACCCGTGAGGACCGTGTCACTCTCGACCGGCTGGGCCGCGAGCGACAGCTCCAGACCCTGGTCCTCCTCGGTGGACGCAATGCGCAGACCACCACCGTCGGGAAGTTCCGCATCAGCCGTCAGGGACTTGATGGCCTCTGCCGCTGTCTCGGTGATTGCCAACATTCACCCCACAGTAGGCACGTGCTCCGGACCTCGCACCCCTCCTGCGCGGCCGGTCACGTCGATTCAGCCGAACCGGTCAGGGTCCGGCCCCAGGCGCGTCCCCGCGTCCATGGCGCTCACGGTGGCCATCTCGTCGTCCGACAGGACGAAGTCGACGACGTCGATGTTCTCCCGGATCCGCGACGGCGTCACCGACTTCGGGAACACCACATTGCCCAGTTGGATGTGCCAGCGCAGCACCACCTGGGCCGCACTCCTGTCGTGCGCCCGCCCGATCGCGCGCAGCCGCTCATCGGACAGCAGCTCCCCGCCCTTCGCGATCGGCGCCCACGCCTCGGTGACGATCCCGTGGTCGGCGTGATAGGCGCGCAACGTCTTCTGGCTCAGCAAAGGGTGCAGCTCGATCTGGTTCACGGCCGGGACCGTCGCCGTCTCCGCCGCCAGCCGCTCCAGGTGCGGGACCTGGAAGTTCGAGACGCCGATCGCCCGCGCCGTCCCGTCCTTCGCGCAACGCTCCATGCCCTCCCACGTCTCCACGTACACGTCCGCCTGCGGGCGCGGCCAGTGCACGAGATAGAGATCGACGAAGTCGAGCCCCAGCTTCTCCAGACTCTCCCCGAGGGCCGTCACCGCGGAGTCGCGGCCCTGCCGGTCGTTGGCGAGCTTGGTGGTGACGAACACCTCGTCGCGGCCGAGGCCCGACTCCGCGATCGCCCGGCCCACCTCGGCCTCGTTCCCGTAGGCCTGGGCAGTGTCGAAGTGCCGGTACCCGGCGTCGAGCGCCTGCCCGACGGCCTCCACCGTCTCCCCGGGGCCGACCTGGAACACACCGAAACCGAGCTGCGGTATCGCGACGCCGTTGTTGAGCGTGAGGTTCGGGACAGAGCTCATGGCTCGGTTCTACCCCCGACGCCGAAACCCCGCAGGCGTGAGCGCGCTGCCCGCCCGCGTGATCGCCATTCCCGGCGCACGAGCGACGAATCCGGCGCCCATCCGCCAGGACCGCCGATCACCTGGGAGGCCCTGGGTGATCGTCGACGTCGGGACATCCGCGGCGGGGTCGGCGCCCAGGTACCTCAGTCCTCAGGCCCAGTGATCACGATTTCAGGCACTCAAGCGTCGAATCCGACGCCCATCCGCCAGCATTGACGATCACCATCCCAGGTGCGGGCAGCAGGGTTCAGCGCCCGCCATCGAGGAAGGCGCTGCCGCAGCGGCCGGCCGCCGAGCCGGGGGTGATCACCATCGGCGGGACATGCGCAACCGGGTCGAGCCCCTGACCCCGGGAACGCCGCTCGGCGCACCGAGGAACGGCCCCCAAACCGTGATCACCATCTGGGGCGCACCGGCGACGGCCCACCCCGTGATCACTGATTCAGGCCCTGGAGCGACGAATCTGTCGCTCATGCACCAGGAATGACGATCACCTTGGGTCTCGGCCGGGACCGGAGCGCGGCAACCCGGCTCAGGCGCGGGCGGGGGCGGGGAGGCCGGGGGCCGGGGTGCGGCTCCGAGAGCCTGCGGCGTGCGCGGCCCAGAGCGCCAGGACGGCGACGAGCAGCACCTCGGTCAGGGCGAGGCCGCGCTCGACGAGGCCCAGGGGCACGGCGTTCCACCAGGATCGGCCGGTGACGGGGCGCATCGCGAAGCCCCAGAGGATCGGGAGGAACCAGCCGAGGCTCGCGAGGGCGAGGACGCGCGTCCAGACCCGGTGGGCGAGGACGCCGGGCACGCCCCGCTGCGCCCGGGCGAGGAGCAGTGCGCCGAGTGGCAGGGCGAGGAAGGCGACGAGGCTGGCGTAGCGGTGGATGTAGCCGCCGAGGCTCGGGCCGATCGACCAGTTGGTCTTCTCGAACACGACGACCGTCAGCATCCCGACGGCCCAGATCCCGAGCAGCACGGTGGCACCGGAGCGGGGTCGCAGCACGTCGGCGCGGGTGAGGGCGAGGATGACCGCGACGGAGCCGAGGGCGAGCGCGACGACGCCGACGTCGAACATCCAGGCGTCGGCGCCGAGGGCGTATTCGCTGATGGTGCGGCGGACGGGGTCGACGCGGTCGGCGGCGACGACGTGGAGGGCGCCGACGAGCAGGATCGCGGCGGCGACGCCGATCCCGCCGAGCGCGGCGAGGGCACGGACGACGCCGTCGCCACCGGGCTGTCCGCCCGCACTCTGCTCGGTCACCGACGTCCTCCCGCTCCGTTGAGAGGTCAACGACCTGGCCCTGTCCGGAAGTTCCCGGGCGGGGGGCGGATCCGGTCACACGCGTTGCAACGCCTGCCGGCGACGTTCGGCCACCGCGGCCCCGGACTCGCGACGGGCCATGCGCCGCAGCAGGACCGGCCCCAGCACGAACCCGATGACGGCCCAGGCGGCGAGGATGCCGATCGTCAGCGGGGTGTTCCAGGTACCGCCGGACTCGAGCGCGGCGGCCTCGGCGGGCAGGAACACCGAGCGCATGCCCAGGCCGAGCCAGTACAGCGGGAGGATCTGGACGACCCACTGGACCCAGTCCCACAGCACGGCGATGGGGTAGAAGAGTCCGGAGATCGCAGCGAGGCCGGTGATGCCGAAGAACCCGAGCCCGCCGATGACGCGGGGGCTGCGCACGACCGACCCGATGAGGACGCCGAGCGGCACGCAGGCCATGAGCCCCAACAGGATGTAGCCGACGAGGCCGAGCCACATGCCGGCGTCGCCGAGGGGGACGCCGGGGACGATGAACAGCCCGGGGACGAGCACGATGGCGACGGCGGCGGCGACGTCGAGCACGGCGACGGTGAGCAGGCCGACGACGTAGGCGGCGGTGCCGCGCGGGACCGCCTTGGCGCGCAGCAGGGTGCCGTCCTCGCGTTCGGCGGCCAGGTAGTAGGCGGTGCCCATGACGGAGAAGACGACGAGCATCGCCAGCATCCCGGGCAGCAGGGAGACCCCGACGGAGATGTCGGTACCGGGGATGGTGGCGTTGCGGAAGATCAGCAGGAACACGAGCGGGAGCGCGTTCCAGATGATGGTGTTGGCGAGGCCTTCGCGGGTGGTGTTGACGCTGCGCCAGGTGACCCAGCCGCGGGCGAGTCCCAGGCGCAGCGGCTGCATGCTCACGACGCCACCGCGGGTTCCAGAGCGGCCGCGGCGGCGTCGCCGTGCTCGTGGCGTCTGATCATCTCCAGGTAGGTGTCCTCCAGGGAGGTGCGCCGGACCTCGAGGTCGACGACGCCCGCGCCGTCGGGGCCGGTGAGCAGGTCGCGGACGAAGGCGGTGGCGTCGTCGGTGGGGCGCACGAACTTCTCCTCACCGATGCGCCAGCGCACTTCGGCGCGGCCGGCGACCTGGCGGGCGAGGGCGTCGGCGGTGCCGTCGGCGACGATGCGGCCGCCGGCGAGGATGAGGATGCGGTCGGCGAGGATCTCGGCTTCGGCGAGGTCGTGGGTGGTGAGCAGGACGGTCGTGGCGTCGTCGTCGACGAGGCGGTGCACGAGCTCGTGGAACTCGCGGCGGGCGTGGGGGTCGAACCCGGCGGTGGGTTCGTCGAGGAACAGCAGGCTGGGGCGGCCGACGATGCCGATGGCCACGTCGAGGCGGCGACGCTGCCCGCCGGACAGGGCGCCGACGCGGGTGTTCGCGCTGGCGGTGAGCCCGACCGTCGCGATCAGGTCGTCGACGGGGTGGGGCCGCGGGTGGCTCGCGGTCGCGTAGGGGGCGTAGTAGGCGCCGAGGTGGGCGAGGAGCTCGCGGACGCGCCAGGTGGCGTGGTCGCGCCACGACTGCAGGACCACGCCCAGTTCGGCGCGCCAGCGTTCGTCGCCGTGTTCGGGGTCCTCGCCGAGGACCTCGACCTCGCCGGCGGACCGGGTGCGGAAGCCCTCGAGGATCTCGATCGTGGTGGTCTTCCCAGCGCCGTTGGGGCCGAGCAGGGCGACGACCTCGCCGCGCCGGATCTCGAGGTCGACGCCGCGGAGCACCTCGTGTCGGCCGTAGTTCATGCGCAGGTCACCGACCCGGATCGCGGGTCCCGCCGGCGTCGTTGCCATGCCCCCGACCGTAGCAGGACCACTGCGACCTTCCCGACAATCCAGACAGACGACGGGAGCAGTCGACCAGGCCGCCGACCCCACTTGGTAACGTCGTCCGGCGCAGGTCCAGCAGCGAGGCCCGCGGTCCGAAACCATCAGACCGAGCCCGCTGGACAGGTGCCCATGCCCGACGACCTCGATCTGTCACGTCCGATCGAGGCACTGAGCCGATCCCGAGTCGCCGACCACGTCGGCCGGTTCCGGCTCGACCTCTCCACCGGCGCCTGCTCGTGGCCCGTGGCGCCTTCCGGCCCGGCCGTCGACGTCGACCCGGTCGCACTCCTCACAGCCCGTGACGACGGCAGCATGCCCCTGCTCGACGTCGCCGCGAACGGCGACCGTGCCGCAGGTGTGTTCCACGCCGGCGACGACGCGGCCTCACGGACGCTGCTCGTGATCGTCGAACCCGAGCCCGCCGACGACTCGTCGGCCGCCGTCGCCGGCACCCTCGTCGACCTCGGGCCCGCGCGGGAGAACGGCCCGCCGCCCGACGCGGACCTGCGCGCCCGCGTCGACCAGCTGGAGGCGGCGCTGCGGAGCCGGCCGGTGATCGAGCAGGCCAAGGGCATGCTCATGCAGAGCCACCGCTGCACCGAGGACGTCGCGTTCCGGCTGCTCATCAGCATCTCGCAGGCCGTGAACCGCAAGCTGCGCGACATCGCCACCGAGATCGTCGACTCGTTGTCGGCCGGTCGGCCGATCCCCGAGGACACGGCCCGCGCGCTGGCGGCCGAGCGGGCGCAGGCGGCCCGCCGTGAGGGGGACGGCACGCCCCGGCGATGAGCACCGGCGGCGGCGCGCCGTAGGGTCGGCAGCCGTGAGCGACGCCGTCTCCGAGCTGTTCGATCCCGAGGCCTGGACGGCCGTCCCGGGATTCGACTTCACCGACATCACCTACCACCGCGCCGTGTCCACCGGCGCCGTGCGGATCGCGTTCGACCGGCCGGAGGTGCGCAACGCGTTCCGCCCGCACACGGTCGACGAGCTCTACACCGCGCTCGACCACGCGCGGCAGACCGCCGACGTCGGCTGCGTACTGCTCACCGGCAACGGCCCGTCCCCGCGCGACGGCGGCCGGGCGTTCTGCTCGGGCGGCGACCAGCGCATCCGCGGCCGCAGTGGCTACCAGTACGCCTCCGGGGAGACGGCCGAGACCGTCGACCGCGGCCGCGCCGGCCGGCTGCACATCCTCGAGTGCCAGCGGCTGATCCGGTTCATGCCCAAGGTCGTGATCGCGGTCGTCAACGGCTGGGCCGCGGGCGGCGGGCACTCCCTGCACGCGGTGGCCGACCTGACGCTGGCCAGCGAGGAGCACGCACGCTTCAAGCAGACCGACGCCGACGTGGGCTCGTTCGACGGCGGCTACGGCTCCGCATACCTGGCCCGGCAGGTGGGCCAGAAGTTCGCCCGCGAGATCTTCTTCCTCGGCCAGCCCTACACGGCGCAGCAGATGCACGAGATGGGCGCGGTCAACCGCGTCGTGCCGCACGCCGAACTGGAGAAGGTCGCGCTGGAGTGGGCCACGCTGGTCAACGGGAAGTCGCCGCAGGCGCAGCGGATGCTCAAGTACGCGTTCAACCTCGCCGACGACGGGCTCGTCGGCCAGCAGCTGTTCGCCGGTGAGGCGACGCGGATGGCCTACATGACCGACGAGGCCGTCGAGGGCAGGGACTCGTTCCTGGAGAAGCGCGAGCCCGACTGGTCGCCCTACCCCTGGCACTACTGAGTCAGCAGGTCGGGGCCGTGCCGCCGGTGCGGATCGTGTCGAGGTCGGTGACGGCGTCGGACAGCGTCTCGACCTTGACCAGCGTGATGCCCTCGGGGGCCGCGCCGCGGGCCTCCGCGCAGTTGGGTGCCGGGACGAGGAAGACGGTCGCGCCGGCCTCCCTGGCCGCGTAGAGCTTGTGCGGGATGCCCGCGATGCCCATGACCTGGCCGGTCGCCGCGATCGCGCCCGTCCCGGCGATGAAGGTGCCGCCGGTCAGTTCGCCGGGGGTGAGCCGGTCGACGACCGCCAGGGAGAACATCAGCCCCGCCGACGGGCCGCCGACGCCGCTGAGCGAGATGGTGATCTTGTCGTCGCCGGCGGGGCGGGCGACGGGGGCGATGCCGAGCCCGCCCTGCCCGTTGCCGAGGTCGATGAGGGTGACGGTGACGGTCTGCGCCGGGCCGTCACCACGGACCGTCTCGACGGGTATCTGCTGGCCGGGGGCGGTGCCGGCGAGCGCGGTGCGGATGTCGCTGATGCGGCCGATCTGTGTGCCCCGCACCGAGACGACGCGGTCGCCGGGGCGCAGGACGGGGTTGACCGGCAGGCCCTGGATGTCGGGGCCGACGACGACCTGCGCGGGCACGTCGAGGTAGGTGAGCGCGGCCGACACGGCGGCGCTCTCGGAGTCGGCGAAGTCGGCGTCGTTCTTGGCGTCGACCTGCTGCTGGGTCTGTCCGGGCGGGAAGATCGCGCTGCGGGGCACGACCTGCTGCTGGGGGTCGAGCCAGGCGCGCAGGACCTGGAACGTCGTGAGGCCGTCGGTGACCGACACGGTGGTCATGTTGAGGTGCCCGGACGTCGGGTAGGTGGGCAGGCCGGTGACGTCAACGACGGGTTTGCCGTCCTGGGTGTCGAGGGTGTTGAACGTGGGCCCGGGGCCGAGCGTGACCATGGGGACGGGCACGGTCGCGGCGAGCACGCAGATCGCGAGCAGCCCTACGGCGGCGAGGACGAGCCGCACGGCGCCGGGCGGGGGGCGGCGGCGGGTGCGTGGGGGCGCGCCGGTGTCGTCGGTGGTCTCCGTCACCGGAGGCCGCCGCGGCGGGCCGTCGTGGTGTGACCGTGCACGTGCGAACTCCCTGGGTGCAGCGTTCCGGTGGCGCCCCCGACCGCCTGATCACCCCGGACGATACGACCCGTTCCTGTGTGAGCCCGCGCGCGGCCTCATCGACGCCTGCGGGTGCCGCGCGACGGGGTGGCGGTGAGGGGGTCGGCGGGCCAGTCGTGTTTGGGGTAGCGGCCGCGGAGCTCGGCGCGGACGTGCGCATAGCCGTTGGCCCAGAAGGAGGCGAGGTCGGCGGTCACGGCGGCGGGGCGGCCGGCCGGGGACAGCAGGTGCAGCAGGACGGGCAGCCGGCCGCCGGCGACGGTGGGGCTCGCGGTCCAGCCGAGCACCTCCTGGAGCCTGACGGCGAGGACGGGCTGGTCGCCGGACCAGTCGAGGGCGATCTTGGAGCCGGTGGGCACCTCGAGGCGTTCGGGTGCCAGCTCGTCGAGACGGTAGGAGACCGAGGGGTCGAGCAGCCCGCGCAGGATCTGCGCGACGTCGACCTTGCCGAGGTCGGCGCGGCGGCGGGCGCGGTCGAGGGGGCCGGTCCACCAGCGGTCGGGGTGGGCGAGCAGGGCCTCGTCGGACACGTCGGGCCACGGTTCACCGAGGACGCGGTGCAGGGTGGCGACGCGGTCGCGCAATGCCCGGGCGTGCGCGGTCCAGTGCAGCAGGCCGAGTCCTTCGGTGCGTAGCCCGTCGAGGAGCGCGGCGCGGACGGCGGCCCGGTCGGGATCGTGCAGGGGGCGTTCGTCGAGGACGATCGCGCCGAGCCGGTGGACGCGGCGGGCGCGGACGTCGCCGTCGGCCCAGGCGATCTCGTCGTCGTCGGCGAGCAGCGGAGCGCCGACGCGTTCGGCGAGCTCGCGGTCGGCGGCGGCGGCGAGCCGGACCCGGCCGTGTTGCGCGCCGGGGGTGCGGTCGGCGACGGCGACGGCGAGCCACTCGTGGTCGGCGAGCCCGCCGGGCGCCTCGACCGCGGTGCCGCCCGCCATGAGGTAGACGCCGCCCCCGGTGGCGCGTCGGCGGGCGAGCCGTTCCGGATGGGCGAGGGCGACGACCTCCGCGGCCCCCGCCCCGGTGCCGGGCGTGGTGGGGACGAGCCGTTCCAGTCGCCGCACCTCGGCTCTCCCGCGGCCGGAGCGCAGGGCGCGCAGGGCGTCGTCGACGTCGCTGCCGGTGGCGAGGGTGTCGTCGTCGAGGAGGGCGACGGTCTCGGCGGCGAGCCGGGTCCCGGCGGCGGGGGCGCCGTCGAGCAGGGCGCGGGCGAGCCGCGGGTGCAGGCCGAGCCCGGCCATGGCGCGGCCGCGGGCGGTGACGGCGCCGGAGTCGTCGACGGCCCCGAGCGCGCGCAGGACGGCGCGGCCGGCGGCGAGCGGTCCCTCGGGTGGCGGGTCCCACCAGGTGAGGCCGGTGCCGTCGGGGGTGCCCCAGTCGGCGAGGTCGAGGGCGAGGCGGGTGAGGTCGGCGGTGCGGATCTCCGGTTCGGGGAAGCGGTTCAGCGCCTCCCCGGCGGGCCAGCAGCGCACGGCCCGTCCGGGCGCCTCGCGGCCCGCGCGTCCCGAGCGCTGCTCGGCGACGGCCGCCGACACCCGCACGGTGACCAGGCCCGCGAGGCCTCGGCGGTGGTCGACGCGCGGGACCCGGGCGAGCCCGGCGTCGACGACCGCGCGCACACCGGGGACGGTGAGGCTGGATTCGGCGACGGCCGTCGACAGCACGATGCGCCGCCGCGGTCCGGGGGTGAGTGCCCGGTCCTGCTCGGCGGTGGGGAGTCGCCCGTGCAGGGGCAGGACGTCGGCGTCGATCCCGTCGAGCGCGGCGGCGGTGCGCCGGATCTCGGCGACGCCGGGCAGGAAGGCGAGCACGTCACCGTCGGCGGGCAGCCCCCGGACGGCGCGGGCGACGCACGCCTCGATCCGTTCCCCCCGCACGGGCGGGGCGTGGGAGATCTCGACGGGGAACGTGCGCGCCTCGACGGACAGGACCGGCGCGCCGCCCAGCACCTCGGCCAGCCGGGTGGCGGCGACGGTCGCGGACGTCGCGAGCAGCCGTAGGTCGGGCCGCAGCCCGGCGCGGGCGTCGAGCAGCAGGGCCAGCAGCAGGTCGGCGTCGAGGTGACGTTCGTGGCACTCGTCGAGCACGACCGTCGTGACCCCGGCCAGTTCCGGGTCGGCGGCCAGGCGGCGCAGCAGCAGCCCCGACGTCACGACCTCGATGCGGGTGTCCGCCGACACCTTCCGGTCCCCGCGGACCGAGTAGCCGACGGTCCTGCCGATCTGCTCACCCAGCAGCGATGCCATCCGGGCGGCCGCGGCGCGGGTGGCGAGCCGGCGCGGCTCGGCGACGACGACCCGGCCCTCGGCGGCCGCCGCGAGCGCGAGCGGGACGAGCGTCGTCTTGCCGGTGCCGGGCGGGGCGACGAGCACCGCGGTGCCGTGCGTGGCGACCGTCGCGACGACGTCGTCGAGGTGCTCGCGGACGGGGAGGTCGGGGAGTCGGGGCAGGCGCATCGGGACGAAGTCTGCCCCGGCCGGCGAACGTGTCGTGAGCGCGCCCGCACGGCGCTGATCACACGTTCGTGATCAGGGCCCGCCGTCGAGCGTGTCAGCAGCGCTGCCCGACAGCGCTGATCACACGCCCGCGTCCGGGGACGTTGTGCGTGACAGGGTTGGACGATGCTGCGCACCGTTCCCGTCGACGGCTCCCCCCGGTCCGTCGCCACCCTCGCCGACGCGCTGGCCGCGGCGCTCGACGGGACCGGACCCGCCGTCCGACCGGTCGCCGCCGACGCCCCACCCACCCCGGGCCCCACCGGCGAGCTCCCCGAGGGCGCGGCCGTCGTCGTGTCGACGTCGGGCTCCACGGGCGAGCCGAAGCACGTCGTGCTCACCGCAGCGGCGCTCACGGCGTCGGCCCGCGCGACCGAGGAGCGTCTCGGCGGTCCGGGGCGCTGGGTCCTGCCGCTGCCCGCGGAGCACGTCGCGGGGGTGCAGGTGATCGTGCGGGCGCTCCTCGCGGGAGCACCGCCGCAGGTCCAGGACGTCCGGGCCGGGTTCCGGCCCGCCGGGTTCGCCCGCACGACGGCCCGCCTGCCGCACGGCGCCCGCCGGTACACGAGCCTCGTCCCGACGCAGCTGCTCCGGGTCCTCCGCGAGGGCAGCGGCCCGCTGGACGCGCTGCGCGGGTACGCGGCCGTGCTCGTCGGCGGGGCCGCGCTCGATCCCGCGCTGCGCGAGCAGGCGCGGGAGGCGGGCGTCCGCGTCGTCACGACCTACGGCATGAGCGAGACCGCGGGCGGCTGCGTCTACGACGGCGTCCCGCTCGACGGCGTGACCGTCGACATCGACGACGGCCGCATCCTGCTGGGGGGCCCGACGGTCGCGGCCGGCTATCTCGGCGATCCCGCCGCCACCGCGGAGTCGTTCGCGGGCGGCCGGTTCCGCACCGGTGACCTCGGGCGGCTCGACGACGGCAGGCTGACGGTCCTGGGCCGGGCCGACGACGTCGTCGTCACCGGGGGCGAGAACGTCGCGCCGGCTGCGGTCGAGCGGGTCCTGTCCGCGCAGCCCGGTGTCCGGGACGTGTGCGTCGTCGGCGTGCCCGATGGCGAGTGGGGCGCGGTCGTCGCGGCGGCGGTCGTGGCCGACGGAGACTTCGAGCGCGACGGGGTGGCGGCGGCCGTCCGCGCCGAGCTCGGCCGGGCCGCCGTTCCCCGCCGCTGGCTCGCCGTCGGCGAGATCCCTTTGCGCGGCATCGGGAAACCCGACCGGGCCGAGGTCCGTCGACTCCTCAGCGCAACCACGACCACGGAGCAGACGTCCCCGATCCGGTGACGATCGCCGCCACACCTTCGGTGGTCGTCACTCTCCGTCGGTTGACCGCGCCGCATTCATCCGGTCTGCTTCGCGTCAGACGGCACACGCACACCGGCCGTCACACCAGTCACACGGCTGACGACCGTCAGCGGGGTCGGGGGGACGTCGAATGCGAACGGGACTGCGTGCTGCACTGCTGGCCACCGTGACGGCGGCGCTGGTCGCCGGAACCGTGACACCGGCGGTCGCGGCCGAGTCGACGACGGGAGCGGGCAGCGCCTCCTGGACCGCCGACCTCGCGGCGGGCGACGGCACCGGTGTCGACACCGGCTCGGGCAGCGTCGTCCTCGATCCGGCCGCCGCCCACCAGGCCCCTCGCGACGCCCAGTCCCCCCGCGGCGCCGAGGGAGGCGAGGACGCGGCCACCGGCTACCTGACGCTCGAACCCCGCACCCTGCCCCGGCCCACCGACCAGGTCGACTCCACCCTCGACGCCGACCTGCCCCCGGGCAGCGACGTCACCGTCGACGTCCGCGGCCGCAGCGCCAACGGCGGCTGGACCGAGTGGATCCCCAGCACCGCGAGCTCGCCGACCGAGAGCACCGCACAGCTGCCGGAGACCACGTCGCAGGTGCAGAGCAGGCTCGTGCTCACCGCAACGCCCGGCGCCGAACCGGTCGTCGACGGGCTGCGGCAGGACGCCCGCCCCACCGCGGTGTCGGAGGGCGCGGAGGACGCCACCACCGAGACCGCGCCCCTGCGCTACAGCGTGTTCGCCACCCGCGAGGGTCTCGTCGGCGGCACCACCGCCAACGGCCACGTCATCGTCGAACGCGACAAGTTCGTCGCCCTCCCGTCCCGGCGCGCGCTCTCGCCGCGCGACACCAACGACTACTCGGTGAAGGTCTGCGCCTCCAACGGCCGCTGCTCCTTCGCCCCCGTGTGGGACATCGGGCCCTGGAACACCCGCGACGACTACTGGAACCCGGGCAACATCCGGCAGAACTGGGGCGACCTGCCCCAGGGCGTCCCGCAGGCGCAGGCCGCCTACCGCGACGGCTACAACGGCGGCAAGGACCAGTTCGGCCGCAAGGCGCTCAACCCCGCCGGGATCGACCTCGCCGACGGTGTCTTCTGGGACGACCTCGGCCTCAAGGACAACGCGACCGTCACCGTCGAGTACCTGTGGACCGGGTCGACGAAGCTGTCGAAGGTCGACACCGCCGCCTCCGACGACGCCGCGGCCGACACCGGGTCGGTCGAGGTCCGGTCCGCCCCCAGCGACACCGCCGCCGTCGTGGGCGGTGCCGCCGACGGTGCCGCCGTGCCGATCCTGTGCCTGACCGGGGCCTGGCTGCAGATCGGCGTGGGCCAGTACCTGCCCGTCGGCGCCGTCCCCGGCGCCACGGCTGCGAACGCCTGCGGCACCGCCGGATAGATTCGACGACGTGGCGACAGCGGCGCAATGGATCGAGGGAGCCCGTCCGCGGACCCTCCCCACAGCGATCTCCCCCGTCCTCGTCGGAACCGGTGCCGCGCTCGGCTCGGGCGTCATCACCCCCGGGAGGGCGCTGCTCGCCCTGGTCGTGGCGATGAGCCTCGTCATCGCGGTGAACTACGCCAACGACTACTCCGACGGCATCCGCGGCACCGACGACGACCGCGTCGGCCCGCTGCGGCTCGTCGGGTCGAAGGCCGCGGCGCCCGCCCAGGTGAAGCGGGCCGCGTTCATCGGGTTCGGCATCGCCGCCGTCGCCGGCCTCGCGCTCGTCGCGATCAGCGGGCAGTGGTGGCTGCTGGTCGTCGGCGCCGTCTGCATCCTCGGCGCCTGGTTCTACACCGGCGGTACGAAGCCCTACGGCTACGCGGGCCTCGGCGAGGTCGCCGTCTTCGTGTTCTTCGGACCGGTCGCCGTGCTCGGCACCGTCGTCACACAGAGCGGGGCGCCCAGCCCGCTCGCGATCGTCGCGACGGTCGGCGTCGGCCTGCTGACGTGCGCGGTGCTCGTCGCCAACAACCTGCGCGACATCCCGACCGACGCCCGCACCGGCAAACGCACCCTCGCGGTGGTGCTCGGCGACGCCGACACCCGCAAGCTCTATGCCGGGCTGATCCTGGTCCCGCTCGTGCTCTCCGTCGGCGCCGGGACGCGCAGCTGGCCGATGTTCCTGGGGCTGCTCGCCGTGCCGCTGGCCGTGCCGCCGGTGCGTCGCGTCCTGCAGGGCGCCGACGGCCGCGCGCTCGTCAAGGTCCTGCAGGAGACGGGCGTGGTGCTGCTGGTCTGGTCAGTCGCGACGGCCGTCGGTCTCGCCCTGGGGCGCATCGTCTGACGGTGCCCGCTCCACGTCGCGCGGCGGCCCGTCGTCACCGCGCAGGTGGGCGCGGACGTCGGCGCGGCGCGCCCGGGAGGCCTCGACTGCCGCGTCGAGGCGGGCGCGCAGCCCGCGGAAGAGCACCATCGACAGCGGCAGTGCCACCACGAGACCGATGAGCAGTGACAGCAGGAACGGGACTCCGGCGAGGCTCAGCAGGGCCGCGACGACGGCGACGACCGCGATTCTCGCCACAGCGTAAAGGGCGATGGTGCTCGCGAGGCCGGGACCGTTGCCCGGGGCGCCGGCCTCCGGCGGCGTGGGCGCGGGGGTGGACATGGGGCCGAGCCTACGACGCACGGCGGCGGCTCGTTCGACCCCGCGCTGACCTGCGCAGACGCGGCGCCTCGCGCGCCCGGGAACTCCGGGACGTCCCCGGGCGTTGACCGAACGGCTCCTCGACGCGGGCAGTCCCTGACGTCCGATTAGTCCTTTAAGAGCCCTTTACTTCCCGAGAACCGTTCGAGTACCCGGTATCCCAGGTGTCACGATGGCGCGGTAATCGACGAAATGTGGGAGGTACGAATGTCCACCCCGGCCCAGAACCAGAGCGAGCGACTGCTCACCCCCGGCGAGGTCGCGACCCTGTTCCGCGTCGACCCGAAGACCGTGACGCGTTGGGCGTCCGCCGGTCGGATCGGTTCGATCCGCACCCCCGGCGGTCACCGCCGCTTCCGCGAGTCCGAGGTCCGCGGCATGCTGGCCGACCTCACCAGCGAGGCGACCATCCCGCACTGAGCCACCGTCCGACCGGCCGTGCGAGGCGATGCCCGACAGAGCGTCGCTTCGCACGGCCGGTCGCCCGGCCACCTCACGTGATTCTCACGAGGTCTTCGCCCGTCCTCCGCTAGTCTCGTGGGAGGAGGTGGTGGTGGTGCTGGTCTTTCTCGTCGCGTTCGTCGGCGCCGCGGTGATCGCGCTGCTGATGTGGCGAGCGATGAACACCGAACGGACCCCCGATCGCACCGGAGTGCCCGGCCCCGCCCGGTCGGCACCCGTCCGTCCGCCGCAGCGCCGCGCCACCGGCCCCGACGACGACCCCGACTTCCTCCGCCAGCTCGACGAGACCGTCAAGCGCCGCGAGGACCCACCACGGGGCGACCAGCAGACCTGAGGCCCATCCCCCCGCTACGACGGGAACCCGTCCGCAACCGACGCCGCCAGCTCCAGCAGCGCCAGCCGCGTCGTCGGCTGGAGCCGGTCGAGATCGATCTCCGCGCCCTCCTCCAGGTGCCCGTCGAACGGGATGCGCACCACGGCACGGCAGCGCAGAGCGAAGTGCTCCGCCACCCGGTCGAGATCCACACCTCCCGACGAGCGATGCACGCAGTTGATGACCGCCACCGCGTTGGCCACGAGATCGGTGTGCCCGTGAGCGTCCAGCCAGTCCATCGTCGCCGACGCGCTGCGCGCCCCGTCGATCGAACCCGACGACACGATGATCAGTTGGTCGGCCATCCCCAGCACCCCGTACATCGCGGAGTGCATCAGTCCGGTGCCGCAGTCGGTCAGGACGATGTTGTAGAAGTGCTCCAGCAGGTTCACCGTGCGCCGGTAGTCGTCCTCGCTGAACGCCTCCGACACCGCCGGGTCCTGCTCGCTGGCCAGCACCTCCAGCCGTGACGTCCCCTGCGACGTGTAGGCCCGCACGTCGGTGTACCGGCGCACCCGCTGCGCGTCGCGCAGCAGGTGACGCACCGTCGCCGTCGTCTCCAGCGGGATCTTCTGGCTCAACGTGCCGCGGTCCGGGTTCGCGTCGACCGCCACGACACGGTCGCCACGCAGCGACGCGAACGTCGCCCCCAGCGTCGCCGTGACCGTCGTCTTGCCGACACCACCCTTCAGGCTGAGCATCGCGATCTTGTAGCAGCCCAGCAGCGGCTGGTTGACCCGTGCCGTCAGCTCCCGGCGGCGGATGTCGAGCGGGCTCTCACCAGGGTTGATCAGCTTGCCGGACAACACGTACACGGCACGCCGCCAGCCCGACTGCGGCGGCCGCTTGCTCGGGCGCAGCAGCCGGGCCGACGACAGGTCGCCGCCACCCAGGTCCACCTGCTGCCCGGTGCGGGCGCGCTGTGCCTCCTGGGCCGCCACGGCGCCCGGTTCGATCCAGCCTGCGGGGCGGCGGGTGTTCTCCTCCCGCGGCGGCCGCGGCCACGACGGGGGCGGCGGCGGTGGGGGCCACGACTGTTCGACGCGCGAGCCCCCGTTGCGTGGGTCCGGTCGCGGCGGGTCCTGGGGGCCCGCCCGGCGCCCGGACGGCCCGTCGGCGGGATCCGCGGGGCGGGACCCGTTCGGCGGGGTGTCGACAGAGGTCCGTGCCGACGCTGCGGCGGGTCCGCTCGTCGAAGTTCCCGTGGCCGCGGCGCCGCGGGGCGGGGTCAGCGGGTGGCGACGGGCGGCGCCGTCGGGCATGTCCTGCCCCGCCGCGCGGCGGCCGCCGCGAGCCGGGGTGTCGTCGCGGCGCGGCTCCGTCCGGGGGACGCCCGGGGCGGGCGTCTCCGGGGGGCGCACCGGCGCAGCGGCGACGGCCGGCGCCTCCGCGGCGCCGGGCGTCGCACGTTCGCGCACCGGCTCGCTCGCCCTGGCAGCGCTCGCATCGGCGCCTGTCTTGCCGGTACCGGTCGGCGGGGTGGCCGGGTCCCGGGCGGGTCGTGCACCCGGCCGGTCCGCGGGCCGCGCAGCGGGCTCGCCGGACCCGGTCGACCACGCCGCAGCGGCCCGCTGCGCCGCGGTGGACTGCCCGGCGGTGGACTGTGCGGCGGCGGAGTGTGCGGCGGCGCCCTCGGCGCCTGTGTCCGTGGTCCTGTCGTCCCCGATCGGACCGGGCTCGGCGGCGCCGGGGTGCTGCGGCTCGGTCGCCGGTTCGCGGCCCGCGTCGGAGACCCGGGCAGGGTCGTCGGCGGCGCGGCGGCCGACGGCCCTGGCCACGGCCGCGTCGACGGCGGGGTCGTCGCCGCGGCGGGCCGGGGCCTCGTGGGACGCGGTGCGGGCGTCGGCGGTGCTGCGGGCGACCTGCGCGGCACGGGCCGACGCGGCGACCCGGTCGGCCCCCGCGTCCGTACGGACGTCGGCCGCGCCGGTCGCCTGCTCCTGCTCGGCGGCCCGCGACGGCTCCGCGGGCTGCGACGGCTCCGCGGGCTGCGACGGCTCCGCGGGCTGCGACGGCTCGGCGGCCCGCGACGGTTCCGCAGGGCGGGACGGCTCCGCAGGTCGGGACGGTTCCGCGGGCCGCGACGGTTCGCCGGGCCCGGTGTCGGTCGGTCGCGGGGTCGTGCCGCCGAAGGTGCGGGAACTGCGGGCGTCGCCGCCCGACAGCGCGGAGGCCGGTGGGCGCCGGGTCGAGGCGAGCCGCGCGGCCTCGGCGGCGCGGCGGGCCGCGGCGACCCGGGCTGCGGCCGCGTCCCGGTCTGTCCCGGCGTGCGTCGGTGCCGCCCGCAGGTGGGCCGACGCACCCTCGCCGGCCGTGGACTCACGGTCGGCCGCAGGTGCTGCGTCGCGGTCGGCTCCCCAGCGGTCGGGCGCCCGGTCCGTGCTCGAACGGTCGGCGGCCGAGCCCGTGGTTCCGCCCCAGCGAGGCGCCGGGCGGTCCGGTTCGGGGGTGCCGGTCCGCGCGGCCAGTGCGCCACCGGGCCGGACCGTGGGCACGCCGTGCCCGGGTGTCACCGGGTCGATCTCGGACTCGAGGTCGTCGTCGGGATGGTCGGGGATGGCGCTGCCCCAGGTCCCCTGCCCCGGCGCGGATGCGTCGGTCCGCTCGGCTGCACGGTCGGGAGGGGACGCGGTCTCGGGCCGCGCCACCTCGGTCACGCGAGGACCGTCGGCGTCGCGCGGGCGCGACCGCTCGGGAACGGCGGCCGGACGTGGGACGTCGGCCGGACGCTCGACCTCGGACGAGGACGAGGACGCGGGCTGGTCCTCGGTGGGGGCCTCGTCGTCGGGTTCGACAGCGTGTTGCGCCCCGTCGGCCGCGCCGGAGATCTTCCCCCAGCGCTCCTGGACATAGCGGCCCACGGAACCGTCCGGGTACTCCGACGCAGCCTTGCTCACGTGCACCGACGGTAGTCGCGCGTGCCGCCCTGGTCGAGGTGACGTCGAGGGACGGGCTCAGCTCAGCCCGGCATACGAGTGAAGCCCGGCCACGACCATGTTGATGAAGAAGAGGTTGAAGACGATCGTCACGAAACCGGCGACGTTGATCCAGGGTGCGCCGGTGGTGCGCCAGCCCGAGGTGGCACGGGCGTGCAGGTAGGCGGCGTAGACGACCCAGGCGACGAACGCGACGGTCTCCTTGGGGTCCCAGCCCCAGAACCGGCCCCAGGCCGACTCGGCCCAGATGGCGCCCGCGATGACCGCGAAGGTGTAGATGGGGAAGCCGACGACGGTGACGCGGTAGGCGAGCCGGTCGAGGGCGTCGACACCCGGCAGCTTGGCGGCCAGTTTTCCCGTCTTCCCGGCCTTGACCAGCAGGTACAGGATGCTGGCGACACCGGAGACCATGAGCAGACCCGATGCGATGGTGACAGTGGTCACGTGGATGGCGAGCCAGTAGGACTGCAGCGCGGGGACGACGGGCGCGGCGTTGGCGTAGAGGACCGTCCCGCCCAGGAACATGAGGATCAGGACGGGCGAGAGGACGAACGCGCCGACGGGCCGCAGCGACGGCGAGCGGCGCAGCACCACGAGCCAGCAGACGACGGCGGCGAGGCAGATGGCGGAGGTGAACTCGTACATGTTGCCCAGCGGCCAGCGCTCGGTGGCGATGCCGCGCGCCACGATGGCGCCGACGTGCAGCAGCAGGCCGACGAGCGTGACGGCGACGCCCATCCGACCGCACTTGTCCGAGCGGGTGCGACCGGTGGGCGCGGCGGGGGTCTCGTCCGCGGCGGGGGCGTCGGCGACGTCGCCACCGCTCGTCGCCACCAACGTCTTGGTCCGCACCGGCTTGCGGTTGCCGACGAACTCGAACGCGTGCAGGAACATCGCGATCACGTAGACGGCGACGGCCCCGATGTAGAGGTCGTCGCTGTACGCGGCGAGGACCGGGTCGATGGGCATCAGGTGTCTCCCCTGTCGGTGGGGCCGGTCGGCTCGCCTGTTTCCGGCGTTCCGGACGATTCTGGCCGGTGGATCGGGTCGGACGGCTCCGGGGGCGGGTGACTCTCGTTCGCGGCGCCGAGGACCGCGGCGCGGAGCCGGTCGAACTCCTCGCCGTAGCCGGCCTGGTCGGTGCGGGCGAGGCCGCCGAGGCGGACCTCGGTGCGGCCGTCGCCCGCCGGCACGACGCGGACCCAGAAGCGGCGGCGTTTCACGGCGAGCGAGACGCCGAGCCCGGCGAGCAGCAGGATCGCGAAGATCAGCACGGTCTCCTGGCCGGGGTCGTGGCTGACCTGCAGTGACACCCAGGGGGTGACGTCGTCGAAGCGGACCTGGGTGCCGTCGTCGAGGGTGAGCGACTCGCCGGGCAGCAGGTTGGCGCGGGCGACGCGGGTGAGCGCGCCGGAGTCGACCTGGGCCTGGTCGACGCTGAAGATCGACTGGCCGCGACCGTCGTCGAGGCCGAGGTCGCCGCGCAGCACGTCGACGGCGACCTGCGGGTTGCGCAGGTCCGGGTAGACCGAGGTGATGATCTGCCCGCCGGAGCTGGTGGGCGCGAACAGCCCGGTGACGGCGAGCTGGCTGTTCTGGCGCTGCGCAGGGTCGGTGACGCCGGGGCGTTCGAACTTGGTGGCGCCCTCGGAGAGCATCGTCGTCATGTCGACGGGCCGCCACTGGATCTGGCCGGTGCGCTGCTGCCCGTCGGGCCAGGTGACGGTGAACCGCGGCGCGTAGCCGTGGCCGAGCAGGTAGACGCGGGCGCCGTCGACACGCAGGGGGTGGTTGACCCGCAGGTCGTAGGAGCTCCAGCGGGTGGTGTCGCCGGCCTCGACGTCCTCGGCCGTCTGGTAGCCGATCTGCGCGCGGTAGGAGTCGGGCTGGCCGTTGGGCAGGTAGTCGGCGGCGAAGTCGTCGACGCGGACGCAGAACGGTGCGAGCTCGGTGCCGTCGACGCGCAGCCCGGCGCGGAAGGAGTCGTAGCCGAGGATCGAGGAGTTGCAGAACTGGCTGCCGCCGGACAGCACGATGACCTGGCCCTCGTAGCCGAACAGCTTGCCCAGTGCGAGGCCGACGAGCAGCCCGACGAGGCTGAGGTGGAAGACGAGGTTCCCGGCCTCGCGCAGCCGGCCCTTCTCCGCCGACACGGTGCGGGCACCGCCCGGCTCGTCGCGTTCGGCGCGCTGCCAGGCGCGGAACCGGTTGCCGCCCAGCAGGGTGCGGACACGGGCGAGGACGGCGTCGGGCGCCTCGTCGAGGGTCGCGGTGGCGTGGTGGGGCAGCCGGGCGAGGTTGCGGGGGGTGGCGACGGGGTCGCTGCGCATGGCGCGGGCGAAGTCGAGGTTGCGCGGCACGAGGCAGCCGATGAGCGAGATCATCAGCAGCAGGTAGATGGCCGCGAACCACGGTGTGGCGAAGACGTCGAAGAAGCCGCCCTTGTCGAGGATCGGGGCGAGCGTCGGGTAGTCGGTGAAGTACTGGTCGACCAGCTGCTGGTTGAGCGAACGCTGCGGCAGCAGCGCGCCCGGCAGGGCCGCGAGTGCCAGCAGGAACAGCAGGATGAGCGCCGTACGCATGCTGGTGAGGCCGCGCCAGGTGTTGCGCAGGAACGCCAGCACGCGGCGGGCGGCGGACTGCCGCGGCGGCCGCCCCTCGGACTCGGGGGCGGCGGCCTCGGGCGGCGCGGTCGGCGGGGAGGACATCAGAGGGCCGGGGTGAATCCGGCGACGGCGGTCTGCAGGCCGACGAGCAGCCCGTTCCACACCCCGGACAGCAGCAGGATCCCGACGACGACGAGCAGCACGCCACCGGCGATCTGGATTCCGCGGGTGTGGCGGCGCAGCCAGCCCAGCGCACGCACGGCCGACGACGCACCCACCGCGATCAGCACGAACGGCAGCCCGAGACCGGCGCAGTAGGAGAGGGTGAGGACGACACCGCGCAGCGACCCGCCCCCGGTCCCCGCGGCGACGGCGACGACCCCGGCCAGCGTCGGCCCGATGCAGGGCACCCAGCCGAGCCCGAAGACCGCGCCGAGCAGGGGCGCGCCCCAGATGCCCGCGCGCGGCACCCAGTGCACGCGGCGTTCACGCTGCAGCACCGGCACGAGCCCGACGAACGCCAACCCCATCACGATCATGACGACGCCACCGACGCGCTGCAGCAGCTCCATGTTGCGTACGAGCGCGTCGGACAGCCAGACGACGCCGACGAGGATCGCGCCGAACACGACGGTGAACCCGGCGACGAACAACGCCGCGGCGCCCGCGACCCGCCACCTGCCCCGGCGACGGCCGCGGCGGTCGCCCGCGTCGGCGGGGGTGGTGGCCGGAATGTCGGCGCCGACGAGACCCGCGAGGTAGGCCAGGTAGCCGGGGACCAGCGGGACCACGCACGGGGAGGCGAAGCTGACCGCTCCGGCGAGCACGGCGACCGCCGCTGCGACCAGCAGCGGTCCCGATATCGCGAGGGCGGTCGACGCGTCCATCACCGATCAGGGTATGTCTGCGGGTGCCCGGCTCCCCCACCGGGTTCTACAGCGTGTAGTGCGTGTGAGGCCGGGGTCACCGGGTCAGGCCTGCGGCTCGGCGGCGACCCGCATGAGCAGCGGGACGAGGTCGCTCGGCTGGACCCGCGTCAGGAACACCGCCGCGACCCGGTGCTGCCGGTCGAGCACGATCGTCGACGGCACCGTGTTGCGCGGATAGCCCGACAGCGCGGCCAGCGTCCGCCCGGGCGGGTCGAAGATCGACTGGTACTTCAGGCCGCGATCGCGGACGAAGTCGGTGGCGGCGGCACGGTCGTCGCGCACGTCGATCCCCAGCATGTCGACGCCCTGGCCCGCCGTCTGCTCGAGCGAGAACTCCAGGTCGGGCGCCTCCGCCCGGCACGGCCCACACCACGAACCCCAGATGTTGACGACGAGCACCTTGCCCTTGTAGTCGTCGGTACCGATGGTCTTCCCCTGCTCCAGCAGGCTCTCCCCGCTCAGCGCGGGCAGCGCGGCACGCGACGACGGCGGGTCGTACAGGATCGTCGTCTTCCCGCCGGGGGCGACGAACTGGAACTCCTGGCCGGTCACGACCGCGTCCTTGCCGGTGGTGCCGCAGCCGGCGACGACCAGCACCGCGAGCAGCGCCGCCAGCGCGGGGAGGAGCCGTCTCATGCGCCGGTCACGGTGGGGTCGCTCGATCCGGCGGGCTCGCTGTAGCGCAGGCCGGTGAGCTCCGATCCGGTGAACTCCAGCGTCGTCAACGACGCGAGCGCGCACTGCCGGCGGCGCGGGTCGTGCCAGAGCCGCTGCCCCAGCAGGTAGCGGCGCAACGTCCAGATCGGCAGCTGGTGCGACACGCACACGGCCTCGCGACCCACGGCCAGCTCCCGGGCGTGGTGCGCGGCGCCGAGCATGCGGTGCGCGATCCGCAGGTACGGCTCGCCCCACGACGGCCTGAACGGGTCACGCATCAGCGGCCAGTTCGCGGGCCGGCGCAGCGCCCCGTCGCCCACCCCGAACTTCGTGCCCTCGAACCGGTTCTCCGACTCGATGAGCCCGTCGTCGGTGACGATCTCGACGCCGTGCGCAGCCGCGATCGGCGCGGCCGTCTCCTGCGCCCGCAGCAGCGGGGAGGCGACGACGACCGCGATGTCGTTGTCCACCAACGTCTTCGCGACGGTCTCGGCCTGGGCCCGGCCGCGCTCGGCCAGGTGGTAGCCCGGCAGGCGCCCGTAGAGGATGCCCTCCGGGTTGTGCACCTCGCCGTGGCGGAGCATGTGGACGAGCGTGCGCTGCTGTCCGCTCATGCCGCGGCCGCCGCCGCGGCGGCCGCGGGCAGGGCGTCGGCGATGACGGCGAACGCGTCGTCGTCGAGCGCCGCGGAGACGAACCAGGCCTCGAACGCGCTCGGCGGGGGGTAGACGCCCCGTTCGAGCAGGGCGTGGAAGAACGGCGCGAACCGGTGGGTCTGCGCGGCCTTCGCGGTCGTGTAGTCGACGACACGGTCCTCGCTGAAGAACACCGACAGCAGGTTCCCCGCGAACTGCACTCGATGGGCGACCCCGGCCGCGGTGAGCGCGTCGCCGATCAGCCCGCCGAGACGCCGGGCGTTGGCGTCGAGCGCGCGGTAGACCTCCGCGTCGGCCAGCCGCAACGTCGCGAGCCCCGCAGCGACGGCGACGGGATTCCCCGACAGCGTGCCCGCCTGGTAGACCGGCCCGGCCGGCGCCAGGAACGACATGTGCTCACGCGACCCGCCGAACGCCGCCGCGGGCAGCCCGCCCGACATGACCTTGCCGAACGTGTACAAGTCACCGGCCACACCGTCGACGCCGTGCCAGCCCGACGGACTGACCCGGAACCCGGTCATGACCTCGTCCATGATCAGCAACGCACCGTGCTCCCGGGTCACCGTGCGCAGGCCCTCGTTGAAGCCCTCGACGGGCGCGACCGCACCCATGTTGCCCGCCGCCGGCTCGGTGATCACGCACGCGATCTCGGCGCCGCGGGCCGCGAACACCTCGCGGACGGCCTCGATGTCGTTGTAGGGCAGAACGATCGTGTCGGCCGCCTGCGCACCGGTGACGCCCGGGCTCGTCGGCAGCCCCAGTGTCGCCACACCCGAGCCCGCCTCGGCCAGCAACGCGTCCACGTGGCCGTGGTAGCACCCCGCGAACTTGACGACGGCCGCGCGCCCCGTGATGCCCCGCGCCAGCCGGATGGCGCTCATCGTCGCCTCGGTGCCGGAGTTGACCAGCCGCACCTGCTCCACCGGCGCGACCCGGCCGATGATCTCCTCCGCCAGCTCGACCTCCGACGGTGTCGGAGCGCCGAACGACAGTCCGCCCGCGGCCGCGGCCTGCACCGCCTCGACGACCTGCGGGTGCGCATGCCCCAGGATCATCGGCCCCCACGACGACACCAGGTCGACGTAGCGGTTGCCGTCGGCGTCGGTCAGCCAGGGGCCCTGCGCGGACACCATGAACCGCGGCGTCCCGCCCACGGCGTTGAACGCCCGCACCGGCGAGTTGACCCCACCGGGGATGGCGGCTCCCGCCCGCTCGAACAAGCGGGCCGAGACCTCGGAGACCTGGGCAGCGTGCGTCGACGAACTCACGACCTCCAGTCTGGCAGCCGCCCGCACGGTGTGCGGGCGGCCCCTCCGGAATCAGCCTGACGTCACTTCCGTCGCGACCGGTACCACGCCGACGCGGTGCCGACGTACAGCAGGATCACGCCGATGATCGCGAGCACGATCGGGCCGAAACCGATCAGCAGCGACACCGGATCCGACGAGATGCTGAGGCTGACATTCTGGTTGCCGGCGGTCAGGAACAGCACCGCGATGCCGCCGATGACGATCAGCGCGTACAGCACCACGAGCGCGGTGATGGAGACCCGGCCCCCGTTCTTCCCCAGGAACGCGGCCACCGACAGCGCGATGTGGATCAGCGCGAACACGATGAAGACGACGCCGACGACCATCGCGATCTGGGCGAGGTTGATACCCGCCTGCTGCAGCCGGGCGAGGTCGTCGGTCGACAACGCGGACGTCACCCTGTTGCTCGCCAGCGCCACGATCACGCCACCCGCGAGGTAGGGCAGCGCGCTGATGACCAGCAGGATCATCCCGATGACGACGGACACCGGCCGCTTCACGTCCTGGGCGGGCTCCCCACCGAAGCCGGGCCCGGCGTCGGCGTACGGGTTGTAGACGTTGTAACCCGGCTGCTGTCCGCCGTACTGCTGTTGCGGCGGGTACTGCTGGCCGTACTGGGGCTGGCCGAACTGGGGCTGCTGCCCGTACTGCTGGCCGTAGTCGGGCTGCTGACCGTACTGCTGCTGCGGCGGGTACTGCTGGCCGTACTGGGGCTGCCCGTACTGGGGCTGGGGCTGTCCGCCGTACTGCTGGTCGCCGCCGTACTGCTGCTGGCCGTACTGCTGCTGGTCCCCGCCGCCCGCGGCGTGCCGGCCGCCTTCGTAGGTCGGGCCCGGGGCGGGACGATCGTCGTCGACCCGGTCCTTCTGCATGTCGACACCCGGGTCGGCGCCCTGCTGGTCACGCTGACGCTGGTAGCTGCCCGGGAGGTAGCCCGTCGGCTTGTCCTCGCCGCGGTCGGGCGGAGTGCTCACCTGGCCCACCGTATGGCCGACCGCGAACCGTGTCCACGAGCCCCCCGCCCCGGCCGCGGCCGGGGCGGGGTCTCGGACGCGGACCGCCGCCGGGTCACGGCCAGCGGCGATGGTGGATGTCCTCGGACATGCGGACCACCGCGTAGTAGAACTCCAACGTCACCCGGAAGAGGATCAGGTAGAACAGCGCGACCACGGCGCCCAGCACGAGGGCGAGAATGCCGCCCAGCGCGCCGTTGCCGATGAAGCCGGTGACGATCGCCGCCAGCCAGCCGAGGCCGATCACGACCATGCCGATGATGTAGAGCACCTTCACGACGACAGGCGTCGCGAAGTAGTTGAAGTCGAAGTCGAACAGGGCGCCGAAGAAGTTCTTGCCCGGCGGCAGACCGCTCGACGGGCCGGGCCCACCCGGTCCCCCGTACCCGGGGGGCGGGCCGCCGTAGCCGGGGGGCGGGCCCGCGGGCGGACCGTATCCGGGCGCGCCCGCCGGCTGCTGTGTCTGCTGGCCCCAGTCCGGCGGCGGGTTGTACTGGGTGGGCTGGTCCTGCCAGCCGCCCGCCGGGTCCTGCGGCTGCTGAGGCTGCCGGCCGTGGTTCTCCGGGTTTTCCGGGTCCTGGCTCATGTCGCTCCGATCGCAGACGGTGGTGATCAGGGCGGATCATGCCGGGATCGTGGGGCGACGTCCGGATGAAACGGTCACGCACCCGGGTGAAGCAGCTCCCCCTCCCCCACCGAACGTGTCACCAGAACCGCCGACTCGCGCTGATCACACGCTCGATCGTCGACCGGCCCGCGAACGTGTCACCAGCGCCGACCGGGCGCGCTCATGACACGTTCGGCAGCGAAGCCCGGACGCATCACGGCCCCGGCACCACGAGGGTGCCGGGGCCGTGGAGGCGGAACCGGGTCCTACTGCGACTTGATGACGATCGTCGCTGCCCACTTGTCGTGCAGGGCACGGCGCAGCGGCTGGTCGGTGAGCACCGAGATGCCGTCGGCCAGGCTGAAGACCAGCACGAGGAGGCTGATCAGGCCGAGGCCGACGACGTCGACGAACGCGAGCAGACCGACGACGCCGTAGATGCCCGGGTAGATGAGCGCCCGCTTGATCAGCGTGGCGCTGTCGGGCTTGCTGCCGTCGGGCGCGACCAGGCGGGTCTTCATGACCATTTTGCCGAGGGTCTGGCCGTTGCGGGAGTGCATCAGGTAGTCGTAGGCCGCGTAGGCCAGACCCGCGATGACGTAGGTGAGCACCGCCGCGATGACGAAGCCCGTGCCACCCCTGACGGCGCCTGTCGCGATGTCGACCGACACCGACGAGACGAAGATCGCGGCCAGGATGAAGCTGAGGATCCAGTAGACGACGCCGTAGAGGACGCCGTCGATGATGCGGCCGACGAGCCGCTCCCACCACTCCGGGATGGGGCCCGGGGCGCCCGGCGGGACGGGCTGGGGCGCGGCGCCGTAGCCGGGCTGGCCGTAGGGCGGCTGCCCGTACGGCTGCTGCGGCGGGTAACCGGGCTGCTGGCCGTAGGGCTGCTGGGGGTAGCCCTGCTGCTGGTACGGCTGCTGCTGGTAGCCCTGTTGCGGGTATCCCTGCTGGGGGTAGCCCTGCTGCGGATACCCCTGCTGCGGGTAGCCGGGCGGCGGGTAGCCACCCTGCTGCGGATCCCCCTGACCGGGGGGCGGACCGTAGCCCGGCGCGGGCTGACCCTGCCACTGAGGGTCGGAGGGTGACGTCATGCGCCGAAAGGTAAGCAGACGTCCGTTCCCTGTCCAGATGCCGGCACGAACCGTGACGTCGAACGTCAGTTCTCACCCAGTCGAGCGGCGATTTCCGTGGCCCAGTACGTGAGGACGATGTCGGCGCCCGCTCGTCGTATACCTGTGACGGTTTCGAGGACGGCGCGGTCGCGGTCGATCCAGCCGTTGGCGGCGGCGGCCTCGATCATCGCGTACTCCCCCGACACCTGGTAGGCGGCGACGGGGACGTCGGCGACGTCGGCGACGGAGCGCAGCACGTCGAGGTAGGCCATGGCGGGCTTGACCATCACCATGTCGGCGCCCTCTTCGAGGTCGAGGGCGAGCTCGCGCAGCGCCTCGCGGAGGTTGGCGCCGTCCTGCTGGTAGGTCTTGCGGTCGCCCCGCAGCTGTGACTCGACGGCTTCCCGGAAGGGGCCGTAGAAGGCGGAGGAGTACTTGGCGGTGTAGGCGAGGATGCCGGTGTCGGGGAACCCGGCGGCGTCGAGCGCGTCGCGGATGACGCCGACCTGGCCGTCCATCATGCCGCTGGGGCCGAGGAGGTCGGCGCCCGACTCGGCCTGGGCGACGCCCATCTCGGCGTAGATCGCGAGGGTGGCGTCGTTGTCGACGCGGCCGCGGTCGTCGAGGACGCCGCAGTGGCCGTGGTCGGTGAACTCGTCGAGGCACGTGTCGGCCATCAGCACGGTGGCGTCGCCGATCTCGGCCTTCACGTCGCGCAGCGCGACGTTGAGGACGCCGTCGGGGTCGGCCCCGGCGCTGCCGCGGGCGTCGCGCACCGCGGGCACCCCGAACAGCATGAGCCCGCCGACGCCCGCCCCGGCCGCTTCGGCGGCGGCCTTGCGCAGCGAGTCGCGGGTGTGCTGGACGACCCCGGGCATCGACGCGATCGGCACCGGCTCGGACGCGTCCTCCTTGACGAACATGGGGAGGACGAGGTGGCGCGGGGCGAGGTCGGTCTCGGCGACGAGCCGGCGCATCGCGGGGGTGGTGCGGAGCCGGCGCGGGCGCTGCGCGGGGAAAGCCATCGCCCGAGCCTACGACTGCCCCGAACACCCCCGCCGACGACCCGCGCGCAACCTCATCGCTGTCCGGCGGCGGGAATACAGCCGTCAGGTTGCGCGCGATCTGTCGGCCGCAACCTCACGGCTGTCCGCGGCGGAGATACAGCCGTCAGGTTGCGCGCGATCTGTCGGCCGCAACCTCACGGCTGGCCGCGGCGCCGGGAACAGCAGTGAGGTTGCGCCCGGAGACGCCGCGGGCGGCCACCCCCGGTGAGGGGAGTGGCCGCCCGTGGGACGGAGACCAGGCTCAGCGCCTGCGCGCCTTGGCCTTCTTCGGCGGCGGCAGCGCACCCTCGGCGCGCAGCTTGGCGGCGTGCGCGGCCAGGGCGTCGACCAGCGACGGGACCAGCGCGTGCTCGGGCTGCACGTCGACGCGCAGGCCGAACTCGCGGGCGGTCTCGGCGGTGGCCGGGCCGATGCACGCGACGAGTGTGCGAGCGTGCGGCTTGCCGGCGATACCCACCAGGTTCCGGACGGTCGACGACGAGGTGAAGCACACGGCGTCGAAGCCACCGGTCTTGATGGCCTCGCGGATCGGCGCGGGCGGCGGGGCGGCCCGGACCGTCCGGTAGGCGGTGACGTCGTCGATCTCCCAGCCGCGGTCGCGCAGGCCGGCGGCGAGGGTCTCGGTGGCGATGTCGGCGCGCGGGAGCAGGACGCGGTCGACCGGGTCGAGGATGTCGTCGTAGGGCGGGAAGATCTCGAGCAGGCCCTCGGACGTGGACTGCTGCGACTCGTCGATGTCCGGGACGATCTCCGGGGCGATGCCGAACTCGCGGACCTTGGCCGCGGTGGCGGCGCCGACGCAGGCGATCTTGACTCCGGAGAAGGCGCGGGCGTCGAGGCCGAACTCGGCGAACTTCTCCCAGACCGCGCGCACGGCGTTGGTCGAGGTGAAGACGACCCACTGGTAGCGGCCGTCGACGAGGCCCTTGACGGCGCGTTCCATCTGGGTGGGCGAGCGGGGCGGCTCGACCGCGATGGTGGGCACCTCCTCGGGGATGGCGCCGTGGACGCGCAGCCGGTCGCTCATGGCGCCGGCCTGGTCCTTGGTGCGCGGGACGAGGACGCGCCAGCCGTAGAGGGCGCGCGACTCCCACCAGGACAGCTCGGCGCGCTCGGCGACCTCGGAGCCGACCGACAGCACGAGCGGGCCGTCGAGCTCGCCGGCGTCGCCCGCCATGGCGGCGAGCGTGGAGTCGATCGTCTTCTGGGTGTTGCGGGTGCCGCCGGCGGTGACGGCGACGCGGGTGTCGGCGGGGACGCCCTGGTCGGCCAGCGAGACGGCGACCTCGGACAGGTGCGCGGCCGTGGCGTGCAGCACGAGAGGTCCGGGGACCGACGCGATGCGCGCCCAGTCGACGCCCGCGCGGACGTCGGCCTCGACGTGCCCGGAGCCCAGCGGGACGCCCGCGTAGGCGGGGACGGCGGTGCCGGCGGGGACACCGGGCAGGACGTCGAAGGGGACGCCCGCCTTGGCGACGGCGCGTGCCTCGGCGATGACCGCGTCGGTGGTCATCGGATCGCCGCTGACGAGCCGGATCACGGCGCGGCCGGCGCCGGCCTCGGCGACCAGGTCGGCGGCGACGTCGGCGGGCTGACCGACGGCGGGGCGGACCTCGGCGCCCTCCGCGATGAGCGCGGTGATCTCCTCGGGTACGTCGGGGTCGGCGACGACGAGCGGCGCAGCCGCGATCGCGTCGCGCGCACGTACCGTCAGCAGTCCGGGGTCGCCCGGGCCGCTGCCCACGAAGGCGATCCGGCCGGGGGTTGGTGTGGCCTTTGTCATTCGGAACTCCCGATCCAGCGGTTCTCCTGGCGCCCGGCCGTTCCCGGCAACGTGTCGGCGCCCATGTCGAGAAGCTCCGCGGCGAGTGCCGCGCCGAGCTTCTCGGCGTCGTCGATCTCTCCCTGGGCGGAGGCGCGCAGCAGCGCGCCGTCCGCCGTGCCGACCACCGCGCGCAGCGACAGCCGGTCCACCACCCGTCCTGCGTCGTCGAGGTCGGAGACGACGTCGGCCAGCGCACCGATCGGCGCGCTGCAGCCTCCCTCGAGGGTCGCGAGGACGGCACGCTCGGCGGTGACGGCCGCACGGGCAGCCGGGTCGTCGAGCAGTGCGGTGAGCGCGAGCGCGAGCTCGTGCTCGGTGCTGCCGGGCGCACCGGCCCTGCACTCCAGTGCCAGCGCGCCCTGGGCGGGCGCGGGCAGCATCTGTACGGGTTCGAGGAGCTCGGTCGCCTCGTCGATGCGACCGAGCCTGCGCAGTCCGGCGGCGGCGACGATGACGCCGTCGAGCTCGCCGGAGCGGACCTTGCCGATCCGGGAGTCGACGTTGCCGCGGATGGGCACGACCTCGATGCCGAGGCCGAGGGCTTCGAGCTGGGCGGTGCGCCGCGGGGAACCGGTGCCGATGCGCGAGCCGGCCGACAGTTCGCCGAGGACCTTGCCGTCGCGGGCCACGAGGGCGTCGCGGGGGTCCTCCCGGCCGGGAACGGCGACGAGCACGAGCCGGGGGTCGGCCGCCGTCGGCAGGTCCTTGTAGGAGTGGACGGCGATGTCGACCTCGCCGGCGACGACGGCGTCGCGCACGGCGGAGACGAACACGCCGACGCCCAGCTCGGCGACGGGTGCGCCGGAGCGGTCGCCCGCGGTGGAGACGGGGACGAGCTCGGCGGCGTACCCGGCGGCGCGCAGGCGGTCGGCGATCTGCCCGGACTGTGCCATGGCGAGCGCGCTGGGCCGGGTCGCGATGCGAAGGGTCCCGCTCATCGGGTGACCTCCTCGTCGGCGCGGGGTTCACGGAGCTCGACGTTCAGCGCGGCGGCGACGTCGTCGCCGGGGCGGGCGGTGGTGCCGGTCATGCCGGGGGTGGCGACGGCCGCGGGTGTCTGCGGGTCGAGCTCGAACAGCAGCCGCAGCGCCTCGGCGTAGCTGTCGCCGTCGGGGCCTTCGGCGAGGCGTTTGACCTGCACCGTCGGGGTGTGGAGGAGCTTGTCGACGACGCGGCGCACCGACCGGGCGAACTCGTTGCGCACGTCGGGCTCGAGGTCGGGCAGCCGCGAGTCGAGCCGCAGCAGCTCGGCGTCGACGACCTCGGAGGCGCGCCGGCGCAGGGCGGTGACGGTGGGGGTGACCTCGGCGGAGCGCTGCGAGGCGAGGTAGGCCTGGGCCTCGTCGGCGACGATGGCCCGGGCGGCGGCGACGGCGTCGGCCCCGTCGAGGTCGACGCGGTCGGTGAGCCTGCGCTGCAACGTCTCCAGGTCGACGACGGTGACGCCGGGGACGTCGACGACGCTCGCGTCGACGTCGCGGGGCAGCCCGAGGTCGCACACGACGAGCGGGCGGCCGCCGGGGCGGCGGACGGCGGCGACGGCGTCGCGGTCGACGACGATGCCGACGGAGCCGGTGCAGGTGACGAGGACGTCGGCGTCGGCCAGCTCGGTGGGCAGCAGGTCGAGCGTGCCCGCGCGGGCGGGTGTGCCGGTCTCGGTGGTCTTGGCGGCGAGCCGCTCGGCGCGCTCCTCGGAGCGGTTGAGCACGACGATCTCGGCGGCACCGGCGCGGCGCAGGTGCGCGGCGGCGAGTGCCCCCATGGCGCCGGCGCCGACGACGACGGCCTTGACCCCGCCGAGGTCGCCGGGTTCGCGGCCGAGGCCGCGGGAGGCGTCGGCGAGGGCCTCGGAGACGACGGAGGCGCCCGCGGCGTCGATCCCGGTGCGGGCGTGGACGCGTTTGCCGACGCGCAGCGCCTGCTGGGACAGCTCGTGCAGGACTCGGCCGACGGTCTCGGCGTCGTCGGCGACCGCGTAGGCCGACCGCAGCTGGCCGAGGATCTGCGACTCGCCGACGACCATGGAGTCGAGCCCGGCCGACACCGCGAACAGGTGCTGCACGGCCGAGGCGGCGTAGTGCACGTACATGTGGTCGGTCAGGTCGGTCAGCGGCAGCCCGGAGTGCCGGGCGAGGACGCCGGTGACGTCGGTGAGACCGCCGTGGAAGGCATCGACGACCGCGTAGGCCTCGATCCTGTTGCACGTGGCGAGCAGCACGACCTCGCTGACGTGCTCCGCACGCAGCATCTCGTCGAGCAGCTTGGGCACGTCGTCCGGCCCGACCGTCGCCTTCTCGAGGAGGGCGACGGGCGCGGTCCGGTGGGACATGCCCACGACCAGCACACTCACCGCTATGACACCGCCGATCCGTTGACCGCCCCGTGACCGTTGGTGGCCGCGGGGCTGTTCGGCAGGGCCGCGAGGTGAGCGCCGGCCGTGCCGTCGAGGGGTACCCGCGCGGCGGCCTCGGAATCGCGCCGGCGGGCGACGTGGAAGGCCAGGACCTGGAGCTCGACTGCCAGGTCGACCTTGCGCACCTCCACCTGCGGCGGGACCTGCAGGACGACGGGGGCGAAGTTGAGGATGCACCGCACACCGGCGGCGACCAGCTGGTCGCAGACCGACTGGGCGGCAGGGCCCGGCGTCGCGACGAGACCGATGGTCACGCCCCGCTCGCGGCACACGCGCGCGATGTCGCGGACGTGGTCGACGAGGATGCCGTTGATGTGGATCCCGACGAGGTCGGGGTCGATGTCGAACAGGGCCGTGACGGGGAAGCCGCGGCCGACGAAGCCTCCGTAGCCGGCGAGGGCGTGCCCGAGGTTGCCGATGCCGACGACCGCGACGGTCTGCGGCTCGTCGAGTCCGAGGGTGCGCTCGATCTGGTGGTGCAGGGAGCGGACCTCGTAGCCGACGCCGCGGATGCCGTAGGAACCGATGTAGGAGAGGTCCTTGCGCAGCTTCGCCGAGTTGACCCCGCTCGCGGTGGCCAGCTCCTCGCTCGACACCGTGTCGGCGCCCTGCTCGGCGAACTCGCCGAGCATGCGCAGATACACCGCGAGCCGGGCGACGGTGGCCTCCGGGATCGCGCGCGTGACGGGAGCGGCGGCCGCGGGGGCGGCGCCGTCGGCGGGGCCCGTGCCGTTCGCGCCGGTCTGGGTGTCACCGGCGTGCGGCGGCAACGTCACGCTGGGGTCTCCTCGAGTTCACCCGGTCGCACACTCCGCGGCCGGCTCCGGCTCGCCGAGCCCAGCACGGGAAACCCGGATTCCGGGACCGGCGGGCGGCGATGCGAACACGGTAGCCGCTTGTGAAGGCCCGCACAAAGTTGCGATCTTGGTCGATGACGTGCTCATCCGTGGCATTCGTGGCACCGACCGGTGGGCGTGCCTGGGGTGCCGCTCACCGCCCGTGCGTGGGCCGGTACGGGTGTGGGCGACGGCTCGACGTGACCTGTCTCGCAACCCGGCGCGCCGGCCCCCCGACGCACGGTTCCCGGTGCCGCGGACCGCGGGCACCGGGAGCCGGTCGATCGTTCGAGGGGCGTCACGAGGCGGGCATCAGGACCTTGTCGATGACGAAGACGGTGGCGTTCTTGGTGGGGATGTTGCCGCACAGGACGGTGGCGGTGTTGCCCTTGCCGTCGGTGATCGTCGGCGCCGCCGCGGTGCCGCCGATCGTGAGGGTGCCGCCGGCGAGCTCGGTGGTGGTGCCCGCCGCGACGAGCGACTCGGCGTCGTAACGCTTGCCGACGACGTGGTACTGCAGCAGCGCGCCGAGCTTGTTCGGGTCGGCCAGCAGTGCGTTGAACGCCTCGTCGCCGACCTGCTTCTGGACCTCCTCGAACGCGGGGTTGGCGGGGGCGAACACGGTGATCGCCTGCTGGGAGTTCAGGGTGTCGGCCAGACCGGGCACCGCGCCGACGGCCTTCACCAGCGTGGTGAGCAGCGGGTTGGTGGACGCGGCGCTCGCCACGGGTTGCGGGCCCATGTTGTTCAGCGAGCCGGGCGCGTCGCCCTGCGGGAGCTGGGAGCAGGCCGGGCCGAACACGTCGGCGTTGGTGGTGACGCCGTCGCTCGCCGCCGCGGCCGAGGAGCTGGGGGCCGGGGCCATGGAGGAGGCCGACGAGGAGGCCGTCTGCGTCGACGGGGACTCGCTGCTGGAGCAGGCGGAGACCGCGACGGTCAGAGCGGCCATGACGCCGACCGCGGCGATGCGGGTGGTGAGCGTGCGCACTGGGACATCCTCCTCGAGCTGGGGCCGGACTGTCCGGACCTCGTGTCGGGACGTTCGGTCCGGGCCCGGGGCCGGTTCGGGGCCTTCGATAACGAAGCGGTCACGGAGTCCACTGTGGACTGAGCGCTGCGCGCGCCCCCGTGGCCGGAGCACGTCAGCTCACGGTGAAGATCGTCGCCGGCCAGCCCGACGCGCCGTCCGGGATCGGGTCGGCCCGCTGCTCGACCTGCGTCTCCCCGTCGGCGTCGGTGGCGCGGCACTGCACGGTGTGGCTGCCCGGGCGGAGGTCGAACGTCGTCCGCCACATGCGCCACGTCGCCCCCGACACCTCGGTGGCCAGGTCGGCCGCCTGCCACGGCCCACCGTCCATCCGCACCTCCACCTTCGAGATCCCCCGCGGTTGCGACCACGCGATCCCGGCCACGGTCACCGGCCCGGCCGCGACGGCGCCGAAGCCGCGCGGCAGGTCGATGCGCGACTCCGTCTTGATCGGCGCCTCCTGCGCCCACCCGTTGCGCAGCCAGTACGACCGCCGCGCCCCGAACGTCGTCAGCTCCATGTCGGTGATCCACTTCGTCGCCGACACGAAGCCGTACAACCCCGGAACGACCATGCGCACCGGGAAGCCGTGCCCGGCCGGCAGCGGCTCGCCGTTCATCGCGATCGCGAGCATCGCGTCGCGGTCGGGCTCCATCACGACGTCGGTCGGGGTGCCGGCGGTCCAGCCGTCGTTGCTCGTCGTGAAGATCTGCTCGGCCCCCCGCCCGACGCCGACCTCGGCGAGCAGCTCGCGCAGCGGCACCCCGACGAACGTCGCCGTCGAGATCAGCGAGCCGCCGACCTCGTTGGACACGCACGTCATCGTGATCGTCTTCTCGATCATCGGCCGGGCCAGCAGGTCGTCGAAGCGCACCGTCCGCTCCCGCTCGACCATGCCGTGGATGCGCAACGACCAGTCCGCCGCCTCCTGCGCAGGGATCCGCAGCGCCGTGTCGATCCGGTAGAAGTCGCGGTTCGACGTGACGAACGGCGTCGTGCCCAGCTCGGCCGCCCAGTCGACGCCGGCCGGGATCGCGGGCGCCCGGCGCACCACGTCCAGCGCGCCCAGCCGGGCCGCGACCTGCGCCCGCGACGACTCGATCCCACCGCCCAGCGCGATCCCGCCGGCCCCGGCCGCGAGCGCGCCCAGCCCCACCACCGCGGAGGTGCCGACGAGCACGCGCCGCCGCGACACCCCACCCTCGGGCGTCGGCGTCACCGGCGTCTGCGCGGCGAGAGCGAGCGTGTGCAGCCGCCGGAACACCGGCACGCCCACCGCGATCGACGCCGCCGGCGCCACCACGTCGAGCGGCGCGAACGCCGGCGCCACCGCCACCGCGGCGAGGCCGAGCAGGCCCAGGACCACGACCGTCACCACGCCCGGTCGCGGCGACCGGCGCGACGCCAGCCCCGCCACCGCGGCGACCACCACCATGACGACGGCGATGCCCGCGAGCAGGACCGGCTTGTCGGCAGTGCCGAACGTCGCCTTGGCGAACTCGACCAGCGGCTGCGGCGAGAGCCGGATCGCCTCGTCGCCCACCGCCACGAACGGCGACGACGCGGGCGAGACCACACCCGCGACCAGATGCCCGACCGCCACGGCGGCGCCCACCGACAGCAGTCCGATCGTCGCCGCGACGAGCCGCGGGATCGCCGGGGCCGTCGGTGAGCCGGTCCGGTCTCGTGGCGCCGCGGTGGTCATGTCACGTCGTTCGCGCGGGAGGCGCCACGCGGTTCACCGCTCAGCCGAGCGCCGCACGCAGCGCCGCCTCGTCGACCTTCCACGTCGTGTGCTCGGCGCCGTCGACCATGACGACCGGGATGCGGTCGCCGAACTCGGCGCGCAGCTCCGGGTCGCCGTCGACGTCGACGGCCGACCAGCCCACGCCGAGGTCGTCGCAGATCCGCGCGACGTCGGCCTCGGCCCGCTCGCACGCCGAGCAGTTCACCCGCGTCAGCACCGTCACCCGCGCGTCGGTCATCAGTGCACCTTCTCCGTGTAGGGATGTCCCGCGCGCGGCACCGCGCGCCCGGGTCAGAGTTTGCGCCGGGCCACCTTGCCGGTCGGCGTCCGGGGCAGGGCGTCGACGAACTCGACCACCGCGGGCACCTTGAACCGGGCGAGCCGCTCCCGGCAGTGGGCCACGACGTCGTCCTCGGTGAGCTCCGCGCCGGGGACCCGCACGACGACGGCCCGCACCGCCTCGCCCGTCCGGTCGTCGGGGATGCCGACGACCGCCGCTTCCGCCACCGCGTCCAGCTCGGCGAGGACCTGCTCTACCTCGCGCGGGTAGACGTTGAAGCCGTTGACGATCACCAGGTCCGACGAGCGGTCCACGAGGTGGAGGTCGCCGTCGGCGTCGAGGTAGCCGACGTCGGCGGTGCGGAACCAGCCCCCGGCGTCCGGACCGCCGTGGCCGTCGGGCCAGTACCCGGAGAAGAGGTGCGGGCCGCGGGTGGCGACGAGGCCGGTGTCCTCGTCGTCGGAACCGTCCTCCATGCCCTGCTCGGCCGTGTCGGCGGCGGCGTTGCCCGCGACGGGGGCGCCCTCGGCGTCGACCAGGCGCAGCTCGACCCCGGGCAGCGGCGCGCCGACCGACCCCGGCTTCGCCCGCCCGCCGACGAGCGTGCTGGTCAGCACCGGTCCGCACTCGCTGAGGCCGTAGCCCTCGTAGAGGTCGAGGCCCGTCGTGTCGCGGAACGCCGCGAGCCACTCCCGCGGCAACGGCGCGCCTCCCGACGTGCACAGCCGCACCCCGGCGAACGCCGCACGCAGCTGCTCGGGCGGCAGGTCGAGCAGCGCCCGGTACATCGACGGCACCCCGCCGACGACGCTGACCCGCTCCCGCGTGAGCAGCTCCACGGACTGCTCGGGCTCGAACCGCCGGGTGAGGACGGCCGTCGCCCCCGCGTGGCAGACCTGCAGCAGGCCCGCGGCCAGCCCGAACACGTGGAACAGCGGCAGGGAGAGAAGGACCCGGTCGACGGCGGTGACCGGCGCGGGTCGCACGGCCCCCTGCTGCACGCGGTTCGCGATCAACGCGCGGTGCGACAGCATCACCCCACGGGGTGTCCCGGTCGTCCCCGACGTGTAGACGACGAGCGCGATCGCCTCGCCGCCGGACGGCCCGCCGGGCCCTGCCCCCACGCCGTCCGCGACACGCTCGACACCCCTGCCGCTCACCGATCGTTCGTGACCGCTGCGCGCACCTCCCGTCGACGACACGTCGGGCGGCGCGACCGACGCGATCGACGAGCGGCCGTTGATCGATTCCGCGATGCGGCCATCCGAGTCCGCGACGACCACGCTCGGTGAGCAGTTGATCAGCACTGCGTCGAGTTCTCGCGGGACCGACCGAGGCGCGACGGGCACCGCGACCGCGTCGGCGCGCAGCGTCCCGAACAGCGAGACGCACAGGGGCGCACCGTTGTCGAGGGCGATGACGACGCGGTCGCCGGCCCCGACCCCGGCGGCGCGCAGGCGCTCCGTCTCGTCGTCCACGGCGGCGTCGAACTCGGCCCAGGTCAGCGACGTCCCCGCCGACACGTCGACGATCGCCGCCGCGTCCGGGGTCCGTCGCGCGGCGCGGCGGACGAGATCGGCGAGATGCGTCGGGGTGTCGGCCCCGCCCGCTGCGGAGGCCTCGTCCTGCTGGCTCTGCACGGCGGTTCTCCCTCGGTCTCGGACGGTCGGAACAAGCCTCGGCGAGTGTGGCACGTGCCGCGCGGCAGCCCCTCCCGGAACGGAGCAAGGGGTGCCACCCAGAGTGACGATGGCCACTCGACGAGGCGAGAACCGTTCACCGTAAGTAGTCGTCCGCTCACCGGATGCCCGCGTGGACGACTGGCGGTGCGCCGTTGGAGGCCCCTCGATCGGTCGTATGCTCCGCCGCTACAAACACCCCAACGCCGGACCGCACGGTTCGACGCGAAGACTCACCCGAGGGAGTGGCATGCAGCTCGTCACCAGCGCACCGCCGGCCTCAGCGCCGAGCACCGCCTGGCGGCCCGTTGCGGCCGGTGAGGCGCGCCGCGCCCCATGACCCGATCCATGCGACCGCCGCGGCTCGTCCGTACGGACCCGGCCGCCCCTCCGGCGGCCGGGGTGCCCGTGCCCCCCGCGCCGCGGCCGACCGAGCCGGCTCCGGCCGGGTGCCCCGACACCCGGCCGTCCGGCGGTCCGGCGCCGATGCCGGTGCAGCGGCCGGGAGACACCCCGGCCGCGCAGCGCGGCGACGCCGGTCCGGGACGCACCGTCCCGGGCGACACGACCCGGCACCCCGGGCCCGACGCCCACCCGTCGACGCAGCGGGAGGAACCACACGTGACCGCAGCCGCCGAGCTCCTCGAACCCGAGGACGGCGAAGGCTCGTGGGCACTGGTGAAGGCGAGCCAGAACGGCGACACCGCAGCGTTCGGCCGGCTGTACGAGCGCTACCACGACGTCGTGTTCCGCTACATCGTGTACCGGATGGGTGACCGCCAGACCGCCGAGGACCTCACCCACGAGACGTTCCTCCGGGCCCTGCGCCGCATCAACTCCGTCACCTACCAGGGTCGCGACATCGGGGCCTGGTTCGTGACCATCGCCCGCAACCTCGTGTTCGACCAGGTCAAGTCGAGCCGCCACCGCCTCGAGTCGACGACGGACAACATCGTCGACATCGCGCCGCCGACCACCGAGGGGCCGGAGCAGCTCGTCCTGGAGGGCGCCGCCCGCGACGCCCTGCTCCGCGCGATCGACCTGCTCAACCCGGACCAGCGCGAGTGCATCGTGCTGCGCTTCCTCAACGGTCTCTCCGTCGCCGAGACGGCCGTGAAGATGGACCGCAACGAAGGTGCGGTGAAGGCCCTGCAGCACCGGGCCGTGAAACGGCTCGCCCAGCTGATGCCGGACGGTGTCCGATGACACCCTCCCCGGCGGCGCGCCATATCGCCGACGCGCCTTCCGTTGTTACAGGTTCGGCGAGTGACCTCCTCGATGCGGTGAACGGTCTGAACGACGTAACCACCAGCGTTTCCCGTCGTTGTGCTTGTCAACGTCGGGAAAGCGCAGCGATGTGCGACAGCGCAGGGATGCAGTGAGGACGGCCAACATGCCCGCCGGTCAGGGCAAGGACCCACAGCGGTACGCCGCATGGGAGGAGTCGGGGTCACCCCTCGACCCACCCGTGGAGGACGAGTTCGAGCACGAGCTGGCGCTCGCCGCCGCGCTCGACCGCAGCCTGCCGTCGCTCTCGCCGACGGCCGACGAGTCCGCGCGGATGCAGGCCCGTATGGAGGCCATGCTCGCGCAGCTCGGCGGTGGCCCCTCGGGACCGCCGCCCGGCCCGCGCCCCGGGCCCCCGCGCGCCGCGTTCGCCTCGCCGTTCCCCGAGTCCGCCACCGAGCGCACCACGCGCATCGAGCGGATCCGTGACGACGCCCCGCCCGCGTCTCCCGCCGCACCCACGGTGCGCCGCGAGCCCACGCAGGCCTTCGACGCCGCCGACCTCATGGCCGAGGTCGCGGCGGCGGGCGTCGAGGAGCAGCCGACCCCGTCCACGGCGTCGTCTTCGACGTCGTCGCCGGTCTCGTCCTCGGGGAAGGGCGACGAGACCGACGACGACGCGGCAGCCGATGCAGGCCACACCCCCACTGTCGCGCGCCGACGCCGGGCCCGGCACACGCTGCCCCGCGGCTACAAGGACCGCCCGGACAACGCCGGCGGCTCGACCCGCCCCACACGCCCCTCGGGCCGCAGGCGGATCGGGATCGTCGCAGGTGCCGCGCTGTTCGTCATGGTCGCGCTGACCGGCGGCGGCATGCTCGTCAGCCAGAACGCGCTCCCGGGCGACTCCCTCTACGGCGTCAAGCGCGCCGCCGAGTCCTTCGGCTCGGTGTTCACCTTCGGCTCCGACGCCAAGGCCCGCCGCCAGATCGACCTGGCGTCGGCCCGGCTCACCGAGATCGAGCAGCTCGCCGCCCGCGGCAGCAACGACCCCGCGGTCCTCTCCTCGGCGATCGACGACTTCGACAACGCCACCAGCGAAGGCTCCCGGCTCGTGCTCGCCGGCGCCGAGGGCGCCGGCCCCGCCGGCCTGAGCGACCTGCACACCTGGGCCACCCAGTCCTCGGCCCGGTTGACCTCACTGAAGTCGACCCTGCCCCAGCCCGCCGACGCCGACCACTCCATCGAGCTGCTCGACCGCGTGGCCGACCGCTCCGCGAAGATTCAGTCCCGGATGGCGTGCAGCGACGTCTCCGACGGATCCGACGACCTCGGACCGATCCCCGCCAACGGCGCGTGCACCCCGCGCACCGAGTCCGACGGCTCCACCGGCGGCTCGCCGATGTCGGCCCGCGCCGGCTCGTCGCAGACGCAGAGCAACAGCAGCTCGGGTACGCAGACCGCGTCCGCCACACCCGAGTCCGGTGCGGCCACGACCGACGGCACCGGTGCCCCCGGGCTCCTGCCCGACCTCGGTGCCGACGGCCTGCCCCTGACCGACTCGACGACCGACAGCGGCCAGTCCGCCGGCCCCAGCACCACCACGTCGGCACCCGCCCAGCGCGGGCTGCTGCCGCCCATCACGCTGCCGCCGCTGCTGCCGGGCACGTCCGGCATCACCCTCGGCGGCTGAGCGAGCCCCGACCCCGCACGTCGAGGCCGTCGCGATCATCGCGGCGGCCTCGCGGCGTCCCACGACCTGGCCGGCGCGGCGGCCGTGACGTGCCCCGCCGTTCCGTGGCGGCCACCCGGCGCGACCGGCCGACGACGCTACGCTGAGCCCTGACCGTCCATGCCGCGACCCGGAGGCGCCCGAGTGGTTGCACAGCCTGACGCCGAGGTCGGCGACGGTCGTCCGGAGGTGGCCGGGATCGCCGAGTCGCACGCCGTGATCGACCGGGTCACCGCCCTCGACCCCGCCCGCCGCGCCGGGGAGGCCGCCGCCGCGGCCGCCGTCGCCGCCGGTGCGGAACCCGACGTCGAGGCCCCCACCACCGACCTCACCGCTGCCGCGTTCTTCGACGTCGACAACACCATGATGGTCGGCGCGTCGATCTTCCACTTCGCCCGCGGGCTCGCCGCGCGGAAGTTCTTCACGACGTCCGACCTGCTCGGCTTCGCCTGGGACCAGGTGAAGTTCCGGGTCGGCGGCCGCGAGTCCGACGTCAGCGGCCACCGCGACACCGCCCTGTCGTTCGTCGCGGGCCGGCCCGTCGCCGAGGTCGTCGCCCTCGGCGAGGAGATCTACGACGAGCTGATGGCCGACCGCATCTGGTCGGGCACCCGCGCACTCGCCCAGATGCACCTCGACGCCGGGCAGCGCGTCTGGCTCGTCACCGCCACCCCCGTCGAGCTCGCCCTGATCATCGCCCGCCGCCTCGGCCTCACCGGGGCGCTCGGGACGGTCGCCGAGAGCGTCGACGGCCACTACACGGGGCGGCTCGTCGGCGAGATCCTGCACGGGCCCGCCAAGGCGCACGCCGTCCGCGCCCTGGCCGTCGCCGAAGGGCTCGACCTGCGGCGCTGCAGCGCCTACTCCGACTCCGTCAACGACGTGCCGATGCTCTCCGCCGTCGGCACCGCCGTCGCCGTCAACCCCGACTCGGAGCTGCGCGACACCGCCAAGCAGCGCGGCTGGCAGATCCGCGACTTCCGGACCGGCCGCAAGGCCGCCAGGATCGGCGTCCCGTCGGTGCTGGGTGCGGGCGTCGTCGCCGGGGCGATCGCCGCGGGCGTCGCGTACCGGAAGCGCTGATCCCCTTCGTCAGCCGAGGAACGCGTTGCGGCGCTGGGAGAGCAGCCGGTACAGGGTGTGCTGGATCGTCTCCCGGACCTGGTCGGTCAGGTTGAACACCAGCATGGGGTCGTCGGCGTCGACGGAGTCGAAGGTGTCGGTGCGGATGGGCTCACCGAACTCGATGTACCACTTCGACGGCAGCGGCACCGCCCCCAGCGGCCCGAGCAGCGGGAACGTCGGCGTCACCGGGAAGTACGGCGCCCCGAACAGCCGCGCCAACGGCTTGATGTCGCCGATCTTCGGATAGATCTCCTCCGCGCCGACGATCGCGCACGGGATGATCGGCACACCCGTCCGCAGCGCCGCCGACACGAACCCGCCCCGGCCGAACCGCTGCAGCTTGTACCGGTCGCGGAACGGCTTGCCGATCCCCTTGAAACCCTCCGGCCACACCCCGACCAGCTCACCCGACGACAACAGCCGCTCCGCGTCGGGGTTGCACGCCAGCGTCGCGCCCTGCTTGCGGGTCAACGCGCCGAGGACGGGCAGCCGGAACACCAGGTCGGCCCCGAGCATCCGCAGGTGACGCTCCGCGGGATGGTCGTCGTGCAGCGCGACCGCGGTCATCAGCGAGTCGAGCGGCAACGTCCCCGAATGGTTGGCCACCACCAGCGCCCCGCCGACGTCGGGCACGTTGTTCATACCGATCGTCTCCACCCGGAACCACGACCGGTACAGCGGCCGCAGCGCCGGGATCAGGACGTTGTCGGTGAGGTCGGGGTCGAAGCCGAACTCGTCGACGGCGTAGTCGCCGTCGAGACGGCGACGCAGGAACGTGAACAGCCGCTCGACGGTCTCCTCCGCCGCAGACGGCCCCGGCTCCTCGGGCGGCGCGGCGTCCGGGTGGGCGGCCGTCGCCTCCTCCGCCGTCGTCGACGTCTCCGCCGCCTTCCGCCTGCGCCGTGCGCCCTCGGCCCGCAACGGGATGACCCGCGCACCCGCGGCGTCCCCGGCAGACTGCTCGGGGCGCACCTCCTGGTCGTCGCCGGGTGCGGTGCGCGCCCGCCCGTTCCGGGTCCTGTCGTCCGCCACGTTCCCGCTTCCCGCTCGCACACCTCGGCCCCGCGTCGTCCCGGCCGACGTCGCCGCCGCGTCCGGCCCCGTCCCGGGCCTGTCGGTCCTGCCCCCGCGCGGCCGCCGCGCCGGCGACGGCTTCCGCGGGCCACGGCCCGTCGGCGCGTCCGCCTCCGACCCGGTGCCGCGCTGTGCGGGCACCTGCGGGTCGGGGACCGACCCGCCGCCGCGTCCTGCCGCCTCCGCCCGGCGGGCCCGGCCCGCGCGCGGCGGCGGCCCGGGACGGCCGTGCCCGGCACCGGGCTCCGGCGTGCCCGGCGTGTGGGGCGCGTCGTCGCTCATCCGAGCGCCTTCGCCGCAGCCAGCGCACCACGTTCGGCGACGTCGACCCAGCCGCCGCCCACGACGGGCCGCAACGCGCGGCCACGGACGTAGTCGTCGAACGCCTGCGCCGTCGTCCAGCGCGGGGTGAAGCCGAACTCCTCACGCAGCCGCCGGGTGTCGACGACGCGGCCGAAGTTCAGGAACCGCATCTGCTCCGGTGAGAAGTCGACGATCCGGGCCGACCGGAACAGCCGCCCCACCGGGCCCACCGCGGGCTGCGGCACCGGCAGCGGCACCCGCCCGGCCCGGCGGATCGCCTGCGACAGCAACAGCACACCGTCGGCCGCCACGTTGTAGACGCCGGGCAGCTCCTCCGTCGCGGCCCGCTGCAGCACGACCAAGGCGTCCTCCTCGTGCACCAGCTGCACGCGGGCGTCGTACCCCAGGACCGTCGGGATCACCGGCAGCGCGAAGTACCGCGTCAGCACGGTGTCGATCCGCGGCCCGATGAAGTTCGCGAACCGCAGCACCGTCACGTCGACGTCGGGGCGGCGGCGGGCGAACCCGCGCAGGTAGCCCTCGATCTCCGAGGCATCCTTGCCGTACCCGCCCGACGACATCTCCTTGGGCGTCATCGCCTCGTCGAACAGCGCCGGGTCGCGGGAGCTCGAGCCGTACACCGCCGTCGTCGACTTGAGGACGACACGCGTCACCGACGCGGCCTTCTGGCAGGCGGCGAGGAGCTGCATCGTCCCGATGACGTTCATCTCCTTCATCGCCGTCCGCCCACCCACACGAGCCGGGCTCGCAGAGACCGAGGCGTGCACGACGGTGCTCACCGACGCACTGGAGATGACCTTGGAGATGAGCGGGTTGCGGATGTCGGCGCGCACGAACTCGGCGCGCCCCATGCGACGCAACAGATCACGGGGCGGCGGCACGGTGTCGACACCGAGCACCCGATCGATCGAGGGGTCCGCGGCGAGCCGGGCGGCGAGATGCCCACCCAGGAAACCGCTCACGCCGGTGACCAGGACGACGGAAGGAGCCACGGGGCCTCACAGAACGCGCTCGGAGGTCCCCGATGCTAGACCCACCCGGACTGCTCGGGGGGACCGATCAGGAAAAGGCTGTGTGACAGAGAGGAACCGACCCGTCACCGGCCGCCCGGGAACCGGGCGACCGGTGACGCGGTCACTTGCCGAGCTTGCGACGCTGGACGCGGGTCTTGCGCAGCAGCTTGCGGTGCTTCTTCTTCGACATACGCTTGCGGCGCTTCTTGATGACCGAGCCCATGCGGGTTCCTTCCTGATACGACGTGCGAGGTCCGCTGCGCGGCACCCGGAGGACCCAGGGAGCCACACGAGCATGGCGTACCGGGGCACGCCGACATCATGCCCACCCTGACGGGTGGACGATGCTGAACGGCCATGCTACCCGCCGGGATCCGCGACCCCATGCGCCGGTTCGGGCCGTGACCGGCCCGGGAACTTCTATCCCGCGTCGAAGTACGCGGAGCGCAGGTACTCCTCCACGGCGCGCTTGGGCACGCGGAACGACCTGCCGACCCGTGCGGCCGGGAGCTCACCACCGTGGACCAACCGGTACACGGTCATCTTCGACACGCGCATCATGGCAGCGACCTCGGCGACGGTCAGGAACTGCACCTGGGCCAGGTTGAGCTGCTCGGGCTGCTCGGACGGCATCCGAACACCGCCTTCCGCTCTCGCACCGTCCGTGGAGGGGACGATGTTCACCCGTGAGGATAGCGGTGCCGTTGTGACTACCCCGACACGGGATGCCACCCGGGCGTGCCCCCAAGGCCACGCGTCAGGGTGACGACACGTCCGCCGATCGGGTCAACGCTGCTGCACCGTGCGTCCCAGCTCCACCGAACGGTCCCGGGCGGCCTCGATCGCGTCGATCAACGCGGCCCGCACACCGTGCCGCTCGAGCTCGCGGATGGCCGCGATCGTGGTACCCGCGGGCGAGGTCACGGCCTCACGCAGCAGGACCGGATGGTCGCCGGACTCCCGCAGCATCACCGCCGCCCCATAGGCGGACTGGACGATCAGGTCGGCCGCCACCGCGCGCGGCAGACCGAGCAGGATGCCCGCGTCGATCATCGCCTCGACGAGGTAGAAGAAGTACGCCGGGCCCGACCCCGACAGCGCCGTCACCGCGTCCTGCTGCGCCTCCGGGACGCTGACGACGCGCCCGACGGCCGCGAGCATGTCCTGCGCGACCTGCAGGTGCTCGGCGGTGGCGTGCGCCCCGCCGGAGACAGCGCTCATCGCCTCCCCGACCAGCATCGGGGTGTTGGGCATGACCCGCACGACCGGCGTCCCGTCGGGCAGGCCGCCCTCGAACAACGCCGTCGGCAGGCCGGCGCACAACGAGATCACCAAGGTGCCGGGGCGCAGCGCGCCCTTCAGCTCGGCCAGGACCGGCGCGATGTCCTGCGGCTTGACGGCCACCACCACGACGTCGGCACCCGCCGCCGCCTCCTCGACCCCCGCCGACGCGACCCCCAGCCGCTCGGTGAGCTCGGCCGACCGTTCGGGATGCCGTTCGGAGAACGCCAGGTCCGACGCCGGTCGGCCCGCCGCCAGCAGCCCGGCGAGCAACGCCTCGCCGATCTTGCCCGCTCCCAGCACCGCGATCCGTGTCATGGGGAGACCGTAACCGGCCCCGCACCCCGATTCCGGCCCCGCCCCGCCCCGCACGTGTCACCGGCGAGGCCGCGGCGCTCCGACGACACGCTCGGTGTGAGGACGTCCGACGAACGTGTCACCAGCGCTGCCGACGCGCGCTCACGACACGCTCGCGGGCGGACGCGTCTACGCGCCGGACCGGGCCACCGCGCCGGATCGCGTCAGCGATCGGCCCCGAGCCAGCGGCCGGCCGAGGTCCCTGACGAGCCGGGGGGTCTGCGCGGGAGCGGGGATCAGCGCGGGAGCGGGGCCAGGGCGAGCTGGCGGGCCTGACACACGAGCCGGCCGGACTCGTCGACGACCCGGGTGTCCTCGTCGAACCAGGTCCCGGCCACGGTGTGCGACTCCGACTCGCACCTCAGCCACCCCGGCGACGGGCGGCCCCGCAGCAGCGCGGTGAGCTGCACCGTCGGGGCCCAGCCGACGTCGCCACCGAGGTTGAAGACCGTCGGCGGCAGGATGTCGCCGGCCAGCAGCGCGAAGAGGACGTCGGGTTCCTCGCCGTGGGGGCGGACCCAGCCGCGCATGGTGGCGTCGCCGGTCTTGCCGGTGGCGAAGGGCATGTCGGCGGGGTCGAAACGCATCGCGCAGGCCTTGGCGAGGGTGCGGCCGGGGCCGCGCTGCAGGCTCGGGTCGAGCGCGGTGTCCGTCGGCAGGGCCGGCATGGAGGTCAGGCCGGGGGTGACCCACCGGGGCGCCTCGTCGGGCAGCCGTCCCGTGGTCACCGACGCCGACAGCATGGCGCGGTCGCCCTGGTACAGCCGGGCGGAGCACACCGAGGCGGTGCGGCCCAGCTTCACGACGTCGGTGCGGATCTCGACGTCACCGGGGTCGGGGGCGCGCAGGAAGTCGGCGGCGACGGCCAGCGGCTCGGCGGGCAGCGCACCGGCGTCGGCCTGGGCGGCGTCGATCCGTCGCTGGACGACCGAGGTCAGCAGCGCGAGCATCAGCCCGCCGTGGACCTTGCCGCCGGCGGCGTTCCAGGCCCCGCCGAGGGTGGCGCGGTAGGTGTCGTCGTCGACGCGTTCGACCGCGAGGGCGTCGGAGAACGGGCGCTCGGTGCGGGCGGCCGTGTCGGTGTCGGCGGTCACCGGCGGCCGGCCAGTGCGCGCACGAAGAAGCCGACGTTGGCGGGGCGTTCCGCGAGTCGTCGCATGAGATAGCCGTACCACTGTGTCCCGTAGGGGACGTAGACGCGCACGGTGTGACCTTCGCCGACCAGTCGGCGCTGCTCGTCGGGACGCACCCCGTACAGCATCTGGAACTCGGCGCGGGTGGAGACGCCGGGCAGTTGGGTGAGGGGGCGGATCAGGGCCGGGTCGTGGGTGGCGAACATGGGGTGCCCGGCGCCGTCGAGCAGGATGCCGGCGCAGCGGGCGAAGCTCGCCCGGACGTCACCGGCGGTGTCGTAGGCGACCGACTCGGGTTCGGCGTAGGCGCCCTTGCACAGCCGCACCCGCGACCCGGCCCCGGCGAGTGCGCGGCAGTCGTCCTCGGTGCGGCGCAGCTGGGCCTGCAGGACGGCGCCCACCCACGGCCAGGTCTCCCGCAGGGCGGCGACGACCCGGAGCGTGGCGTCTGTCGTGGTGTGGTCCTCGGCGTCGACGGTGACGGTCGTCCCGGCCTCGGCGGCGGCGGCGCAGATCGCGGCGGCGTGTTCCCGGGCGATCTGTTCACCGGCGGCAGCCTGTTCACCCCCGACACCGTGTGAGCCGGCCGCACCCTGCGCGCCGGCCGCACCCTGCGAGCCGGCGGCGCCGAGGGCCTGGCCGAGCGCGCTGAGCTTGACGGAGACCTCGACACGGTCGGCGAGCCCCGCGTCGGCGATCGCGGTGATCACCTCGCGGTAGGCGTCGACGGCGCGGCCGGCCTCGGAGGCGTCGGTGACGTCCTCGCCGAGGTGGTCGAGGCTCACGACGCATCCGGTGGCGACGAGCGCGCGGGCGACGCGCAGCGCGTCGGCGGCGGTCTCCCCCGCGACGAAGCGGTCGACGACGGCGCGGGTGGGCCGGGCCGCGGTGATCGCGGTGCGGAGCCGGTCGCTCCGGGCGGCGGCGAGGATCGCCGAGCGCAGCGGGTTCACGTGATCACCGTATGCCCGGCGGCGGCGACCGGCGGCGCGTCGGCGCCCCGATGTGTCAGCCGCGCGCCAGTGCCGGGCGGTCGGTGATCGGCGGGACCGGCGCGGTGGGCTGCAGGTGCAGCCGGGCGAACAGCAGCGACTCGGCCAGCATCGCGACACGGTCGTGCCGGGTGCGGCAGCGTCGCGTGCTGATCTCGACGACGACGGTCCCGCCCGCGGCGGCGAAGGGCCCGGCGGCGAGTCGTTCGCACACCTCCGCGCAGGGCTGGACGCCCCGGCCGGGGACGAGGTGTTCGTCGCGGGCGCTGCCGCTGCCGTCGGCGAGGTGCAGATGGACGAGCCCGCCGCCCATGCGGTCGAGCATGGCGAGCGCGTCGGCGCCGGAACCTGCGGTGTGGGAGAGGTCGAGGGTGTAGTGGGCGTGCCCGACCTCGGTGGGGTCGAGGCCCGGCGCGTAGGGGACGCTCCGGATCCCGGCGCGCACGACGGGCAGCATGTTCTCGACGGCCAGCCGCACACCGGCGCTCTCCTCGGCGCGCCGGACCTCCTCGGCGAACACCTCGGCGTAGCGCAGCTGCCAGCGGAACGGCGGGTGGACGACGACGGTCCGCGCACCCAGTTCCTCGGCGGCGGTGACCGACCGGCGCAGCCGGACGACGGGGTCGGCGCCCCAGACGCGCTGGGTGACGGCGAGGCAGGGGGCGTGCACCGCGGAGACGCCGACGCCGTGGCGGTCGACGAGCCTGCGCACCGCGTCGACGTCCTGGCTGACCTTGTCCGACCACACCATCAGCTCGACGCCGTCGTAGCCGAGGGTGGCGGCGATCTCGAACGCCGCCGCGGCGGGCTCGGGGTAGACCGACGCCGTCGACAGTGCGACCGGAGGGGCGGGCGGCACGTCAGACCTGCTGGCGGGCCAGGACGAGGATGGCCGGGGAGACCGTGAGCAGGAGGCCGACGAGGACCGCGAAGATCGTGGTGCGCAGGTTGTCGTCGCGCAGCATGGCGCGCACACCCAGGACGAGCGCAACGGTGACGAACACCGCGCCGGCGAGGGCGACGACCGGCAGGTGCAGCCAGAGGAACGCGAACCCGACCCACAGCCCGGCACCGACGACGGCGCCGCCGATCCACTGGCCGATGACCGCGGCCCAGGAGTGGGGTGCGGCCTCGACGTCGTCGAGATCGTCCTCGTCGATGTCGTCGATGTCGTCGCGGGACCGCAGGCCGGCGGGCCGGTCGCGGGGGCGGCGCTGCGGGGTGCGCAGGGCCGTGGTGGCCTGCTCACCGGCGGGGGCGTCGTCCACGTCCGAGGTGTCGGGGTCGGCCGCGGCGTCGAGGTCGGCGACGGAACGCCCGCCGGCGTGGATCGCGGTGGTGCGGGCGCCCGGGCCGTCGTCCGCGGCCGCGGTGGGGTCGTCGACGTCGTCGAAATCGTCGGGGTCGAACGGGGAGGCCTGCGTGGGCGGTCCGCCGTCGCCGCGGGGATCGGGGCGGGGCTCGTCGGTGACGGGTGTGCCGCCGAGCACGGTGGGCGGGCCGCCGTCGTCGGCACCGCGGCGCGGCGAGCCCGAGATGGGGCCGGTGTCGTCGTCACGACGGTCGACCCGGGGCATCTGCTGCGTCGGACGCTCGGGCGCCCAGGGGTTGCGCTGCTGCTCGTCGGGACGGCGCTGCACGGGGGGCGCGGAGCTGTAGGCGCCGGGGCTCTGTTGGACACCGTGCGGGGGTGACTGCGGCGGCGGGCCGTGCCGGCGCGGCGGCTGCTGCCGCGGCTCCGGCGACTGCGGCGGGGCGGGCACGTGCGGGGGCTGCTGCACCGAGGCGGGCCGGACCTCCGGCACGGTCGCGCCCTCGTACCCGGAACGCCGCGCGGCCGGCGGGGCCGACCACCGGTCGGCACCCGGGTCGGCACGCTGCTCGGTGCGCGGCGGCGGGGGCGGGCCCCCACGGTGGCCGCCCGCCCGGGACGGGCCTGCCGCCGGGGGACGCTGGGGGGTGCCGCGCTCCTCGGCGATGCCGTCACCCGCGTCGTCGTCGCCCTCGCGACGGCGACGGCGACGACCGGTCGTGGAGCCTGCGTTCTCCGCCAGCAGCTCCGCGACCGTGCGCTGACGCGGCTGATCGGTGTCTGAGCTCATCCGGTACACCGTGCCCCGAACGGCGTCAAGGGTCCAAGCGTTCCTGGCGAGTCGTGCGCCGAACGGTCCGTCTGGGCCGACCCATCGAGCGTGTCGAGGCGCCGGAGGATGACTCCCTCCCGCAGCGCCCACGGACAGAGCTGGAGGGTGTCGATCTTCAGCGCCCGCATCGCGGCCTCCGCGACGAGCGCTCCCGCGGCCAGCTGACGAGACCGTCCGGGGCTCACCCCCTCCAGCTCGGCGATGTCCTCGCTCGACATCCGGCTGACGAAGGAGGCGAGCTGGCGCAGCGCGACGTAGGTCAGCTCGCGGCGAGCGCGGGGGCCGGCGGAGTAGGGCACGGCGCCGGTGAGGCGGGCCAGCGAACGGAACGTCTTCGAGGTGCCGACGGCCACGTCCGGCGTACCCGCGTCGAAGAACCGGGTGGCGACACCGGCGAGGTCGGCGTCGATCTTCTCCCGCAGGACGGCGATCTCGGCGCGGGTGGGCGGGTCGGCCTCGAAGAAGTCACGGGTCAGCCGGCCGGCGCCCAGCGGCAGCGACACCGCCGTCGACGGGTGCTCGTCGAGCCCCGACGCGAGCTCCAGCGAGCCGCCGCCGATGTCGAGCACGGTGAGCCGGCCCGCGGACCAGCCGAACCAGCGGCGGACGGCGAGGAACGTGTAGCGGGCCTCGTCCTCGCCGGGGAGGACCTCGAGCGCGACGCCCGTCTCCGCCCGCACCCGGGCGAGGACGGCCGCCGAGTTGGTCGCGTCGCGCAGCGCCGACGTCGCGAACGCCAGCAGGTCGTCACAGTCGGCCTTCTCGGCAGCCTCGCGGGCCTGCTCGACGACACGGACGAGGGCGTCGGCCCCGCCCCGGCTCAGCGAGCCGTCCCCCTCCAGGTGCTCGGCGAGCCGCAGCGGGTCCTTCTCGGAGGTCATGGGCGTGGGATGGCCGCCACGGTGGGCGTCGACCACGAGGAGGTGGACGGTGTTGGAACCGACGTCGAGAACTCCGAGGCGCACGCGAGCAGGCTAGGCGTCGCAACGGGTTCGTGGCCGGATCGTGACCGTTCTCCCGTCACGTGTCACCCGAGTCGGTGATTCAGGCATCGAACTTGTACCCGAGACCGCGGACGGTGATGAGGTGACGCGGCGCGGAGGGGTCGGCCTCCACCTTCGAGCGCAGCCGTTTGACGTGGACGTCGAGGGTCTTGGTGTCGCCGACGTAGTCGGCGCCCCACACCCGGTCGATGAGCTGGCCGCGCGTCAGCACCCGGCCGACGTTGCGCAGCAGGTACTCGAGCAGGTCGAACTCCTTGAGAGGCAACGCGACGTCGGCACCGCCGACGTTCACCACGTGCCGGTCGACGTCCATCCGGACCGGGCCGGCCTCCAGCACACCCCCGCCGCCCTCTGCCTCGGGGCCGCCCTCCCCGCCACGCCGCAGCACCGCGCGGATGCGGGCGATCAGCTCACGGGCCGAGTACGGCTTGGTGACGTAGTCGTCGGCACCCAGCTCGAGGCCGACGACCTTGTCGATCTCGCTGTCGCGGGCCGTCACCATGATCACGGGGACGGCGGAGCGGGACCGCAGCGAGCGACACACGTCGGTACCGCTCATGCCGGGGAGCATGAGGTCGAGCAGCACGATGTCGGCGCCGTTGCGGTCGAACTCCTCGAGCGCGGACTGGCCGGTCGTGGCCACGGCGGCCGTGAACCCCTCCTTGCGCAGCAGGAACGCCAGCGGGTCGGCGAAGGACTCCTCGTCCTCCACGATGAGCACCCTGGTCATGTCATCCTCCAGCTCTCCCGGCGAGGGTCGCCGGATCGGGCAGGTCGGTCGAGGCGGCGTCGGGGTTCGCGCCGCGCGTCGCGGCGGGTAGCCGCATGGTGAAGGTGGAGCCGGTTCCGGGGCTCGACCACAGCGTGACCTCGCCGCCGTGGTTGGCCAGGACGTGTTTGACGATGGCGAGACCGAGGCCCGTCCCGCCGGTGGCGCGTGACCGGGCCGGGTCGACCCGGAAGAACCGTTCGAACACGCGTTGCTGATGTTCGGGGGCGATACCGATCCCGCGGTCGGTCACCGCGATCTCGACGAACTCCCCGTTGCGACGGCGCGACACGGAGACCGACGCACCGGCCGGGGAGTAGGCGATCGCGTTCTCGACGAGGTTCGACAGGGCCGTGACCAGCAGCGTCCGGTCGCCGCCGACCTCGATACCGGAGTCGGCGTCGACAGCGATCTCGATCGACGACGACTCCGCCGACAGCCGCGACCGGGCCATCGCCTCGCGCACGACGTCGTCGACCTCGACGGCCGCCAGCTCCGGCAGCCGCTCCGCACCGGTGAGCCGCGACAGCGCGATCAGCTCGGTGACGAGGTTCCCGAGCCGCGTGGACTCGTTGAGGATCTTGGTGGCGAAACGGTGCACCTCCACCGGGTCGTCGACGGCGTCGAGCACGGCCTCCGCCAGCAGCGCGACCGCGCCGACGGGCGTCTTCAGCTCGTGGCTGACGTTGGCGACGAAGTCGCGCCGGGTCGCCTCGAGACGCACGGCGTCGGAGGTGTCGGCCGCCTCGACGAGCAGGAACCCGTCGCCGATCGGCCGGACCGTGGCCAGGACCGCCTCGGGGCGGCGGCCGCCGCGCTCCAGCGGGGACAGGTCGACGACCTGCACCGTGCCGTCGACGAGCACCCGCTCGCAGACCACCCACGCGCGGGCCTCGACCCGGCCCTCGGCGACGACCCCGAGGGCCACGGCCTGGTCGTTGAACATGACCACGTCGCCGTGCCGCGACAGCACCGCGAGCCCGGTACCACTCGACCGGAAGGTCCTGCGCAACAGCTCGGCGAGGGTCGGGCCCTCGGCCGGATCGGGGCGGGCCGCGGCCTGCCGGGCGCGCCTGCCCCACCAGGAACCGGCGACCACCCCGATCAGGAGGGCCACGGCGGCCGGCAGGACGTACGCCAGCACGTTCACGGCGGCATCGTAGGCAGGCCCACCACCCTCAGGACCAGCCCGAAAGGCCCGTCGTGACCCTCCTGACCCTCCCGAACGTGACAATTACGGTCTCGTTCACCGACCGTTCACCCGGTCAGAGGCGCGGGCGACACCCGCGCGGGTCAGCGCCCCTGGTTCGCGACCGCCGCGATCGCCGCGGCCGCCGCCACCGGGTCCAGGTAGGTCCCACCCGGATTGGTCGGGCGCAGGTCGCCGTCGAGGTCGTAGCGCAGCGGGATGCCGGTGGGGATGTTGAGACCGACGACGTCGTCGTCGGACATCCCGTCCAGGTGCTTCACCAGCGCGCGCAGCGAGTTGCCGTGCGCGGTGACGAGGACGGTCTTGCCGGCACGCAGGTCGGGGACGATCGCCTCCTCCCAGTACGGCAGGAAACGGGCGACGACGTCGGCCAGGCACTCCGAGCGCGGCATCGCGTCGCCGAGGTCGGCGTAGCGGGGGTCGCCGTCCTGGGAGAACTCGTCGGCGGCGTCGATGGGGGGCGGCGGGACGTCGAACGAGCGACGCCAGAGCATGAACTGCTCCTCGCCGTACTCGGCCAGCGTGGCCTTCTTGTCCTTGCCCTGCAACGCGCCGTAGTGGCGCTCGTTGAGCCGCCAGTCGCGGTGCACCGGGATCCAGTGCCGGTCGGCGGCGTCGAGGGCGAGGTTGGCGGTGGCGATGGCGCGGCGCAGCAGCGAGGTGTGCACGACGTCGGGCAGCAGACCCTTCTCGACGAGCAGCTCGCCCCCACGGCGGGCCTCGTCCTCACCGATGGCGGACAGCGCGACGTCGACCCATCCGGTGAAGAGGTTCTCGGCGTTCCAGACGCTCTGCCCGTGCCTCAGCAGGACCAGTGTTCCCATGGCGGACAGCTTGCCAGCCCGACCCCCGCGGGTCCGACGCGGCGGAGGGCGGTGTCACGCGAGACGTTGCGCACCCCTGGCCTTGGTGCGCACCGCTGCGGCGACCGCCTCACGTAGCGGCCCGGCGCCCGGGCGGCCCGCCATGCGGTCGAGCGCCGCGTCGCAGATCTCGCGCAGGGCGTCGACCTGCTCGCGCGTCAGACCGTCGAACAGGTTCTCCCGCACGCACGCGACGTGCCCGGGAGCCGCGGCCTCCAGCACCGCGTAGCCGTCAGCGGTCAGCTCGGCGATCGTGGACCGGCGGTCGTCGGGCGAGGGCCTGCGGCGGACCCAGCCGGCCGCCTCCAGCTTGGCGACGGCGTGCGACACCCGGCTCTGCGAGCTCTGGGTGATCGCGGCGAGGTCGCTCATGCGCAGCGCCCGGCCCGGGACCTCGGAGAGCATGGCCAGGATCTGGTAGTAGGCGTGCGGCATCCCCGCGTCGCGCTGGAGCTGGCGGTCGAGCGCGGCCTCGAGCAACGACACGGTGGCCAGCAGCGAGCGCCAGGTCTCGTACTCGTCGTCGTCGAGCCAGCGGATGTCGTCGGTCACCGGACCACTGTAGCCCAAAAAACTTGAACTCTCATGCTTTACGTCGTACAGTGGTTGAACATTGAAACGTTCGCTCCGAGGAGGTCACCATGCCGGTCCAGCGCCTGAACCACGCAGTGCTCTACGTCCGCGACGTCGACCGCAGCGTCGCCTTCTACACCGAGGCCCTCGGCTTCCGCGTCAAGGTCTCCATGCCCGGCCGCGCCGCGTTCCTGCAGGCCGAAGGCTCCACCAACGACCACGACCTCGGCCTGTTCGCCATCGGTGACCGCGCCGGCGCCTCCCAGGCCGGCCGCTCCACCGTGGGGCTCTACCACCTCGCGTGGGAGGTCGACACCCTCGCCGAGCTCGCCCGCATCCGCGGCGTGCTGCAGGAGAACGGCGCACTCGTCGGCGCCTCCGACCACGGCACCACCAAGGCGCTCTACGCCCAGGACCCCGACGGCATCGAGTTCGAGGTCAGCTGGCTCGTCCCCGCCGACCTCATCCCCGCCGACGCCCAGATGAAGACCCTGCCGCTCGACCTCGACGCCGAGATCGCCCACTACGGCGCCGAGACCTTCGGCGGCGTCGGCGTCTCGGTGCCTGTCGCGCACTGAGCCCGACGCGCACCGAGCCTGTCGCGCACCGAGCCTGTCGCGCACTGGGCCCCACGCGCACTGGGCCCCACGCGCACTGGGCCCCACGCGCACTGGGCCCCACGCGCACTGGGCCCCACGCGTACTGGGCCCCACGCGTACTGGGCCCCACGCGTACTGGGCCCGACGCGTACTGGGCTCGGCTCTCCGCCCCGAGCGGCTTCCCGGTCGGGGCGTGCGTGTCTCGGTCGACGCGCGCAGAGGGACGGCGACCGGAGAAAGCACGCAGCGACAGCGCCGTGCGAGCGCCAGCACCCGTCCGCAGCCGCTGCACCCTCTGCAGAGGTGCAGCGCCGACACAACGGGTGCGGCCCTCGCCGGCCGCGCGGGTTCCGCACTCAGTACGCAGGTTTCGCAGACGCCGCGCTGTCTCCGGGACGCGCGGCGACCCTGGAAGGTGCGCGGCGACAAGGTGCACAGCGACAAGGTGCACAGCGAGCCGGGCGCCACTTCCCACGCCCCCTGCGAAGGTCACCGCGACGACACATCGGGTGCCGCCCTCGCCGGCCGCGCCGGTTCCACCGTCCACGGGCAGGTTTCGCAGGCAACGCGCCATCTGCGGGAGGAGCGGCGAACGCAGAAGGTGCGCGACGGCCGGACTGCGCGCGTGCCACACCCGTTCCACGGTCGCTCGCACCCCAGCACCGCCGACAGGACGGGGCTGCCCTCGCGGCCGCGCGGGTTCCGCGGTCAGCAGGCACGTTTCGCGAACAACGCACCCCCTGCAGCACACCCACCGACCGCAGAAGACGCGCGGCGACCCCAAAGGAGCGCAGCGACCAGCACCCGAACCACCCGCAGCACCCCCACACCCCGGCATTTGCCGGCAGCACGCGGGTTCCACGGTCACCAGATACGTTCCGCGAACAACGCGCCCCCTGCAGCACACCCACCGACCGCAGAAGACGCGCGGCGACCCCACAGGAGCGCAGCGACCAGGACCCGAACCACCCCCATACCCGGCATTTGCCGGCAGCACGCGGGTTCCACGGTCACCAGGCACGTTCCGCGAACCACACACCCCCTGCGGGACACGCGGCGACCGCAGAAGGTGCGCGCGGGCCGGGCTCCGATCGCGTTCCGCAGCCGCACCCCTGGCAACGCCGACAGAACGGGTGCAGCCCGCGCAGGTCTGCACGCCGGCCAGGCGCATCGCGCACCGACGCCCACGCCGAGTTCGACGTCGGGACCGGCCCCCTGTCGAGGTCGGCGGAGTTTTCCGGCGGAACGGCCAACCGTTCCGGGTGTCCGTTCCGTCCTCTCCCCGGAGAGAGGGGACACCATGACGACGACGATCACCCGCGACGAGGCAGACCAGGTATCCGAGGCGCCGCCTCCGCCGCCGTTCCCGCCGGCCGGGCCCCTGGCCCCGCCTCGCCCGCCGCGTCCCCGGCGGACGCTGAAGCTCGCCGCGTTGGTCGTCGCCATTGTCGTGCTGGCGACGTTCGTCGTGGCCGCGGTGTTCGCCGCGCTGTCGCCCTCGGGCAGCGGCGGGTACTACTCGGGCACGGCGGATCGGGGGAGTTCGGAGTCGAGGGCGGGTGCCCCCGCCGTCGGGCAGTCGTCGGACGCGGCCCGCGCCGCCGACCCGCGCAGCCCCGCTGTCGCCGACCCCGGTGTCGGCAACCCGGCCCAGGAGCAGTCGGTGGGGCCGGATCGGGCGGTCGTGCGGACTGCGACGGTCCGTGTCGAGGTCCCCGACCCCGCAGGGACCGCGGGCGACGTGCGCGCCGCCGTCACCGCAGCGGGCGGCTACGTCGCCGACGAGCGTTCCACGACCAGCCGGTCGAGTCTGACCGTGAAGGTTCCCGCGGCGCAGCTCGACGCGTTCGTCACCCGGGTCGCCGGGCTGGGGACCGTCACCGAGCGGTCGTCGACGGCTCGCGACGTCACCGACCAGCTCGTCGACACCGACGCGCGGGTGGCCGCCCAGCGGGCGAGCGTGGACCGGGTGCGGACGTTGCTGGCGCAGGCGAACTCGATCTCGGAGGTCGTCGCGATCGAGTCCGAGCTGACGCGGCGCCAGGCCGACCTGGACTCGCTGGAACGCCGCCTGGCGACGCTGAGGGCGACGACGGAGCTGGCGACGGTCGACGTCGCCCTGGTGGCGGCCGGTGCGCCGCCGGCGGCCGCCGGGGGCACGGGCTTCGGTGACGGCCTCGGTGTGGGCTGGGACTGGCTGCGTGGCCTGGGTGCGGGGCTCGCGGCCGCGGCGGGGTTCCTGCTGCCGCTGCTGCCCGTCGTCGCTGTCGTGGTGCTGGCGGTGTGGGGTGTGCGTCGGGTCGTCCGGTCCCGCCGTGCCCGTCCTGCCCCGGAGGACAGCTGACGCGGCGTCAGGTGAAGAGGTGTTCGAAGGCGCGGAGGTTGGCCAGCGACTCGCCCCGCTCGGAGCGCCAGGCGTACTCGCGGCGGATCGATGCGGCGAAGCCGAGTTCGAGCAGGGTGTTGAAGTCGCCGTCGGCGGCTTCGAGGACCTGGCCGAGGATTCGGTCCAGCTCGGCGGCGGTGACGGCGTGCAGCGGAACGCGGCCGATGAGGTGGATGTCGCCGATGCGGTCGAGGGCGTAGTGCACGCCGTAGAGCCGGGCGTTGCGCTGCAACAGGAACCGGTACACGCCGTCGTGGTTCTCGTCGGGTTGGCGGCAGACGAAGGCCTGCACGAACAGGGTGTGCTCGCGGATCAGCAGCCAGCACTGGGTCTGCAGCCGGTTGGTGCCGGGCAGCGTCACCAGGAACTCGCCGCGGTCGCGCCGGGTGTGTTCGACGTCGAGGTCGCGCAGGGCTCGCTCGATCACGGTGACGGCGTCTCCGGTGGGAGCGGGTTCGGTCATGGTGATCGGGTTCCCCGCTCAGCGCTCGCGCACACCGGAGATGCCGGCGAGGGCGGCGGCGGCGCGGCGGGTGAACTCGTCGCCGGCCTCGGCGTAGGTGGCGAGCAGCGCGTCGGTGGTGCGGTCCCAGGAGAACCGGCGGGCGTGCGCGACCGCTCCGGCGGAGAACCGTTCGCGGCGGATGCGGTCGAGGGCGACGGCGGCGAGTGCATCGGCCCAGCGGGCGGGGTCGTGGCCGTCGACGAGCAGGCCGGACCCGCCGTCGGACACGGCGACGGGCAGCCCGCCGACCGCGGCGGCGACGACGGGTGTGGCGCAGGCCTGGGCTTCCATGGCGACGAGCCCGAAGGACTCGTTGTGGCTGGGCACGGCGACGAGGTCGGCGGCGCGGTAGACGTGCACGAGGTCGTTTCCGCCTTGCGGGGGCAGGAAGCGGAGCACGTCGTCGAGGTCGAGTGCGGTGCCGAGTTCCTGCAGTGCGCGGGGTTCGGCGAGCCCGCTGCCGGAGGGTCCCCCGGCGACGAGGACGACGAGCCGTGACCGCAGGCCGGGGTCGCGGCGCAGCAGTTCGGCGGCGGCGCGCAGCAGGACGTCGGGGGCTTTGAGCGGTTGGATGCGGCCGACGAAGGCGAGGACGACGGCGTCGGCGGGGATGCCGAGGCGGGACCGGGCGATGGCGGCGGAGCCGGGGGTGAAGCGGTCGAGGTCGACGCCGGGCGGGATGGTGACGGTGCGCAGGGGGTCGGCGCCGTAGAGCTCGACGAGCTGGCGCGATTCGATGTCGGTGTTGGTGATGAGCCGGTCGGCTTCCGCGACGACCTGGTCCTCGCCGATGACGCGGACCATCGGCTCGGGTGGGTCGCCGTCGGCGAGCGCGGCGTTCTTGACCTTGGCGAGGGTGTGGGCGCTGTGGACGAGCGGGACGCCCCAGCGGTCGCGGGCGAGCCAGCCGACCTGACCGGACAGCCAGTAGTGCGAGTGGATGGTGTCGTACCAGCCCGGCTCGTGGCGGGCCTCGGCGCGCATGACGCCGGCGGCGAAGGCGCACAGCTGGGCGGGGAGGTCGTTCTTGCCGAGGCCCTCGTACGGCCCGGCGGCGAGGTGGCGGACGGTCACCCCGGGCGCCATCTCCACGACGGGCGGCAGGTCCGACGACGTGGCCCGGGTGAGGATCTCGACCTCTACGCCCCGGCGGGCCATCCGTTGCGCGGTCTGCACGATGTAGACGTTCATGCCGCCGGCGTCGCCCGTTCCGGGCTGTTCCAGTGGCGAGGTGTGGACCGACAGCACACAGACCCGGCGCGGACGCGCGGGACGCGGACCGCCACGGCGATCGTTCACGGGGTTCTTCCTAGCACGCGCCCGCGCGGTTCACCCATCGCCGGAACCCGGTGCAGGCCGGCCCGCGAGGGCCCCGATCAGGGCTCGCACCGGGTCGGTGGCGTGCCATCGGCCGTCGGTGTCGGGCCAGGCCGGGACGGCTGTGCGCCCGAGGGCGGGGCACGTCACGACGACGGCGAGCGCGTCGTGGACGACCAGCTCGCCGGCCGGGACGTCGACGCCGACTGTGTGGGACGCCACGATCACGTCGGGCAATCCGGACCAGGCGACGACCCGGCCGCCGCTGTCCGGCGCGAGGGTGGCGGTGACGTAGTCGGAGGCGAGCGGGAGGTCGAGCAGCTCGGCGAGCGCGGCCGGGTCGCCGCCCGCGACGAGCTCGTCGGCGGGCAGGACGGCGGCGAGCCACGGTTTGTCGAGGACGAGGACGTCGTCGACGGGCACGGCGGAGCCGTCGAGGGCCCGGACGCGTTCGGGCGGGGCGAGGAGGGCGGGGTCGGCGCGGCCGGCGGCGACGGCGTCGGTGAGCGCCTCGTAGGCGGCGAGGACGGTGGCCGCGTCGGGGGTGCGGGCGGGGTCGGCGAGGCGGTCCAGCAGGTCGGCGGCGGCGTCGGTGTCGTCGACGGCGAGGCCGCTGCGGACGCCGACGGCGCGCAGGAGTGCCTCGTCGACCCCTTCTGCCGGTGCGGGCGAGTACAACTCAGCCAGGTCCCCCGCCGACGGCAGCCGCCAGTGCCCCGGCGCCCGCCCACCGAGGACGACGTTGCGGCGCAGCCACCAGCGGGTGTGGCCGTCGGCGAGGACGGCGGCGCGGGTGTCGCGGTCGGCGCCCAGGAGCTCGAGCGCACCGGCCCAGGCGTCGTCGTCGACGAGGTCGAGGTCGCGGACGGCGACGACCCGCGCGGGCGGGGCGTCGAGGCCGTCCCACCACAGGTCCTCGTCGTGCAGGTCGTGGTCGGGGCCGAGCGGCTCGTCGTCGACGACGAGGGCGAACCCGTCGAGGACACCGGCGGCGACGAGCGCGTCGCGGGGGAACGCGGCGGCGACGTCGGCGTGGAGGACGCCGACGGGCGCGTCGGGGGCGAGCAGGGGGCGGATCGCGGCGTCGGGCAGGAGGAGTTCGTCGGCGCGGGCGGGGTCGCCGTGTTCGTCGGGCAGCGCGAGCGCGCCGGCGCGTTGCCCCGCGCCCGCCGCCAGGAGGCGAAGTACGACCCGGGCCAGCGGCGTGACGTCGAGCCCGGCCTCGGCGTCGTCGACGGAGCGCTCGACGGCGTCGCGCAGTGCGGGCAGCCCGAGCAGCGACGACGGGTCGGCGGCGGTGGCGCCGAGGCGTTCGAGCAGCGGGTGCGCGGCGGCGGGGTCGGCGAGATGCAGGCCGGGGAGGTCGAGGCCGGTGAGGAGGTCGGCGGTGTCGTCGACTCCGATGACGACGCTGCGCGGTCCGGCGATCGTGCGGCCGTCGGCGAGCGGGACGGGCAGGGCGCGCAGCTCGTCGAGCAGCCCGGGGACGGTGTCGGTGGCGGGGGCGAGCGCGTCGTACACGGCGTGCCACCAGGTGGCGGGCCGTTCGACGGGCAGCAGCCGGTCGGCGAGCGCGGCGGGCCCGAGGCGGCGCAGGCCGAGCTGGTCGAGCACGCCCACGGGGACCCCGGTGAGCGCGGCGGGGGCGGCGAGATCGACGACGCCGGCGAGGAGGTCCGCGAGCGGGCCGGCGGCGGGCAGGTCGAGCCACTCGGCGCGGCGGGCGACCAGCTCGCCGCCGTCGGCGCCGGGCAGCCACTCGCCGTCGCGCAGCGCGTCGACGACCGCGTCGCGCAGGAGGGCGTCGGTGGGCGACTGGGGGAACCCGGGCAGGGGCACGAGCCGGACCCGGTCGACGGGAGCCACGGCGCGGACGAGGTCGAGGTAGGTGGGGGCGGCGGCGGCCAGCACGCGGCGGGCGGCGGCGGTGTCGCGGACGCGGCGCCGGTCGGGTTCCAGCGGGACGGTGGCGATGAGCCGGGCGGGCAGCGAGAGCCGCTCGGTCGTCGCGGTCGGTGCGTGCAGGACCTCGTCGGCCGGGATCGGGGCGGCGGCGCCGTCGCCGTCGAGCGGGAGCGCCCAGGTCAGCGACCAGTCACGGCGTCCCCGCTGCTCGACGGCCTGGGTGCCGGCCTCGTCGTCGTCGAGGGTGCCGGTGGCGCGGGCCAGCAGCCACGTCCGGTCGCCGACGCGGACCCGGCCGCCGCCCTCGTCGGTGCGGGTGAGCGTCGCGGCGCCGACGGTGATCTCCACCAGGTCGGGCAGGGCAAGGAGCAGGTCGTCGGCGCCGAGACCGGTGAGATCGGGTGTGACGGAGAGCGGCAGCCGCACCTCCGTGTCGTACCCCGCGGGCGGCGGTTCCTCGGTGACGGGCCACGCCAGCCGCAGCACGGGCAGCTGCCCGGCGCGACGCGCCAGCTCCGCCGCGGGCCCGGGCAGGCCGGCGACCGCCTCCGCGGTGGCCGAGTCCGAGAACCGCACCCCCCGCCCGTCGCGGGTGACGACGCGCGGTTCCCGCGACACCGCCAGCACCGCGGCGAACCCGACCCCGAACCGGCCGACCGAACCCTCGGCGTCCCGCTTGGCCGACGCCCGCAGCGACGCCAGCGCCGCCACCCCGGCCGCGTCGAGCGGCGCACCGGTGTTGGCGACGCGGAGCTCCCCGTCGACGACCCGGACCAGCACCCGGCCCGGGACCCCGGCCGCGCGGGCGGCGTCGGCCGCGTTCTGCGCCAGCTCCACGAACCACACCCCGGCGTAGCCGCCGAGCAGCAGGTCCTCCTCGGCGTTGGCGTCCTCCCGGAACCGCGTCGGGGACGACGCCCAGGCGTCGAGTACCGCGGCGCGCAGGGACGCCGTGCCGAACGGGTCGGCGACGGACGGCGTGCTCAGGAGTCGGCCGGCGCGGGCTCGGCACTCTCGACGGCGGTGTCGTCGGCGGTGTCGTCGGCGGCGTCGTCGGCGGCGGAGGCAGCGACCTCCGAGGTGGCGGCCTGCGGGACCGTCTCCAGGTCCACCCCGTCGTCGTAGACGAGCGCCGCGACCTGCACCGGCGACCCCTGCTCGACGGCGACGTCCGAGTGCGCGCCGCACCCGTACCCGACGGCGACGACCGCGCCGTCGCCAGGTGCGAACTCGTTGGCGCACACGCCGAACCCGCCGCGCAGCGACCCGGCGAGCGGCATGAAGAAGCCACACGTGCCGCACACGCCGGGCGCCGACCGGGCCATCGCGGCGGCCGGGCCGTGTGGGCCCTCCTGCCAGCGGGTGGCGGCCTCGGTGCGGCCGAAGCGGCTGAGCACGCGGGTGCGGCCCAGCCCGATCTCGACGGCGACCTCCTCGACCGCGGGGTCGTCGGACGCGACGTAGCCGGGGACGAGCCGCTCGTCGCCGGGCGGGGAGGGCAGCAGGTCGCCCACCCCGAGGTCGCCGGGGCGGACGCGTTCGTGCCACGGCACCCACGTCGGCGCGACCAGCGCGTCGTGCCCGGGCAGCATCACGACCTCGCTGACCGTGGCCGGCTCGCCCTCGCCCGCGCAGCCGAGCGTGACCGCCCAGCGCCAGCCCCGGTAGCCGGGGCGGGTCGCGGCAAAGAAGTGCGTGTAGGCCTCGTCCTCGGCGGCACCGCCCAGGTGCTCGCCGACGGCCGCGGCCGCCTCGTCGGGTCCCGCGTCGGTGGCCGCCTCCTCGACGGCCGCCGCCCGCGCGAGGTCGATCGCGTCGGCCGGCGGGCGCTGCGCCTCGCGGACCGCGGCGCCCTCGTCGTGCGTCGGTTCGTCGCTCACGTGCGAGATTGTGCCACCCTTGCCGATCGTGATCGTCCGCCGTGCACTCCTGCTCGTCGCGGTGCTCGCGATGGCCGCCTGCGGGGCGGCTCAGCCGGGGCCTCCGGTGCTGCGCCCGCAGGTGCTCGGCGAGCTGCCGCACGACCCCGCGGCGTTCACCCAGGGCCTCGAGCTCGCCGACGGCGTCCTCTACCAGGGCACCGGTCTGGAGGGCCGTTCCCAGCTGCGCGAGCTCGACCCGGCGACCGGCGCGGTGCGCCGCGCGGTCCCGTTGCCGGGCAACCTGTTCGGGGAGGGGCTGACGGTCGTCGGCGACACGATCTGGCAGCTGACGTGGCGCGACGGCGTCGTCCTGGAGTGGGACCGGGCGTCGCTCACGCTGCGCCGGCAGGTGCCGATCGACGGCGAGGGTTGGGGCCTGTGCAGCGACGGGTCGCGGCTCGTCCGTTCCGACGGCACCGACCTGTTGCGCTTCCACGATCCGGGCACGTTCGCCGAGACCGGTTCGGTGCGGGTGACCCTCGACGGCCGCCCGCTCACCCAGCTCAACGAGCTGGAGTGCGTCGACGGGCAGGTGTGGGCCAACGTGTGGCGGACCGACCGCCTCGTCCGCATCGACCCCGCCGACGGCCACGTGACCGCGATCGTCGACGCCACCGGGCTGCTGCCCGCCGACCGGCGGGCGGGCGCCGACGTCCTCAACGGGATCGCGTCGCTGGGCGGCGGTGAGTTCCTGCTGACCGGCAAGCTGTGGCCGACGATGTTCCGGGTGCGGTTCGGCTGATCACCGGGCGCCCCGATCCGGGCACCCCGAGAGGTCGGCGTGTCGGGCAGGGCATGAGCCACAATGAACCCGTGGCACGGACCGGTTCCTCCGACTCCCGCGAGCCGCGGCGCGGCAGGCGTCGCCCGTGGGTGCCCGGTGGTGGGTCGACACCCCCGTCGGGGCCGGATCGGCCGCCGGTCCCCGAGGAGCCGCCGGCCTGGGGTGAACGCCGGCCCGACGCCCGGCCCGCGCCCGCTCCCTACGAGCCGACGGTGCGCCGCCGCTACCCGTGGCACGACGACCCCGGCTACGACCCGGCCGCCTACCGCCGCGCCCCGGACATGCTGGACGAGTACCCGACGACGCCGGCCGAGCCACGCCCGGACCAGGTCCGTCAGCCCGGCTGGGCGGGCGAGACCGTCCCGGAGCCGCCGCGCCGCCCCACTCCGCCCCCGCAGGGCCCGCCGACCGGAGCGCGCCCACCGGCACCTCCCACGACACCCCCGCGCGGGACCCGCCCGGAGCCCGCAGCCGACGGGACGCAGGAAGAGCCGACCGAGCTGCAGCCCGGCCCCCGGGTCCCGCGCAAGCTGACCGTCACCCGGGTCGCAGCCATGCGCACCAAGCAGTTCGCGCAGGGCGGCATCCGCACGTTCCACCGCGCGGCCACCGCCGACGGCGCCGACCGCTCGGGCCTCACCGCCCTCACCTACGCGACGATGATGACCTACGCGGTCGACGCCGCGGTCACCGTCGCGCTGGCCAACACCCTGTTCTTCGCCGCCGCCACGGCCGAGTCGAAGACGAACGTCGCCCTCTACCTGGCCATCACCGTCGCGCCGTTCGCGGTGGTGGCGCCCGTCATCGGGCCGCTGCTCGACCGGCTGCAGCGCGGCCGCCGCGCCGCGCTGGCGGTGTCGTTCGCGGGCCGGGCGATCCTCGCCGTCGTCATGGCGCTCAACTACGAGAACTGGCTGCTCTACCCCGCCGCGCTGGGCACCCTGGTGCTGTCCAAGAGCTACATGGTGCTCAAGGCGGCGGTCACCCCGAGAGTGCTGCCCGAGACGATCGGGCTCACCACCACCAACTCCCGGCTGACGACGTTCGGCTTGGTCGCAGGGGGTGTGTTCGGCGCGATCGCGGCCGGGGTGGCGTGGGCGTTCGGCTCACCGGGAGCGCTGTTCTACACCGCCGGGCTGGCCGTCGTCGGCGTGTGGCTCTGCGTCCGCATCCCGCGCTGGGTGGAGGTCACCGCGGGCGAGGTCCCCGCGGCGCTGCGCAGCACGCACCGAGGCAAGCGCAGACCCATGGGCCGCGGGGTGCTGACGTCGCTGTGGGGCAACGGCTCCATCCGCATCGTCACCGGGTTCCTGGCGCTGTTCGTGGCATTCGTCGTCAAGGCCCAGACCGAGGCCGACCCGTCGCGGCAGCTGTTCCTGATCGGCATCGTCGGCGCCGCCGCCGGCGCGGGCGGGTTCATCGGCAACTTCGCCGGGTCGCGGGCGACGTTCGGCCGTGCCGACGCGGTCGTGCTCGGCTGCATCGGTGCCGTCGTCTGCTCGACGGTCGTCGCCGCCGTGATCCCCGGCATCTGGACGGCCGCGATCGTCGGCCTCGTGGGGTCGACGGCGAGCGCGCTCGCCAAGGTGTCCCTCGACGCCGTCGTCCAGCGTGACCTGCCCGAGGAGTCGAGGGCGTCGGCGTTCGGCCGGTCGGAGACGGTGCTGCAGCTGGCCTGGGTGTTCGGCGGCGCGTTCGGGGTGCTGCTGCCGCACAGCACGTTCTGGATCGGGTTCGTCGTCGTGTCGTGCCTGGTCACGCTGTCGGGCATCCAGACGTTCCTGATCAGCCGCGGCCGCACCCTCGTCCCCGGGCTGGGGGCGCGGGAGGCGCGCGTCGACACCCCGCCCATGGCGCCGACGGCGCACTCATAGGCTGGCCGTGTGCTGCGCCGCCTGCTCCCGCTCCTGATCGTCGCCTGCGCCGTACTGCCGGCCGGGTGCGGCGGTTCGGACGACGCCCCGCCGCAGGTGACGTTCACCGTCGCCGGGCAGGAGCGCACGACGGGCCCGACGCAGTGGTGCGACCTGAAGGTCACCGACTGCACCGGCGACCCGGCCGCCGAGGTCCACCTCGGGGTCCCCGCAGGCACCCCGGTACAGGTCGCGGTCACCGAGGGGCTGTCGTCGACGCCGTGGCACGTGGTGTTCAGCTACCGCGGTGCCGACGGCCAACAGGTCGACGGGCGCAGCCCGGTGTTCGCGGCCGGGGCGCAGGAGGACTACACCCTCGAGCTGCCCGCGCCCACCGACCAGCTGATCACCGCTCAGGTGCAGGCCTTCGGCATCCCGTCGGCCGACCCGCAGACCGGGCAGGGCGAGTTCCTGATCCGCGGCAGCTGGGTGCTGGTCACCGACGCGTGAGCTCCTCCGACGGCTCAGCCGTCGAGGTCTGAGCCGTCGAGGTCTGAGCCGTCGAGGTCTCAGCCGTCGAGATCTCAGCCGTCGAGGTCGCGGGCCACGGCGCGGACGACCTCGGCCGCGAGCTTCGCGGCCTTGCGCTCCGGGTAGCGGCCGCGCCGCAGGTCGGGCTGCACCTTGCTCTCCAGCAGCCTGATCATGTCCTCGATCAGGCCGTGCAGCTCCTCCGCGGGCCGCCGCGACGCCTCGGCGACCGACGGCAGCGCGTCGACCAGCTTGACCTGCAACGCCTGCGGTCCGCGCCGGCCCTCGGCCATCCCGAACTCGACGCGCTGTCCCGACTTCAGCGACTCCACACCCGCCGGCAGCGCCGCCTTGCGGACGTAGACGTCCTCGCCACCGTCCTGCGAGAGGAAGCCGAACCCCTTGTCGGCGTCGTACCACTTGACCCTGCCGGTCGGCATCCTGCGCACCCGTTCCTCGATCGTTGCCACGCGGTCGCGCCGGGGTGACCCTCACCCCCGCACGACAAACGCGCCCTGCTGCTGCCTGGTCGACCGCACCTGATCGGACGGCTCGCCTAGCGACACCGGGACGCGCAGGTACCAGCCTAGACCTGCGCACCCCGGGTGCGCACCGCCCAAAAACCACCGGCCGCCGGGGCTGGAATGCGCCTGACGGCCCAACCGGTACGGCCGTCAGGCGTTCTTCACCGCCGCCGCGTCGGCCAGGTCGAGCAGCTCGACGGACTTCTCCCGCATCTCGACCTTGCGGACCTTGCCCGTCACGGTCATCGGGAACTCGTCGACGACGACCACGTAGCGCGGGATCTTGTAGTGCGCCAGCTTGCCGGTGGCGAACTCGCGGACGTTCTCCGCGGTGAGCTCGCGGACACCGTCGCGCAGCTTCACCCACGCGCACAGCTCCTCGCCGTACTTGACGTCGGGAACGCCGATGACCTGGGCGTCGAGGATATCGGGGTGGGTGTAGAGGAACTCCTCGATCTCACGCGGGTACACGTTCTCGCCGCCGCGGATGACCATGTCCTTGATCCGGCCGGTGATGTTGAGGTAGCCGTCGGAGTCCATGATCGCGAGGTCGCCGGTGTGCATCCAGCGCGACGCGTCGATCGACTCGGCGGTCTTGTCGGGCTGCTCCCAGTAGCCGAGCATCACCGAGTAGCCGCGGGTGCACAGCTCGCCGGCCTCGCCGCGGGGCACCGTCAGGCCCGTCTCCGGGTCGACGACCTTGACCTCGACGTGCGGGTGCACCCGCCCGACCGTGGCCACCCGGCGCTCCAGGGAGTCGTCGGCACGGGTCTGCGTCGACACCGGGCTGGTCTCGGTCATGCCGTAGCAGATGGTCACCTCGGTCATGCCCATCCGGTCGACGACCTGCTTCATCACCTCGACCGGGCACGGCGAGCCGGCCATGATCCCGGTCCGCAGGCTCGACAGGTCGTACGAGGAGAAGTCGGGGTGGTTGAGCTCGGCGATGAACATCGTCGGCACCCCGTAGAGCGACGTGCACTTCTCCTGCGCGACGGCCTTCAACGTGGCCTCGGGATCGAAACCCTGCGCCGGGATGACCATCGTCGAGCCGTTCGTCGTGCAGCCGAGGTTGCCCATGACCATGCCGAAGCAGTGGTAGAAGGGCACCGGGATGCAGACGCGGTCCTCGGCGCCGTAGCCGCACAGGCGGCCGACGAAGTAGCCGTTGTTGAGGATGTTGTGGTGCGACAGGGTCGCGCCCTTGGGGAAGCCCGTGGTGCCCGACGTGTACTGGATGTTGATCGGGTCGTCGGGACTGAGCGACGCCTGGGCCTCGGCGAGGGCGGCACGGTCCCCGCCGCGGCCCGAGTCGACGAGCGCGTCCCACTCCGGGGCGCCGATGATGACGACCTGCTCCAGCGCGGCGCAGTTGCCCCGCACCTGCCCGATCATGCCGACGTAGTCCGACGACTTGAACTTCTCGGCCGACACCAGCATCTTCGCGCCGGCCTGGTTGAGCACGTACTCCAGCTCGTGCGTGCGGTAGGCCGGGTTGATGTTGACGAGGATCGCGCCGATCTTGGCCGTCGCGTACTGCACCAGCGTCCACTCCGCCATGTTCGGCGCCCAGATGCCGACGCGGTCGCCCTTGCCGATCCCGGCCCGCATCAGGCCCATCGCCACGACGTCGACGTCCTCGCGCAGCTGCGCGTAGGTCCAGCGGCGGGCGGTCGGGACCTCGACGAGCGCCTCCACGTCGGGCTGCGCCGTGGCGGTGCGGTCGAGGTTGTCGCCGATCGTGTCGCCCAGCAGCGGCACCTCGGAGATGCCGGAGGCGTAGGACGGGACAGCGGGGGCGCCTGCGGAGGTCACGACGTCGTTCTCCTCGGGTGCGGTCGGGAGGGCTCACGACATCCTGTCCCGCCAGGGCGACGCACGCCACTCCCCCGCAGGCCAGGTCCGGACCGTCGGGAAATCGGGGTGCGCCCGGGCGATACGCTCGACCGATGCATGACCCGCGCGTCCTGCTCGACCCCGCCACCGACGCCGTGCGCAAGCTCGCCCGCCGCGGCTACTCCCTCGACCTCGCCGAGCTGGAGAAGCTCCTGTCCGGCCGCAACTCCGCCATCCAGCGTGGCGACGAGGCGCGCGCCGAGTCCAAGCGGGTCGCCACGTCGGTGAAGGGTGCGTCGGCCGAGGAGCGGCCCGCGCTCGTCGAGCGTGCGCGCGAGCTCAAGGGTGTCGTGTCGGCGGCCGAGGAGGAGCAGAAGGAGTTCGACGGGCAGCTGCAGGACCTGCTGCTGGGCATCCCGAACCTGCCCGCCGACGAGTCGCCCGACGGCACGTCCGACGCCGACGCCGAGCTCGTCAGAACGTGGGGCCGGCCGCCCGTCGTCGAGTCGCCGCTCGACCACGTCGACATCGCCGAGAAATTGGGCATCCTCGACCTGCCGCGCGCCACCAAGCTGTCGGGGCCGCGCTTCGCGGTGCTCAAGGGCAAGGGTGCGGCGCTGCAGCGCGCCATCGGCTCGTACCTGATCGACAAGGCCCTCGAGAACGGCTACACCGAGTTCTCGGTGCCCTCGCTGGTCACCCGTCAGACCATGACCGGCACGGGTCAGCTGCCCAAGTTCGAGCAGGACCTGTTCCGCACCGAGGTCGCCGACCGGGAGCTCTTCCTGATCCCGACGGCCGAGGTGCCGCTCACCAACCTGCACGCCCGCGAGACGCTCGACCTCGAGTCGCTCCCGCTGACCTACACCGCGCACACCCCGTGCTTCCGCTCCGAGGCCGGCTCCTACGGCCGCGACACCCGCGGCCTGATCCGCATGCACGAGTTCGCCAAGGTGGAGCTCGTCCGCTTCGTCGACCCCGCCACCTCACGCGACGAGCTGGAGGTGCTGGTCGGGCACGCCGAGTCGGCGCTGCAGGGGCTCGGGCTGGCCTACCGCGTCGTCAAGCTGGCCGCGGGCGACACCGGCTTCTCCTCGACGCTGACCTACGACATCGAGGTGTGGCTGCCCAGCCAGGACACCTACCGCGAGATCTCGTCGTGCTCCGACTTCGGGGTCTTCCAGGCCCGCCGCGCCGGCATCCGCACCAAGGCCAAGGACGGCTCGCGGGGCTTCGCGGCCACCCTCAACGGGTCGGGCCTGCCCATCGGGCGCACGCTCGTCGCGATCCTGGAGCAGGGCCAGCAGCCCGACGGTTCGGTCACGCTGCCCGAGGCCCTGGTGCCCTACACGGGCTTCTCGACGCTCGACCCCGAGTGACCCTGTGAGTGGCAATAGTCGCTATCGCGACTATTACCGCTCACGACCCCGGGCTCAGAGTCCGCCGGTGTTGAGGAGGCGGTTCGGGGTGCCCCCGGCGTCGCCGCCGATGACCACACCGGGCGTCGCGCGGTCGACGATCCACTGTTCGATCGTCGCGCTCGGGGCGTCGCCGTTGCGCTGCTTGTAGAGCGCGGCAACCCCCGCCGCGAACGGCGCCGCCATCGACGTCCCGCTGTACGACGCCGTCCCCCCACCCGGGACCGGCGCGATGATGCCCGTGCCGGGCGCGTACAGGCTCACGCACGCGCCGGTGCTCGACGTCGGGGCGCGCCTGTCGTCGATCGTCGAGTTGGCGACGACCAGTACCCCGCTCGCGTTGCGCGGCGCGACCCGACAGTCGTCGGCACCGGTGTTGCCCGCCGACGACGCGACGAACACACCCGAGTCGACCAGGCCCTGCACCGCCGCGGTGAGCACGTCCGACGAGCCGTAGCTCCACGACATCACCGCGACCGACGGACCGGCGTGGTTGCGCGCCACCCAGTCGACCCCCGAGAGCAGCGACGACAGCGTCCCGGTCCCGTTGCAGTCGAGCACCTTCACCGACTTCACCGACGCCTGCTTCGCGACGCCGTACGTCGTCGACGCCGCGATGCCCGCCACCACGGTGCCGTGGCCGTCGCAGTCGGAGACGTTGTCGTCGATCGTGTCGACACCGACGCTCGCGCGGCCACCGAAGTCCGGGTGTGTGACGTCGACACCGGTGTCGACGACGAAGATCGTGACGCCCGCGCCGGTGCTCGTCGCGGTGTACTTCCCGTCGAGGGGCAGCGACGTCTGGTCGATGCGGTCGAGACCCCAGTTGCGCGGCGAGTCCTGCGTCGCCTCGACGGACGGCTGCGGTTTCGCGGTACGGACCGTCCGCGGCTCGAGCGGGTTGATCCGCCGGTCCTGCTCGACACCGATGATCCCCGGCAGCGCCCGCAGCTTCTCGACCTGCGCTGCGGTCAGCTGCGCCGCGAACCCCGAGACGGCGTGCTCGAACATCGCCGACGGCACCACCCCGAGGTCCGCGGTGGCCTTGGTGGCGTCCTGCGTGGTGGCGGCGTGGACGACGTAGTCCGCGGCCCCCGCCCCGATCGCCGTCGTGGTGTCGGCCTTGTCGGACGCGGTGGCGGGGACGACGGCGCCCGTCGAGGCCTGGTCGGCCGGCGCGGTCGTCGTGGTCGTCGTGGTCGCTGCCGCGGTCGTCGTGGTCGCGGCGGCTGCCGCGGTCGTCGTGGTCGC